>CAZUGY010000022.1:3472-30918 GCA_964620265.1 uncultured Alcaligenaceae bacterium
TACGAGGGCGTCACGCGGTACTTCGCGCGCAATCCGCCGCTGGCGCGGGCTTGAGCCCGCCGGGCCGTCCCAAGGGCGAACAAGCCCCGGAGCGCGTCAGCGCAAGGGTAGTCCACTGAGCCCGCCGTTTGCGCAGGCGCTGTCCCAGTGCGGGCCGCCGACCCGTAGAATCCCGCCATGATCCGCTTCTTCCTCGTCTTCCTCGTGCTGCTGGCGACGCTCTTCACCCTCGAGCTCACCCCGTGGGCGCAGACACATCTCGTGGTGCCGTGGACCAATTTCCTGGCGCGGGCCTCCACCGCGCTCGTCACCATGTTCGATCCCAACGTGATCGCCGAAGGCAAGATCATCCGCAGCGCGACCAACGGCTTTGCGGTATCGATCGAGGCCGGCTGCAACGGCGTGGAAGCCACGATCGTGCTGCTCGCCGCGATGCTGGCGTTCCCCGCGCCGTGGCGCTATCGCATCGTGGGGCTCGCGATCGGCTTCGTCGCCGTGCAGGCCTTGAACGTGGTGCGCATCATCAGCCTCTTCTACATCGGGCAGTGGAGCTACACGGTGTTCGAGTGGGCGCACCTGTACGTGTGGCAGGCGCTCATCATGCTCGACGTCCTCGTGGTGTGGCTCCTGTGGGTGCGGCGCGTGCCACGGACCGACGATCGCGGCGCACCGCCGCCGGCAGCACCGCCCGCGCTCGCTCCCGGATGACGTGACGGCATCCGCGCCGCGACCGCGGCCACTCCTCCGCTTCGTCCTCGTCACGCTGCTGTGGCTGCCGGTCACGTTCACCGTGTGGTACGTGCTCGCGCCCGTCGTGCTGCTGCCCGCCGAGCTCATCGTGCGCGGCGTGGCCCGGGGCTTCCTCTCCGACCTCGTGCGCGCCATCGACTCGCACGCTGCCACGCTGTCGTTCGTGACCACGCTGCGACCCGGCTCGGCGCAGGCCGGCGGCGAGCTCACGGTGGACGTCAACATGCTGCTCTATGCCTTCGGGCTGCCGCTCTTCGTGGCGCTCACCCTGGCGGCGCGCCAGCGGCCCCTGTGGCGGACGCTCCTCGTGGGCTACGTCGCGCTGATGCCGTTCATCGCCTGGGGGGTCGTGGCCGACTTCCTCAAGAACATCGCGATCACCGCGCCGCCGCTCGTCGCGTCGCAAACGGGATTCAGCGCGGGGGCGCGGGATATCATCGCGTTCGCGTACCAGTTCGGCCATCTCATCCTGCCTGCCGTGGTGCCGGCGGTGGCATGGGTGCTGACGCACCGGCCGTTCCTCGAGCAGCTGCGCCGTGCGTGGTCGGCCCCTGCTCGGGGGTAGCAACATCCGCTTCGGGAGGAGTTTCGTGCAGAAGAACGTCGTCGTGACGGTCGTGGTGACCGTGGCCTATCTTGCGCTCGCGTGGTTGTCCGCGCTGGTCGCGTACTCTCCCGACGACGCGTGGACCGTGTGGTTGGCCAGCGGCGTGGTGATGGGGCTCCTGTTCGCGTTGCGACGCGAGCGCTGGGTCGCCGTGCTCGCCGGCGGCTTCATCGGTGCCACGCTCTTCTCGCTCTACCTCGGCACGTCGATCGTCGTGGCGCTGGGCTACGGCGTGATCGAGGTGGTCGCGGCGAGCGCGGCGCTGGCGCTCACCATGCGCCTCGTGCCGCTGCCGATGCGCCTGGACAGCGGGCGGGAGCTGGGCGCGCTCATCCTCACCGGCGCCTTTCCGCTGGCGCTGGTGGGCGGCTTCGTCGCGGCGCTGTGGCATCTCGCCTCCGCCGACGGGGGCGGCATGACGGTGTTCCGCGTGTGGTTCGTGTCCAACCTGCTCGGCACGCTCCTGGTGGCGCCGGTGTTCGTGGCCTGGTCGCAATTCCGCGTGCGGCGCTCGGGTGGCATGCCGATGCCCACGTTCCTGGGTGGCCTTCTCGTATGCATCCTCTTCGTGTTCACGATGTGGCTCGTGTTCGACGCCGCCCCCGGGACGCGCTTCGAAGGCAGCCGCGGGCAGACGCTCACCTACGTGCCGATCCTGTTCATGGCGCTGGTGGCGCTCCTGTGGGGTGCCCAGGGTGCCACGCTCGCGGCCTTCGTGGGCGCGGTGCTCGCCATCGTCAACACCGCGCAGCACGAAGGCCCTTTCACGGGCGCGCAGGCGCTGATGGGCAATGCCGAGTCGGAGGTGCAGGTCTACGTGCTCGCCATCGCGCTCACGGGCCTGCTCATCGCCATCCTCGCTGCGGCCCAGCGGCGCGCCGCGCGCGAGGCCCGCGAGTGGCAGACGCGCTTCTCCGCCGCCATCGGCGCGCATCGCCTCATCGCCTACGAGTGGGATCCGGTGAGCGGCAAGCTCGTGGTGACCGGCGACTCCGCCGCGCTCATGGGTGTTGCGTCCGACCGGCTCGCGACACTTGCCGACTGGCTCTCGTACGTGGTGGCCGGCGACCGCGATCGCGTGGCCACGCGCTTCGACGAGCGCGTGCGCGGGCAGGGCGCACCCGACACCATGACCTATCTCGTCCATGCCGGCAGCGCGACGTTGAGCGCCACCGACGAGGCGCGCGCGATCCGCGACCACGACGGCGAGCTGCATCGCGTCGTGGGCCTCGTCCGGGTCCATCCCCTGACGGCCGACGGCCCGACCACGTGAGGCCGCGATGAGCGACACGGCCACCGTCGACAAGCCCGCCGCCCCCGGGATCCCGGCCACCCCCGTGGGCGATGCCAGCGTCACGCCCGACGGCGTATTCCTGATCCATGGCCTCGGCGGTACGCAATACGACCTGGGCTCGATGCACAAGCGGTTGAAGAACGCCGGCTTCGTCACGCACTCGCTCACGCTGCCGGGCCACGGCACCGATCCCAAGGACCTCGACGGCGTCGTCGCGGAGGACTGGGTGAACGCGGTGATTGCGAAATACCGCGAGGTCAAGGACCTGCATCCGCGCCTGCATCTCATGGGCATGTGCATGGGCTCGCTACTGGCGGCGCTCCTCGCCGAGCGCGAGCAGCACACCAAGGGCAATCTCGTGATCCTCGCACCGCCCGTGTACATCGACGGCTGGTCCACGCCCTGGTATCGCGGGCTGCGGCCTCTGATGTACTGGGTGCCGGGCGTCGGCCGCTCGATGAAGATCGAGGAGGAGGATCCGTTCGGCATCAAGAACGAGCAGCTCCGCGCGATCGTCAAGGCCAAGTTCGAGCGCGGCGAGAACTTCCACTATCGCTGGGTGCCGCTCGAGTGCATCCGCCAGGTGGATCGCCTGCGCGGGATGCTCATGAAGAGCGCGAAAAACATCCGCTGCCAGACGCTCGTGGTGCACGCGCGCGAGGACGAGCTCACGAGCCTGCGCTCGGCCAACTTCCTCGTGGAGCAGATCGGCGGCGGCCGCGCGCGCATGGTCGTGCTGGAGGACAGCTACCACATGGTCTGCGTGGACAACGATCGCGAGATCGTGGCCAAGAACGTGCTCGAGTTCTTCGGCGCGCCGCCGCCGGGTGCCGCCGTGGCGCTTGCCAACGAGCCGCGCATGTCGCGTGAGGCGCTCGAGCAGGCCGTGGCGGGGGTGGTGGGCAAGCTCGGCAGCGGCGACTTCGCGGGTTTGCGCGAGCTCGCGATCCCCGACCTCGCGTGGGTGCAGCCGGGGGTCAACAAGGTGTCGGGCGCGCACGCCGGCAAGACCTTCGGCTCCTTTGCGAGCCGGATCACGCAGGGCATCACCTCGCGGTTCACCGCCTTCGGTACTCCGGTGTTCAATCGCGGCGTGGCGCTCGTGCCGGCCACGCTCGTCGCCGCGCGCGACGGCGAGACGCTCGACTCGCAAGGCGCGCTGCTCCTCGCCTATCACGGCGGCAAGCTCCTCGAGGTGCGCTGGTTCGCCGACGACGTCGCGCGCGAGGATGCCTTCTTCGGCGAGCCCGAGGCCGTGGTGGCTGGCGCGCCGTCGCTGGAGGCGGACTTCGATGCCGCCGCCGTCGCGTCGAAGACGCTGCGCAAGGCGCCGGACAACGACACGCTCCTCGCGCTGTACTCGCTCTACAAGCAGGCCACGATCGGTGACGCGAGCGGCGAGCGTCCGGGTGCGCTCGACATGATCAACCGCGCGAAATACGACGCGTGGTCGGCGCGCAAGGGCACGGTGCGCGAGGAGGCGATGAAGGCGTACATCGAGCTCGTGAGGAAGCTGAAGGAAGCAGACGGGGGATAGAGGTCGGTGACCCTGGCAGTGGCGCCGATCTTGCTTGACCGCAGGGTCGTTTCATCCAACCTGGACGGACGCTCAACATGCAAGCCAACGTTGCACACCGGACGAACGAGGCCCCTGCCGATCCACGCTACGACGTGCGCAGCTTGAGCTGCGGGCGCGACCACACGCTGGCGCTCCTCGCCGATGGCAAGGTGATCGGCTGGGGCGGCGATGGCAGCGGACGCATTCCCTCCGGTACCGCGGAGTACTGCACGGCACCCGTGCCCACCCGCGCCGTGGAGGTGCTCCTGCGCGAGCCGCTCGCGGCCCTCGCGGCGGGGGACGGCGTGAGCCTGGGAGTCACGTCGCGGCACACGGTGACGGCCTGGGGCGCCAATGGCGCGGGGATCGACGGTGTCGCCGGTGCGGTCTCCGCCGCCGTGCCGCTGCCGATCGTGCAGCTCGCCGACATCGAGGCCGTGGCCGCCGGCGAGTTCCAGTGCGCGGCGGTGGATCGCGATGGCCACGTGTACACGTGGGGACTCGACATCGACGGAGGCCTGGGACGCGCCGATGCATCGTTCGAGGCGGCGCCGGGGCGCGTGCCGGGGCTTGCGCGCGTGCGCGTCGTCGAGCCGGGCAAGGGCTACATGGTGGCGCTCACGCGCGAGGGCGAGGTCTTCGCCTGGGGCGCCAACGCGGCCGGCCAGCTTGGCGTGGGCCATCTGCGCAGCCTGTCCACGCCGGAGCGCGTGCGCGTCGAGGCGAAGGTCGCCGGGGTCTCCGCGGGGGCGAGCCACGTGCTGGCGGTCACGTCCCAGGGGGGCGTGCTCGCCTGGGGCAGCAACAACCACGGCCAGCTCGGCCGCGCGGCGCCCGCCTACGCGACGATTCCGCTCCCGGTGGACCTGCCGGAGCCGGCGCGCGCGGTGGCGGCGGGCATGTATTTCTCGCTGGCACTCGGCGTGAGCGGGGACGTGTACGCCTGGGGCTGGAATGCGCGCGGGCAGCTCGGCCTGGCCGGAGGCGATCGCCCGCACGCCGTACGCGTGCCGGGACTCGCCGGTGTCACCGCCATCGCGGCCGGACAGGCGCACGCGGTCGCGCTCACCGCGGAGGCGCTCGTGGGCTGGGGCAGCAATGCGGCGGGGCAGATCGGTGCCGCGCAGCTCCTGCAGCGAACTCCATACGCGCTCATCGCGGCCATCGCCGGAGGCCGTCACCATGCATGAGGAGATGCAAGTCACGGATCGCCGCAATTTCCTGCGCCTGGGTGTCACGGTGGTGGCCGGCATCAGCGTGCCGCCGCTGGTGTCGAGCTGCGGCGGGGGCGGCGGCGATGGTTCGTCGCCGTTTCCCGAGGAAACCTTCGTGCAGCCGCTCGAGCTCGTGTCGCAGAACGGCGTGCTCGATGTCGCGCTGACGCTGTCCTACCTCGACACCACGCTGCCCGATCCGGTCACCGCCGGCAAGCGCAATCCGGTGTCGTTGCGCAACATGTTCGGCACGATCCCCGCGCCCACGCTGCGCATCCGCGTGGGCGACCTGCTGCGCATCAAGGTCTTCAACAACCTGCCGCCCAATCCACCGGATCCCAATCCCACGCGGCACCTGCGCTATCACAACAGCACCAACCTGCACACGCACGGCCTGCATGTGTATCCGGACATCTATCCGCAGCCGGCCACACCGCCGTACATCGATCCCAACGTGCCGAACCTCCCGCCACTCGTGTTCGGCGATTTCGTGGTCGACGATCCCGAATACGGCATCCAGCCGGGGCAATCGCGGCAATACGAGTACCGCATCCGCGACGATCATCCGCCGGGCACCTACTGGTATCACCCGCACCTGCACGGCTCGTCGGCGATGCAGGTGGGCAGCGGCATGGCGGGCATGCTGATCATCGAAGGCGCGTCGGACGACGTGCCCGAGATCGACGCCGCGACCGAGCGCTGCATGGTCTTCCAGGCGCCGATCTACGACGCGAACGGCAAGCTCGAGGATTTTTCCGTCGTGTCGCAGATCACCACCAACGAGCCGCTGTTCATGATCAACGGCGTGCGCCGGCCGCGCATCCTCATGCGCAGCGGCGAGGTGCAGAACTGGCGGTTCCTCAACGCCGGCACCTTCAACATGCTGAACCTGTCGTTGCAGGGCCACGCTTTCTACCAGTACTCGCACGACGGCAATCGGCGGCGCACCTTCAAGGTGGTGCCGCCGCTGCCCGACAGCGCATTCGCGCCGGCCAACCCCACGACCTATCCGGAAGGCGTGGTGCTGGCCGTGGGTAATCGCACCGATGTCCTCGTGAAGGCCGGCGCGCCCGGCACGTATCTCCTGCGCACTTTCCCGATCGAGATCGGCCGCGCCGGCGCCTCCGTGATCCCCGGCGACATCGTCGCGGAGATCGTCGTGGAGAACGTGTCGTTCCCGATGAACCTGCCGCCGGAGCCGCTGCCGGTGACCTCGTTCCTCACGCCCATCTCCGACGAGGAGCTCGCGGCGCACGGCGGCTTGAAGCGCACGATCGTGATGCGCGTGATCACGAGCAATCCGGTGCCGCCCGCCGTGCCGTTCCCGTTCACCGGTGCCGCCGCCACGCCGCTGGTGCAGCCACCGGAAGGCGAGCTGCCCGACTGGGTGTTCCAGACGGGCCCGCAGCAGAACAAGAACAAGGTCTACGCGCTGGGCTCGGCAGGCGACCAGTCCTCGACGAGCCCCGGCTTTCCCACGACCTACATTCCCTTCCAGTCGTCGAAGGCGATCACGCAGATGGTGGCGCTGAACGCGGTGGAGGAATGGACGATCGTGAACATGAACAACATCCGCCATCCGTTCCACATCCACGTGAATCCGATGTACATCGTGGCGATCAATGGCGTGCGGCTCGCCGAGCCGTACTGGGCGGACACGATCCCGCTGCCGTACAACAACAACACGCCGCCGCCGGGCACGGAGCCGCCGGCGACGGTCACGTCGATCACGTTCCGCATGCGCTTCCTGCACTACACCGGGCGCTACGTGATGCACTGTCACATGCTCGTGCACGAGGACATGGGGATGATGCAGGGGGTGACGGTGGTTTGAGGCGTTGTTTGCAGGACGCGCTCGCCAGCGACCTTCAGCGCGGAAGGGCCGGCGCGGCCGGAGGCGCGGTGAGTACCTCGAGACGCGCGAGATTGCCCACCGAACGTCCCGGCCTGCCGTCGCGCGGCACGACGAGACGTGCAAAGCCGTCGGCGGCGAGCGGTGGACACCGCGAGTGCTGCCGCCCGCGCCAGCGGGCGGCATGCTACTTGCCGATCATGATGTCCGAGGACTTGATCACGACCGACACCTTGTCGCCCACCTCGAGGGCGAGGTCGTCGGTGGCTTCCATCGTGATCGACGACGTGACGGTGGTGCCGCTGCCGATGTCCACCTTGATGTTGGCCGTCGTCTGGCCGCGGATCACGGCCGTGATCGTGCCGGGGATCACGTTGCGCGCGCTGAGCTTCATGGGTTGTTCCTCCTGGCCGTTATGTCCGATGGCATATTACGCCGAATCGTGACACCGCTGCATGCTCCGCCGCAACGCGTTGGGGCTGGTGGTGGACTTTCCGGAGAGTTTGCCGCCGGGGTACGATGCCGCAGGGCCCACGAGCCTGCCGATCGACGCTTGCGAAAGGAAGAACGATGGAGTCGGAGGGCCAGCGCTGCGATATTCAGCTACGCGCGATCGGAGTCGTGCATTCGCGCTTCGCGGTGCCGGAGGGCATGCCGATCCAGGCCGTCGCGAGCGAGGCCGTCGGCACGATCGAGGTCTTCGAGGAATTCGCCGCGGGCCTTGCCGACATCGAGGGATTCGATCACCTGATCGTGCTCTACCGCTTCCATCTTGCCCGCGGTGAGTCGCTGTCGGTGAAGCCGTTCCTGGACGATGTCGAGCGCGGCGTGTTCGCCACGCGCGCTCCGATGCGGCCGAACCACATGGGCCTGTCGATCGTCCGGCTCGAGCGCGTGGAAGGCTGCGTGCTGCACATCGGCAATGTCGACATGGTGTCGGGCACGCCGGTGCTCGACATCAAGCCCTACGTGCCGGCATTCGACCAGCCCAGGGGCGGCGGCAGGGTGGGATGGTTCGAGAGCAGGCTCGGCAATCTCGCGACGACTCGCGCGGATGGCCGGATGCGGTGAGGCGACGTTCGAAGCTTGCCGCTCCTATGCCGTGCCGCTCCCCGCCTTGCGCGCCGCTTCCCGCTCCCGCAGCACCTTGCGCTGCACCTTCCCCGTCGTCGTCATCGGCAACGCCTCGATGAACTCGATCTCCTTCGGATACTCGTAGGGCGCGAGGAACGTGCGCACGTGCCGCTGGATGTCCTCCTCGACCGCCTTCGACGGCGCCACTCCCGCCGCCAGCACCACGAAGGCCTTCACCACGTTCCCGCGCGTCTCGTCGGGCGACGGCACCACCGCGCAGTTGAGCACGCAGGGATGCTTCACGATGCAGTTCTCGATCTCGGACGGCCCCACGCGATAGCCGGCGACCTTGAACACGTCGTCGGCGCGACCCTGGTACCAGAGGTAGCCTTCCTCGTCCATCGTGGCGACGTCGCCGGTGCGGCACCAGTCGCCGGTGTACTTGCCGCGCGTGGCGTCGGGGTTGCCCAGATACTCGAGAAAGAAGACGGGATCGGGCGTGCCATCGGGCGCGATGCGATTCACGGCGACGTCACCCGGCTCGCCGCGCGTCACCTCGCGGCCGTCGTCGTCGATCACGGCCACGCGATGCCCGGGATAGGGGCGTCCCATCGAGCCGGGCTTCGCGGGCCACTGCGAGTTGCAGTTGCCCACGATGTAGTTCATCTCGGTCTGGCCGAACATCTCGTTGATGGTCACGCCGAGCGCGTCGCGCGCCCACGCGAATACGGTGGTGCCCACCGATTCGCCCGCGCTCATGATCGTGCGCAGGTCGATGTCGAACACGGCGCGCGGCTGCGGAAACGCCTTCATCATGAGCTTGAGCGCGGTGGGGAAGAGGAACGTGTTGCGCACCTGGTACTTTTCGATCAGGCGGAACGCGCGCTCGGGATCGAAGCGGCCGCGGTAGCCCACGATCGGCTGGCCGAAGTAGAGCGTGGGCAGGAGCGCATCCATGAGGCCGCCGGTCCACGCCCAGTCGGCGGGCGACCAGAAGAGGTCGCGCGGCTGCGGATAGCCGTCGTGCGAGTGGACGAAGCCGGTGAGATTGCCGAGGAGGCACCGGTGGGGCATCAATGCGCCCTTGGGCGGCCCCGTGGTGCCGCTCGTGTAGACGATGAGCGCGGGATCGTCGGCGCGCGTTGCCACCGGCGCGAAGCGCGGCGACGCGGCGGCCACCACGGTGTCGTAGTCGAGGAGATCCGGCGCGCGAGCGCCCGCCACGCCGATCGCATGCTCGAGCCCCGGCAGCTTTCCGCGGATCGGCGCGAGATTGCCCATCGACTGCGGATCGACGAAGGCCACGCGTGTGGCGGAATTGGCGAGGCGATACTCCAGCGCCTCGGGACCGAAGAGGAACGACAGCGGCACCGCGACCGCGCCCATCTGATAGACGGCGAGATGCGCGACGATCGTCTCGCGCCGCTGCGGCAGGATGAGCGCCACCTTGTCGCCGCGGCGCACGCCGAGGCCGGCGAGCACGTTCGACAGGCGATCGGCCTCGCGCGCGAGATCGAAGAAGGTGTGCGCCGACGTGGCGCCCGACTCGTCCTCCCAGTAGAGCGCGAAGCGCGCGCGGTCGTCGGCCCACCTGCCGCAACAGGCGTGGGCGATGTTGAACTCGGCGGGAACGTCCCAGCGGTGGCCGGCGTGGATCGTGGCGTAGGTGTCGGCAGTCATGAGGCCATCCGTCGCGCTTGCGCGCTCCGGTTCATTCGCCCTGGGGATGGCCGACCATTCTAGGCAATCCGGGTCGCCGCGCCATGGCGCGACGCAGCACGCCGCGCTACGTGCTCTCGGGCGGCGGCAGGGTCACGCCCAGGATGGAGCTGACGGCAGGCAGCGGCGCGGTGGCGTCGCCCGGCTCCACGGTGGCCCAGATCCAGTCGGGCTGCTGCTCCAGGAGCCGCCCGAAGCGGATCCGCGTGCTCGCCCGCGAGTTGGACAGGCGCAGGCGCTTGGCCGGCTGGAACTCGGCCGCGGGCACGACGAGCGACTGCACCTCGTTGTCACCCTCGCGCTTGCGCAGCGCGAGGAAGAGGCCATGGAACCTGCGTCCCTGCGTCGACTCCTCGCCGTCGACGGAATAGCTCTCGACGCCCTTGCGGGCCTCCGTCAGGTCCACGCCCACCATCGAGTTGGCGATCACCTGCAGGCCGATCTCGGCGCGATCGGCGGTCATGCGCCGGATGCGGCGGACGATGCCGAGCGTCCACGACGCATCGTCGTGCCCGCGTATCGCCGCGAGTGCGCCCAGCGTGACGGCGCTCGCCGCGCTCATCGGCGCGAGCAGGCGATAGCCGGTCTGGCTCACGTCCTTGACTTCCCACGGACCGCCCGGTGCTGCGAACTGCGCAAAGCGGCGCCGCACGAGCTCCACGCGACGGTCGGCCTCGTTGCGCATGCGGCCGAACACGGCGAGCTCCATCGTGCTGCCGAAGCTCTTGCCGGCTTCGAGCAGGGGTACCGGCGTGTGGTCCTCCTCGCGCAGGTAGCCGGTGATCCTGGCGAAGCCCACGATGGCATCCACCGTCCCCGCCGCCGCGGTGCGCTCGCCGCGCCGCGCGAAGGGCTTGAATTCGGGATCCACCTGCGAGGCGAGACGCGTGAGGAGGCCCAGCTGCTCGGTGCGCCTGGGCGTGCGGTCGGACAATGGCTCGCGCTTGATCTTCTGCTCGAGCATCAGCACGTTCTGCTGGAGTATCGAGTGCAGCGTCCGCGTGTCGAGGAAGAGCACGCGCCCTTCGAGTGGCGCGAGGCCGCGTCGCTTCAGCCCCTCGCGCGAGCCCAGGTCCACGTAGAACGAGGTGACGGTGGACGGCTCGAGCGCAAAGCGCAACGGCGCGGCCCACTCCTCGAGCTCGCCCGCGACCCATTCGAGGTGACGCGCGGTCATGTTGCCGGCGTGCATGAGCTGCAGGAGCAGCGTCATGAGGAACTCGTGCTCGATCGTCGTCGTGCTGCCGCCGCGCGGCAGGACCTTGCGCTCGATCTGGCGGGTGCAGGCGAGCGAGAAGAGGTCGTGCATCTCCGACCACTTGGCCGGGATCCACTGCTCGTAGCGATAGAGGCGAATGCGCGCGTCGAGCCCCATGTGCACGACCTGCCGGCACACGAGCTGCGGCAGGAGCTGCTGCCACTTGGCGCTTTGCGAGTGATGCGACATCTCGCGCGCGAAGGCGTAGTACGCCACGAGGAAGGCCTGCGTCAGGTCGAACAGTGCCGACCACAGCTGGTTCTCGATCTTGGTGCTGCGCGTGGCGTGCTCGATGTACTGCTGCGTGAGGCTCTTGCGCAGCGGCCCGCAGTGATGATCGAGATGCATGAGCGTCTCGAGGCGCTGCGGCGTGCGCCGGGCGCCGGGCTCGGCCACCGCACCGAGCGCGGCCACGAGCCCGGCGTGGGCCGCCAGCGGATCGTTCCCGGGGAAGGTGGCGAGCCAGCGCTCGGCCGACTTCACGTCGGCCAGCGGATCGTTGTTGTTCTTGCCAAAACCGAACATCGGGATGCGGGAAGAGAACGTGTCGATAGGAAAGATGCACGGGACACGCAAGATGCAAGCCGTTGCCCGCACCCCTTTCGGGGCGGCGACGATCATGGCCCAAACGGCGCGCGGCGGCAAGGCATTGCGTCGGCGTTGGCACACATCGTGCATATCCGAGTCGTGCAGCACAATGCGGCCACTCGAGGCCGACGTGCGCAGGGCAAGGCGGCGGACGGCTAGACTTGTGCGTTACAAAACGTCAGGATGTGACCGGCTTCGGCGCCACGAACAAGAACGTCGCTACAAGGCTTGATAACCATGGGCATTCTCATCAAGGCACCCACGCGTCGGCGCGAGCCCGCGCTCGTGGCGGTGGATCAGCAGGAGGGGGGCACCGACACGCGCGGCGCGCTCCATATCCGCGAGGTGGTCCGCAGCACGGGCCTGCGCCGCGAGCAGCTCTACATGTGGCAGCGCCGCTATGGCTTCCCGTCGCCGTTGCGCGATTCCTTCGGCGATCGCGTGTATCCGCCCGACCAGGTCGCCCGTCTCAAGCTCATCAAGCAGTTGCTGTCCGAGGGATGGCGCGCCGGGGCCGTCGTTCCGCTCGCCGACTCGGCGCTGCAGTCGATGCTGGGGCTGGCCGTGGACGAGCCGGCGCCGTTGCCGGGAGAGATCGAGACGGCCGTCAATCTCCTCGCCGAGCATCGGGTGGGCGAGATGCAGAACCATCTTTCGAAGCTGCTCGTGGGACAGGGCCTGCGCAAGTTCCTCGAACAGACGCTGATCCCGCTCAACGAGGCGGTGCACGAGCGCGTGGTGCGCGGCGAGATGCAGAGCTTCCAGGAGCTGCGCTTCGCCGATCTCGCGCAGCGGCTGCTCCGCGATGTGACGCGCCTGGTTCGTCCTACACGCGATGCGCGGCAGATCCTGCTCGCCACGCCGCCCAACGATCCCAACCAGCTCGGCCTCGCCATCCTCGAGCTCCTGCTCTTCACCGAAGGCGTGAATTGCCTGACGCTGGGTGCCGGGGTGCCGGCGCAGGAGATCGCCGGCGCGGCGGATGCCTACAAGGTCGCGCTGGTCGTGCTGCTCTTCGATCGCGGCATCTCCGGCAAGATCGCCGGCCAGGAGATCCGCGGCCTGCGCGGCGCGCTGCCGGGCGATGTGCCCCTCGTCGTGAGTGGGCGCGCGGTGAACCTGCTGGCGAAGCCCATTCCCGACGTGCATACCGCGGTGGACTTCAGCTCGGTGATGGGCAAGATGCGCTCGCTCGGCGTGCTGCCGGCCTCGCCGGTATCGCTCGTGGGCGTGTTGCCCGACGTCCCGCAGCGGGCGTAGTAGCATAGGCCGGTGAGCCGGCCCGAGTCCCCCGTTGCAGCAAGCCCGGAAACGCCGCGCGCCTCGTCGCGGCGTTTCCTCTGGCACATGCTGGGCCTCGTGCTCGCGCTGGTGATCGCGTGGCTCGTGGCACTCGCCTATCGCCAGCCCGACCTCATGCTGGAGCTTTCGAACCTGCGCCTGTGCTGACGCGCCGTGGATGGCGCGTCGATCCTCGTCGCGGCGGCGCGGACTTCGCGAGGCTGCGAAAGCGGCGAGGTGCTTCACGGCTCGTTGAGGAAGTCCTCGAGCTTGCGCCGCTCCTTTTTCGTGGGACGCCCGGGGTGCCGCGGTGCGGAGGCGCGCTCGGCGCGTCGTTGCGCGACGATCTCCTCGCGCGCGGCCAGGCTCGCGGGCGTTTCCCGGTAGAGCAAGGCCGCCTCCGCCGCGCCGCCGCGCCGCTCCGACAGTCCCAGCACCTCGACTTCCCAGGCGAGACCGTCGCGGCGCACGGTCACGGTGTCGCCGCTGCGTATCGCGTGCGCCGGCTTGACGCGCTCGTCGCGCAGGCGCGCCTGCCCCGCGTCGATCGCCTGTGCGGCGAGCGAGCGCGTCTTGAAGAAGCGCGCGGCCCACAGCCACTTGTCGAAGCGCATGCGCTCCGCGGCGGAGGACGGGGACACTGGCATCGCCGTGACGTCAGTGGCCCTCGCGCGGCGCGAAGACGCCGCGGGCCTCCACGGGGGTGAAGACGTAGCTGCGATTGCAGAACTCGCAGGTCACGTCCACGAAGCCCTTCTCCGCGAGGATCGACTCCACCTCGGCGCTGCCGGCGATGCGCAGCGCGTTCGCCACGCGCTCGCGCGAGCAGGCGCACTGGAACGTGACGGCACGTGCCGCGAATACGCGCATCTCGTGCTCGGGGAGCGTGCGCGCGAGGATGTCGGTGGCGGCGCCGGCGGCGAGGAGCGCGGCGGGTTCGAGGCCGGCGAGTTGGCCGCTCGTGGCGGTCCACGTGGCATCGTCGTCGCTGCCGGGGAGCCGTTGCAGCAGGAAGCCTGCGGCACCGCGCTCGCCCGTCGCGAGTACCAGCTTGCTCGCGAGCTGCTCGGAGGTGGCGAGGTAGTGCTCCATCACACCCGCCACCGACCCTCCCTCGAGCGCGACGATGCCCTGGTAGAGCGCGCCGCCGTCCTTCGGATCGAGCGTCAGCACGAGACGGCCATGGTCGGTGCCGCCGGCAAGCTGTGCGAGCGTGGCATCGCGTGGCAATGCGGCCACGCGCGCAGCGTCCCACTGTGCCGTCGCGCGCAGCCCGAGCGTGGCGGTGCATTCGACCACGAGGAGGCGCACGGGGCCGTCACCGGAAAGCTGCGCGGCGATGCTGCCCTTGAACTTGAGCGTGGAGGCGAGGAGCGCCGTGGCAGCGCAAAGCTCGCCCAGCACGCGCGCCACGGCGGGCGGGTAGGGATGGCACGCGAGCACGGCGCGCAGCGTGGCGGGCAGGCGCACGAAGGCGCCGCGCATCGCGGCGTGCTCCACCACGAACGGCACCAGCGCGTCGGAGGATGGAGTGTCGTGACTCATGAGGTGCCGTTGCGCGGGCGCGTCGCGGGGCGGTCAGGCCGCCTTCACCTTCGCCTTGACCTTGAGGTTGTAGATCGTCATCGGCAACGCGGAGTTCTTGTCGAACACCGCGCCGGCCTCGATCCCCGCGCGCGCGACCGCCTCGGCGGTCTTCAGGCGCGAGTAGAGCGCCTGCATCGCGCCCAGCGCGAACTCGCGCCCGGTGCCCGCGGCCCAGAACTGGGTGTATTCGAAGACCTCGCGCATCGAGTAGACGCCGAAGATGCCGTGCGCATTGGCGATGAGCGCGGTCATCTGCGTGGACTCGTAGGGATCGTCTTCCTCTTCCTTGGGATTGAGGAAGTGCTGCTCCTTCAATATCGGGTGCAGCTTGCGGAACGTCTCGAAGATCGCGAACTTGTCGGAGAAGTCGAGCGGCTCCTCGCGGCGCAGCAGGCTCTCGAACACGAGCTGGTGCGCGGCCGAGCCGCACAAACCGATGTAGGTGCCGCGGTACTGCACGATCTTGTCGTAGGTGCGATCGTGCTCCGCGGCGAGGCGCGTGTCGCCGAAGGTGGTGAGGGAATCCGCCGCGATGGCGATATCGTCGCCTTTGCGGACGATGACGAGCGTGGTCATGTGAGTGTCGAGCCGGAAATCAGCACGGGCGAAGCGCGCCCGCGATGAGGATGCGAAGAGGAGCCGCGCACGGCGCGGATGAGTCGCAATTATACGCGCGGCGCGAGGAGCATCGGCACTGGCGGAATGCGCGCCCGCGACCACGCGCGGATCGCGAAGTCGACGAATTCGCGTGCATCGCGCGGCATCGACTCGGGCATCGGCTGGTCGAGGAAGCGCCACGCGGCGAGCAGCGAGGGAACGGGATCGTCGGGCAGCGGGTGCGCGAGCGTCTGCTTGGAAAGCTTGTGCCCGGCGTCGTCGATCGCCACCGGCACGTGCAGATATTCCGGTGTCGTGACGTCGAGGCATTGCTGCAGCCAGATCTGCCGCGGCGTGGAGGAGAGGAGGTCCGCGCCGCGCACGATCGACGTGATGCCCTGCAACGCGTCGTCGACGACGACGGCGAGCTGGTAGGCGAAGAGGCCGTCGGCGCGGCGCACGATGAAATCGCCCACGTCGTGCGCGAGGTCCTGCACCTGCGGTCCCTGCACGAGATCGATGAACGCGATGGGTGCAGCGCTTACGCGCACGCGCATCGAGCACGTGGCGCGCGCGTGCCCGGCGGGGATGCCGTCGCGGCACGTTCCCGCGTACACGCGCTCGCCGGTGGCACCGGGCGGCGCGGCCTCGAGGTCGCGCCGCGTGCACGCGCAGGGATACGCGCGGCCGGCGCGCACGAGGCGGGCGAGCGCTTCGTCGTAGAGTGCGGTGCGCTCGCCTTGCCGCACGACCTCGCCGTCGATGGCGAAGCCGTAGCGGGCGAGCGCCGCGAGTATCTCGCGCTCGGCTCCCGGGCGGCTGCGCGGCGTATCCACATCCTCGATGCGCACGTGCCACTCGCCGCCGGCGTGGCGCGCGTCGCAATAGCTCGCGAGTGCGGCGACCAGCGAGCCGAAATGGAGTGGACCGGTGGGAGAGGGCGCGAAGCGCCCGCGAACGATGCCGGAAGGCGGCGGCGGGGTGCCGCTCACCGCGGCGCGGGGACGCCGATGGCGCTGGTGACTGCCGCCGCCGGCGCGGCAGGCGTACTGGAGCGCGTATACGAGAAGTGCCGGTTCACCGCCGCCATCACGGCGAGCGGATACTCCGCCCGTCCGAGGCTGCCGTTGTAGCGCCCGAGCGCGCGGTAATAGTCACCGCTCTCGATATCCAGGTAGTGGCGCAGGATCACCGCGCCGTAGCGCAGGTTGGTGCGCAGGTTGAAGAGGTTCTGGTCGGGCGAGCCGATCTGCTTGACCCAGAACGGCATCACCTGCATGTAGCCACGCGCGCCCACGACGGACACCGCGTACTTCTTGAAGCCGCTCTCGTGGTACATCACGCCGAGCACGACCTGCGGATCGAGGCCCGCGCGCGTGGCTTCGTAATGCACCGTGGTGAGGAGCTCGCGGCGCTCGCGCGCGTCGGCGACCTTGTGCGCCACGCGCTTGCCCATCTCGGCGATCCACGGACCCACGTCGGGACGCAGCGCATAGTCCGCCGGCACGGGCGCATCCGCGATCGCCTTCGACAGCCCCGCCACGACCGACGGCGCCAGGCGCTCTTCCTGCTGCGCGCCCGCGAAGGCGCACGCATGCGCGACGAGCGCGCCGGCGGCGAGGAGACAGCGAAGCGGACGGATGAAGCTCATTAGGGCAATGGGTGTTGCGTTGTCGGCGGTTGCGTTGTCGGCAGTTGCGTTGTCGGCAGTTGCGTATCGGGCGTTGCGTTCTTCCGGCCGTGCGCGCGTCGCGGAAAGCGGTCGGCTTCGCAGCGTTCAACCGCCCGCGAGCCGCGCCCGCACGAACGGCACGATCTGCGCCAGCGGCACGGCGGTGGACGCATCGTCGCGCCGCCCCTGGTACTCGACCTTGCCTTCCTTCAATCCACGGTCCCCCACCGTGATCCGGTGCGGGATGCCGATGAGCTCGAGATCAGCAAACATCACGCCAGGACGCTCGCCGCGGTCGTCGAGCAGCACTTCCACGCCGGCCTGCGTGAGCTCGGCGTAGAGCCTGTCGGCTTCGGCGCGGACGTTCTCGTTGCGGTCGTATCCCACGGGGGCAATGGCGACCGTGAAGGGCGCCAGGGGCTCCGGCCAGATGATGCCTTTCCCGTCGTGGTTCTGCTCGATCGCCGCCGCCACCACCCGGGTGACGCCGATGCCGTAGCAGCCCATCTCGAGGACCTTCGATTGACCGGAGGCGTCCAGATAAGTTGCACCCATCGCCTGCGAATAGACGTGGCCCAGGGCAAAGACGTGCCCCACCTCGATGCCGCGGACGATGTCCAGCGTCCCCTTGCCGTCGGGCGAGGGATCGCCCGTGACGACGTTGCGCAGGTCCGCCACGAGGTCGGGCTCGCGACAATCGCGTCCGAAGTTGACGCCGCGCAGGTGGAAGTCGGCCTCGTTGGCGCCGCACACGAAGTCGCCCATCACGGCCACCGAGCGGTCGATGATGAGCGGCAGCGTCGCGGGAATGCCCACGGGTCCGAGGTAGCCGGGCTTGCAGCCGGTGGCCGACACGATCTCCGCCTCGGTGGCCCAGCGGAAGCCTTCGAGGCCGGGAAGGTTGCCGATCTTGACCTCGTTGCCCATGTGATCGCCGCGGATGAGGAGCATCTGCACGCGCTCGCCCGCCCACACCATGAGGCACTTCACCGTGCGCGCGAGCGGGAGGCCGAGCAACTGCGCCACGCCTTCGCAGGTGGCGATGCCGGGGGTGGGCACCCTGGCCATCGTCTCGGCGGGAGCGGGACGCGTCGCCGCCGGCGCCAGCGCTTCCGCCTTCTCCACGTTGGCCGCGTAGCCGGAGCCGGTGCTGTAGGCGAGCGCGTCCTCGCCGGAATCCGCGAGCACCTGGAACTCGTGCGACGACAGCCCGCCGATCGCGCCCATGTCGGCTTCGACCGCGCGGAACGTCAGTCCCATGCGCGTGAAGATGCGCGTGTAGGCGTCGTACATCCTGCGGTAGCTCTCCATCATCGCGGCCGCGTCGACGTCGAAGGAATACGCGTCCTTCATGATGAATTCGCGCGCGCGCATCACGCCGAAGCGCGGGCGGATCTCGTCGCGGAACTTGGTCTGGATCTGGTAGAAGTTGACCGGCACCTGGCGATAGCTGCGGATCTCGCGGCGCACGATGTCGGTGATCACTTCCTCGTGCGTGGGACCCATCACGAAGTCGCGCTCGTGGCGATCCTTCATGCGCATCATGTTCGGGCCCATCTTGTCGTAGCGGCCCGTCTCCTGCCAGAGCTCGGCGGGCTGCACCACGGGCATCACGAGCTCGAGCGCGCCCGCGCGATTCATCTCCTCGCGCACGATCGCCTCCGCCTTGCGCAGCGTGATGAGGCCGAGCGGCATCCAGGTGTAGAGGCCGCTGCCGAGCTTCTTCAGCATGCCCGAGCGCAGCATGAGCTTCTGGCTCGTGATGTCCGCCTCGGCGGGGGCTTCCTTCAGCGTGGAGAGATAGAACTTCGAAACGCGCATGGTGTTGTTTTGAAAGGGCAAACCGCCGATTGTACCGGAGGCTCACTTCCGCTTCGACAGGTCGATGTCCATGTACTGGAAGTAGGCGGAGAAAGGCGACGGGTAGTAGCCCTGCAGCCACGGCTGGATGAAGGCATTGTTCACGTCCACGAGGAGCGGGATGACGGGCATGTAGCCCTGCAGGATCGCGGTCATCGTGCGCGCTGCGCGCCCGCGCGACGCATCGTCGCGGGCGCGGACGAACTCGCGATAGGCGCGGTCGTAGGGCTCGTAGCGGAAGCGCGACTCGTTGGCCTCCGGCGGCATCGGCCCGTAGAACGTCTGGAAGATGAGGCCGTTGGGGCTCGCGCTGCGGCCGTGGATGGCGAGCGCGAACTGGCCCTGCGCGGTGGCCTTGAAGAGATCCTGCACGGGCACGGCGCGGAAGTCGAGGCGCACGCCGAGCGCGTCCATGTTCTTCTTGAGCAGCGTCTGGATCTCGCGCCACACGGCGGCCCCGGTGAAGATCGTGAGCACCACCGTGAACGGCTTGCCGTCGGGGGCGAGTCGCATGCCCTGGGCATCGCGCTTGTCGTAGCCCATGCGGTCCAGCAGCGCCGCGGCGGTGACCGGATCGTAGGCCCGGGGCAGCGCCTGCGGATCGAAGCCGGCGATGCCGGGCGCGGTGATCTGGCTCGTGGGCAGGGCCTGGCCGTGATACACGACGTCCCTCAGCGTCTGCGCGTCGATGCCGAGCGCGATCGCGCGGCGCAATGCCGTGCGCGCCCTGTCCATGCCGCCCACCACGGCATCGTCCATGTTCACGTACAGCGAGCGCACGGAGTTCGTGGCGTAGGCGATACGCGTGATGCCGCGTGCCGCGAGCGCCGGCTGCAGCGCGTCGTTGACGAGGAGCGAGCCCACGGCCTCGCCGCGCTGCTCGATGAAGTCGAGGCTGCCACGGTCGAACTCGAGCACGCGCACGTTCTGCTCGTCGACGACCTGGATCTCGATGCGGCCGATCGCGGGCAGCTTGCGGCCCTTCATCGCGGCAGCGATCGGGGCCGCCTCGGGATTGGTCGTGGCGGGGAAGGCGAGCTCGCGATAGTCGGGGTTGGCCGTGAGCACGAGCCGCGAGCCGCGCTGCCACTCCTTCAGGACATACGGCCCGGTACCGATCGCACGCGCCTGGATGTCGCCCTTCGCGGCCTCGACGACGTCGCGGGCCACGCCCTCGATCACGAGGATGCCGAGGCCCACCGCATAGAGGGCGTCGCTGAACTTCAGCTGCAGCGTGTAACGATCGATCGCGCGCAGGCCCTCCACCGGCGCGTCGTAGTCGAGCTTCGCCCCCGGCTTGCTCGCGGCATCGACCACGGCGCGCATGCCCACGATGAGGTCCGTCACCTCGGGATCGCCGCCGCCGCGCAGGTTGGGGTCGCAGTAGCGCTTGATCGAGTAGACGTAGTCCTCGGCCACGAGCTCGCGCGGCTTGCCGTTGAACGCGGGGTCGGGCGTGAAATGGATCCCGGGCTTCAAGCGCACCGTCCACGTCCTGCCGTCGGGCGAGATCTCCGGCGGGCCACTCGCGGTGCGCGGCGTGACGCCGGGCGGCCGGTCGAGGTAGTGCCACTCGTACATGCCCTCGTAGATGAGCTGCGCGATGTCGCGCGAGTACTTGTCCTGGAGCTGCTGCGGATCGAGCGTGTCGATGTCGCTCATCGCAAAACGCAGGACCTTGGCGGGATCGGCGGCGAGCGCGCTGCCGGTCGCGGACAGGGCAAGTGCGCAGACGAGGGCCGAGGCGAAGGCCCAGGGGAGGAGGGCGAGGCGTATCATCGAAACGGAAGGAGGAGTTGGCGATGGTGATGGTACTGCCGTTCGCGATGGGATTCGTCGCGGCCCTGCTGGCCTTCATGGGCCGCCGCCATGCGGCGCTCGGTCTAGGGCTCGCGACCGTGGTGATCCAGGTGTGGTGGCTCTTCTATCACGCCACCGACCGCCTCGCCATCTCGCTGTGACGCTCCCTCACCCGATAAAGGGATCGCCGCTGGCGCGTCCCGCCGCGCGCTG
Organism: uncultured Alcaligenaceae bacterium; assembly: GCA_964620265.1. Taxonomy (GTDB): domain Bacteria; phylum Pseudomonadota; class Gammaproteobacteria; order Burkholderiales; family Casimicrobiaceae; genus VBCG01. The sequence continues at coordinate 24,397 of CAZUGY010000022.1, forward strand.
ACCGCGATGCAGCGTGCTCTCGATTCGCTCGCCTTGCTCGGCATCGCCGGCGTGCTGGCCGTGGCGTTCTGGTACCAGTTCGTGCTCGGCGAATTGCCGTGCCCGCTGTGCGCGTTGCAGCGGGTGGGCTTCGTGGTGGCGGGCGCGGCGCTGGTGCTGAACCTGCGCGCGGGGCCGTCGCCGGCGCACTACGGGCTCGCCATCCTCTCGGCGGTGGCGGCGGGCAGTGCGTCGCTGCGGCAGATCTCGCTGCACGTGATACCGGACACCGGCCACTATGGCTCGGCGCTCTTCGGCATGCATTTCTATACGTGGGCGTTCGTGGGGTACGGCGCGCTCGTCGTCTTCTGCGCGGCGATGCTCATGCTGTATCCGGAGACGCCCGATCCGGTGCGGCGCGGGGTGTCCACTGCGGCGCCGCGCTCGGCGCTCGCCACGCTCGCCTGCGTGCTCTTCCTGCTGCTCGCCGCGGCGAATGCCGCGAGCTTCCTGGCGGAGTGCGGGCTCGGGCCCTGTCCCGACGATCCGGTGGGTTACCTGTGGTGGCCGAAGTAACGGGCGTCGCCGGAACCGGATCCCGGCGCCCGCCCGCCTCGGCGTACCTCGCGTGGATCTAGCGGACCACCAGCACCGGGATCTTGCTGTGGGTGAGCACCTTGGTCGTCTCGCTGCCGAGGAGCAGCGAGGCGATGCCGCGACGTCCGTGCGAGGCCATCACGATCGTGTCCGCCTTGACCTTCCTGGCAGCCGCGAGGATGGCTTCCCAGGGCGCATTGCTCATCGACTGCATCACGTTCACGTCCACGCCCTTGACCTTGCGCGCGGTGCGGTCGAGGATCTTCGCCGCCTCCTCCTTCATGAGCTTGGTGTAGTCGCGGCGCGAGCCCAATCCCACGGACACGCCTTCGGCATACACCTGCATCGGGTAGTCGGGCACGACGTGCAGCAGCGTGATGCGCGCCTTGGTGGCCTTGGCGAGCGCGACAGCCTGCGCGACCGCCTTGTCGGAAAGCTTGGAGCCGTCGATCGGCACGAGGAAATGGTCGAACATCTTGCAACCCCCATTGGATTGAATTCTATTGGCGGGACATCACCACGTCGATGATACGCCCCGCGCGGTCGGTCGCGTTGACGGGGGTCAAGGGCCTGCATGCGACAATGCGCGCGCACCGCATTGCGCATCGTGACCACTTCCGCGCCCGCCTCCCACGCCCTGCACGAGCTCGCGCGCGAAAGCCTGCGCGCCGAGACCGGGGCGCTCGCGCAGGAGCGCGATGCCCGTATCCAGGACCAGCTCGCGGGGTTGCTGCGGCACGGTGACGGCGCGGCGCTCGCAGACGTCTTCACCAGCGCGCCATCGTCCGACGTCCATCGGCACCTGTGGCGGATCCTCGCGCGCAGCGAGCGTCACGGTACCGCGGCGGCCTCGCCCGTGCGCTTCTTCGCATTGCCGGTGGTCGTGGTCGCCGCGCTCGATTCGGCCGCCGCCGGCCCGCGCGAATTGCCGGGTGCGCTGCCCGACGTCGCCGGTCTCGCCGCGCTCCTCGCGGAGCATGGCGCGCTCGCCGGCAATCGCACGCTCGCCCTGGCACCTGCGCTCGTCGACGCGCGCGCGCTGGACTTCGACCGCCTTCCGGCCCTGCTCGCCACCGGCGCGCTCGAGGGGCGCGGCGGCGCTTCGCCCCGGCCCGATCTCGCCCCGGCGCCGATCGTCGTCGCCGGCAGCACGGAGTCGGTGCACCTGCGCTTCGTCGTGGGAACGGCGCTCGCGGCACCCGCCGCGGATCTGTTCCAGGAGGCCGGCGTCGGCCGCTGGGGGATGCCGTTCGCGCAGAAGCTGTCGACCATGCTGGCGGCACCCGGCACCTCGGTGCTCGCGCTGGCGCGGCCGCCGCTGCCGCTCGTGGAAGCGCTGTGGCAGGGCCGCCTGGCGCAGCGGGAGGTCGCGGCGCAACTCTTCGTCAGCAATGCCCTGCGCGAGATGCGCGCGCGCGTCGGCGAGCCGACGGCGGTGATCAGCGTTCACCGTGGCCCGGGGGAGGAGGGCGCGGCGGCCGCACCGGCGGAGGTGCGCCTGTCGATCTCGTCGCCGCTGGAGCCGCGCGATGCGCAGGGCCTGCGCTCGCCGCTGTGGCCACTCGATCGTCCGGGCGACGTGGTCGCCATGCTTGCCACGCTGCTCGCCGATTGCCGCGTGACGAACGTGCAGGTGAAGGCCGGGGTGCATCCCGATCGCGATCCGGTGACCGGCGGCCCGCTGCTCTTCAAGGCCGGCGACGACGCGCCGGGCGTCGTGCGCCACTGACCGCGCGCCGCTTCAAGCCGCGGGGGAAGGTGCGAGCGACGCGCTCGTGCCGCCGCCACCGCGCCGCTTCACCCGGCCGATGCCGCTCACGTGCTCGGTGACGCGCGGGTTGCCCAGGAACTCGACCTGTCCCGCGCCGGAGATCGTGGCGTCGAGGGTACGCGTGGCATGCACCACCACCTGGCCCGCGCCCGCCACCACGACCGTGGCGTCGGCGCTCACGAGATCGGGCGCGTCGTATTCGCCGGCCCCGGAGATCGTTACGTTCTGTGTGGCCACCTGGCCCGAAACCACGGCCTGGAGTGCGCCCGCCCCGTCCACGACGAGGCTGTCGGCCACGAGGCCGGCGATGCGCACGGACGTGCCACCCGCGCCGGACACCGCGAGGCTCGGCACGCGCAACCCCATCGCCGTGATCTTCACGGTGCCCGCGGCGGTGATCGACTCGAGGCTCTTCAGCGTGACCGTGATCCGCGCCGGGCCTGTCCCCCGCCCCTTGAAGAGCATGTCCCACCACTGCGCGGCGTCGCCGGCTTCGAGGCGCAGCGTGCCGTCGCGGACCCTGGCGGCCACATAGGCGCGACCGCCGGACGCGGCATACGTCACGCTCTCCTGGTCGCCCTGCACGAGCACCACCTCCGCCGTGCCGGTGACGTCGAGGCGCGTGAACGGCGGCAAGGCCTCGGTGACCGGCGCCTCGCCAGCGGGGGCGCCCCGCGTATCGACGCGCGGCGCGAAGGTGGCATTGGACAGCGCGATCCACGTGAGGAGCGCGGCGAGCAGGACCGAACCGGCGATGACGAGGGGGAGCGTGTAGCGGCGCATGGGCGGATCCCGGTGGGCGGCGACACGCGCCCTTGTGCATTGGATGCGCGGGCGGCCCCGCGCGGATTCAACGCCGGCGCTCAAGGCGCGGTGAAGCGGATGTCGCCGTAGCGCGCTTCCACCGAGGCACCGGTGTTGTCGGTATCGGTCATGACTCCCACCTCGAGCAGCGTGCCCGGGGGCTCGCCGAAGGCGCGCGTGAAGTCGGCCACGGCATTGCGCGACACGTCCACCCACCGGCCGACCTGGGACGCACCGCTCACGGCCACGATCATCCGCACGCGCGCGGTATGCGGATTGTGGATCACGGTACCCACCGGCGCGCGGTTCGACCAGATGTAGATGAGCTGGGCGTAGGGGAGCTCGCGTCCCGTGGCGGTCTTGGCGAGCACGGACGACGCTTTCTCCCGCAGCGTGAGCTTGCCGGCGTCGCCGTCGAAATCGAGGATCACCCGCACCGGCGAGTCCTCCTTCGCGGCGACCGCGTTGTCGGCGCCGTCGATCAGCTTGTCGATCTTCCAGCGGAAACGGATGACGGGCGCCGACTTGAGGTCGAACTTGACCGGATGCAGATAACCGCTCGCCGCGGCATCGGCGCGCGCCTGCAGCACCACGGTGCCGTCGTCTTCGACGAACCGGTAGTCGGTGAGCTTCTTGGGGCCGAGCTTCAACGGTTCCCAGCCGCGCGGGAATCCGCTGCCGGGCTTCGCCGCCGAGAACGGGGCCACGACGGTGGCCTCCTGCTGGGCGGCGGCCGGGCCGGCCGCCGCGGCCGCCAGGGTCAGCACGACCGCGAGTGCGGATCTGGCGTGGGATGGACTCCACATGAAGCCTCCTGCGGGGACGGCGCGCGCGGGCAGGTATAGTAATGCACTTCCCGCAGCGCCCTCCCCAGCAATCCCCCGTGCTCATGAGCCTCGACCGCGTTCCCGCCGGCCGCGATCTTCCCAACGACTGCAACGTCGTGATCGAGATCCCGATGCGCGCCGATCCCATCAAGTACGAGGTCGACAAGGAGACGGGCGCCGTCTTCGTGGACCGCTTCATGTCCACGGCGATGCACTATCCGTGCAACTACGGCTACATCCCGCAGACGCTCTCCGACGACGGCGATCCCTGCGACGTGCTCGTGCTCTCGCCGTATCCGCTCATCACCGGCGTGGTGGTGCGCTGCCGTCCCATCGGCATGCTCAAGATGCAGGACGAGGCGGGGGGCGACAGCAAGATCCTCGCGGTGCCCATCGACAAGCTCTCCTCGCTGTACCGCGACATCAAGTCCCCGCGCGACCTGCCGTCGATCACCACGCAGCAGATCGCCCACTTCTTCGAGCACTACAAGGACCTCGAGCCCGGCAAGTGGGTGCGGGTGGCGAGCTGGACCGAGGCCGACGAGGCCAAGCAGGAGATCCTCGCCAGCGTGGCGCGCTTTACCGGGGTCAAGCCACGGGCCAAAACCAAGCCCGTTGCCAAGGGCTCGGGCAAGTGATGTTCCCCGGCGCGACGTCGCGCCGGTGACCAGCTTCGACACTCGACGATGACCGGCGATCCCGCCGCCGTGCGCGGCGCGGCGTTCTTCCCTGCGCTCTTCGTGCTCTTGTGGAGCACCGGCTTCATCGCGGCCAAGTACGGCCTGCCGTATGCACCGCCCTTCGCCTTCCTCGCCTGGCGCATGGTGCTCGTGAGCGCGCTGCTCGCGGCCGTGGCGCTCGCCATGCGCGCGCCGTGGCCGCGCACGTTGCGCGAGTACCGCGACCTCGCGATCGTCGCGATCCTCGTGCACGCGCTGTATCTCGGCGGCGTGTTCGTGGCCATCGACGGCGGCATGGCGGCGGGCACCAGCGCGATGCTCGTGGGATTGCAGCCGATCCTCACGGTGCTGCTCGCGTGGCTGTGGCTGGGCGAGCCGGTGGCGCCGCGGCAGTGGCTGGGGCTCGCGCTGGGCCTGGCCGGCGTGTACTTCGTGGTGCGGCACAAGGTCGATTTCGGCGGCGATCTCCACGGCCTCCTGCCGTGCGCGATCGCGCTGGTGGGCATCAGCGTGGGCACGCTCTACCAGAAGCGGCACTGCGCGCATGTCGACCTGCGCAGCGGCTCGGCGGTGCAGTTCGCGGTCTGCGCCGTGATCTTCATCCCCGCCGCGCTGCTCTTCGAGACGCGCGCCGTCGCCTGGACGGCGAGCTTCGCGTTCGCGCTCGGCTGGTCCGTGCTGGTGCTGTCGGTGGGCGCGATCAGCCTCCTGTACTGGCTGCTGCGCCACGGTGCCGCGGCCAATGTCGCGCGGCTCTTCTATCTCGTGCCGCCCGTGACGGCGCTGCAGGCCTACCTCCTCTTCGGCGAGACGCTCGATGCGCTGGCGCTCGCCGGCATGGCGCTCATCGCATTGGGCGTCGTCCTCGCGCGGGCGTCGCGGCCGGCGACGCCGCCGTAGGCGCACGCGTTTCCTCGCCGCCGGCCGGTGCTCGCGCCCGCTCCCGTGCGGGCAGGAACAGTGCCGGCTCGCCTTCCACCACCCGCCGCACGAAGTCCCATACCGCGCGCACGCGGCGCAGGCGGTACCAGTCGGCGTGCGTGGCGAGCCAGAACGTGCGCCGCCAGCGCGCCTCCGCCGGCAACAGCGCCACCAGAGAGTTGCCCGGCACGAGGTAGTGCGCGAGCACGCCGATGCCCAGTCCCGCGCGGATCGCCGCGAGTTGCGCGAGCATCCCCGACGACGAGATCCGCGTGCGATGCGACGGCAGGAACTCGTCGAGATAGTGCAGCTGCGGCGAGAGCAGGAGCTCGTCGATGTAGCCGATGAGGTTGTGCTGCGCGATGTCGCTCCAGGCGCGGATGGGGCCGTGGCGCTTCATGTAGTCGCGGGTGGCGTACAGGCCGTAGGTGAAGTCGGTCAGCCGCGCGGCGATGTGGCGCGTGTGCTGCGGCCGGTCGAGCGTGACGATGATGTCGGCCTCGCGCGCCGCGAGGCTCGGGAAGCGCGGCAGCGTGAGGAGCTCGATATCGAGCTCGGGATGGCGCTCGAGCAGGGCGGACAGGCGCGGCGCGAGGAAGGTCGTGCCGAAGCCTTCGGGCGCGCCGATGCGCACGATGCCCGATACGCGGCCCGCCTCGCCGCGCGCCTCGTCGTGCAGGAGCGCGATGTTGTTCTCGATCGTCTCGGCATGGGCGAACAGGCGCTGCCCCGCGTCGGTGAGCACGTAGCCCTCGCTCGTGGATTCGAAGAGGCGGCAGCCCAATCCGCGCTCGAGCTGCTCCACGCGCCGCGCGACGGTCGTGTGATCCACCCCGAGCTTGTTGCCGGCGTGCAGGAGCCGCTTGTGGCGCGCGAGCTCGAGGAAGTAGCGGAGGTCGTCCCAGGCCATGCTGTGCATTTTTGCACAATCGGTGCGCCCGCA
>CAZUGY010000022.1:31018-36692 GCA_964620265.1 uncultured Alcaligenaceae bacterium
CCGCGTGCCGGCGACGCGATCGTGCAGGAACTGCCGGTCGCGGTCGATGAAGGCCCACAGGAAGCCCAGCGCCACCAGCCACGCCGCATGCGCGCCGAGCCCGTGCGAGGCCAGGGCCGCATAGGCGCCCACGGCGACCAGCGGACCGATCCACACCGCGAGATAGCGCAGCAGCGCCGTGCGCGGCGAAAGCGGCTCGCCCGCGACGGTCACGAGGCGCATGCGCCACGTCTTCATCGCCAGCGTGCGGCGCCCGCGCGACCAGCACCAGGTGAAGAAGCCGGCGAGCGCCGCAAAGAGGATCCAGAAGAGCGCGAGCCGTTGCGGGAGTCCCGGCACCACGAGGTCCTTGCCCTGTCCCGCGTGCCCCGGCGTGACCAGCGGCAACAGCATGAAGTTGACGACGAAGAGCAGCGCCACGAGGAGCAGGCCCTCGTAGACCAGGGCGGCCAGGCGCCGCGCGAGGGGCGCGTACGGCGGGGCGCCGCCCGGTGGCACGGGGGAGCCCGCCCGAGCGGCAGGCGAGGGGGGCGCATCCGCCCCGGGACGCGGCGATCGGCCGGACGCCACGCGATCAGCGGCTGCGCTGGAGCGGGTCGGTGGGTGCCGGCGCGGGCGCTGCCCGGGCCGCCGGTGCCGCATCCGTCGCCGGCGTCCGTGGCGCGCCCGGCTTGGCGGCGGCGGCTGCCGCGGGTGGCGGATGGCGTGCCGCGAGCTCGCGCTTCTGCTCGGGCGTGAGGGTCTGGTATTCCTGCCAGCGCTGGCGCACCTCGTTCTTCTTCTCGGGAGGAAGCTGGCGCAGCGACTTGTATTGCTCGCGCGCCTGTTGCCGCTGCTGCGGCGTGAGCTCGGCCCACGACTTCATCTGGCCATGGATTCGCTGCTGCTCGGCGGGGCTCATGGTCCCGTAGCGCTGGGCGATGTCGCGCCACTTCTGCTTGCGCTGCGGCTCGAGCCGGTCCCAGTCCGACGCGAGGGGGGCGAGCACCTGGCGCTCCGCGGGGGTCAGCTGCGACCACGACGGCGAGCTCATGCCCACCTGCCCATGCGCCGCCGGCGCGGCGGCGAGCAGGAGGAGGAGGAGGAGGGCGAGGGGGAGCGGGGAGAGCGAGGGGAGGCGGAAGGGGGACGGGAGCGAGGGGGCGAGCGCCGCGAGCACGCGGGTGGCCAGGCGGACGGGCATCAGCGCGCGTTGCTCGTGAGCCAGGTCCGGAATCCCTGGTCGACGTAGGCGTCGATGGGAAGGTCGGAGGTGAGGATCTGGACATCGAGCTCCGCCAGCTCGTGCGCCTGCTGCCAGGTGGCCCACTGCTGCCAGCCGAAGAGCAGCATGGCCCCGACCAGCACAGCGCCCAACCCCAGCCAGCCACTGCGACGCAATCCGCCATCGCCACCGGCACCGTCGGGCGTGGGCCCGATCCCGGCGAGCGCGTGGGCCATGCGGGTTTCCACCACGGGGGTGGGGGCAGCCAGGCTCTCCAGCGCCCTGGCACGTGCCTGTTGCAGCCGGTAGAGGGTTCCCGCCCGCATGCCGGACGCGCCGGAATCGAGGTAACCCGTTATTTTTTTGGCGAATTCGTGTTCGTTGCGGATCATAACGTGAGCCCCTTGGCGGCGAGCGCCTCGGCCAAGGCATGGACGGCGCGAGAACAGTGGGTCTTCACGCTTCCCTCGGAACACCCCATCGCGGCAGCGGCTTCCGCCACGTCCAGTTCCTCCCAGTAACGCAGCAGAAATGCTTCGCGTTGACGTGCCGGAAGCTTCGCCACCGCCTGTTCGATCATTCCCACAATTTGCGCCTGCTCGAACTGCCGCGCGGGATCGGCGGGCACGTTGGAATCGGCTTTTGTCTCGATTGTCTCGAGCACATCGAAATCGTCGTCCTTGTCATTGCCTTTGCCCAATGCCGAGAGCAGGGTGGTCCACGCATTTCTGACCTTCTGCCGGCGGAAGTGGTCGTGGATGGTGTTCTGCAGGATGCGCGAAAACAGCAGAGGCAACTCGGCGGCGGGCTTGTCGGCGTACTTTTCCGCAAGTTTCATCATCGCGTCCTGCACGATGTCGAGTGCTGCATCCTCGTCGCGGGTGGCGAAGATCGCCTGCTTGAAGGCGCGGCGCTCGGTCCCGGCGAGGAATTTCGAGATTTCGGAAGGGGTGGCCAGGGCGGTTGGCTTCTGGTTTTTCGCGGCAGCGGGGGATTATAGGTTCTATGGGGCGGCGGCGTGGCCCGCGGTGCCTGCAATCGTGCTGCGATGCGACACCGGGGCGTTCGCACTCCTCGTCCCGCGCCGCAACATCTTGACCCGGACGGGGCCACCGGATAATCTTGAAGACCGTCGCTTCCTTGGGAGCGGCGGACAGCAGTACTGCAAAATCGGCCGTACGCGATCCCTCCAGCGGAGCCACAAGTCCCGCGGAGCCTCCAAGGAACGCGCGCGGGGTTTTCCAAAGTCGTGGCTTAGCAACTACCCCCGAGCCACCAAGCCTTTGCTGTTGCGCGTGCCTACCACACGGCGCGCCAAGCGCGGATTGCAGTGCCCGGATGGCGCTCGCCCGTCGTCCGGACCGATCCATCGAGACGAACGAGGCTTCATCATGCAACTCACGGGTGCCGAAATCACCATCCGCTGCCTCCAGGAAGAAGGCGTCGAGTACGTCTTCGGCTATCCCGGCGGCGCCGTGCTCAACATCTACGACGAGATCTTCAAGCAGGACAAGGTCAAGCACGTCCTCGTGCGCCACGAGCAGGGCGCGGTCCATGCGGCCGACGGCTACTCGCGCAGCTCGCAGAAGGTCGGCGTCGCGCTGGTCACCTCCGGCCCGGGGGTCACCAATGCCGTCACCGGCATCGCCACCGCGTACATGGACTCGATCCCGATGGTCATCATCACGGGACAGGTCCCCACGCACGCCATCGGCCAGGACGCCTTCCAGGAGTGCGACACGGTCGGCATCACGCGCCCGTGCGTGAAACACAACTTCCTCGTGAAGGACGTGAACGATCTCGCGCTCACGATCAAGAAGGCGTTCTATCTCGCGGCCACGGGCCGTCCGGGGCCGGTGCTGGTCGACATCCCCAAGGACGTGACGCAGGCGGTGGCCGAGTTCGCGTATCCGAAGACGGTGTCGATGCGCTCGTACAACCCCGTCACCAAGGGGCACTCGGGGCAGATCAAGAAGGCGGTGAACCTGCTGCTCGAGGCGAAGCGCCCGATGGTGTACTCGGGTGGCGGCGTGATCCTCAACAACGCGGCCGCGCAGCTCACGCGCCTCGTGCGCCTCCTGGGCTTCCCCTGCACGAGCACGCTGATGGGTCTCGGCGGCTTCCCCGGCACCGATCCGCAGTTCACCGGCATGCTCGGCATGCACGGTACCTACGAGTCGAACATGGCCATGCAGCACTGCGACGTGCTGATCGCCATCGGCGCGCGCTTCGACGACCGCGTGATCGGCGATCCCGCGCACTTCTATCGCAGCGACCGCAAGATCATCCACATCGACATCGATCCGTCGTCGATTTCCAAGCGCGTGAAGGTCGACGTGCCCATCGTGGGCTACGTCGGCGACGTGCTCGACGAGATGATCCGCATCATCGAGAGCTCGCCCACGCGTCCCGATCCCGCGGCGCTCAAGACCTGGTGGAGCGAGATCAAGGAGTGGCAGCGCAGGGATTGCCTCAAATACGACGCGAAGAGCGAGCTCATCAAGCCGCAGTTCGTGGTACAGAAGCTCTACGAGCTGACCAAGGGCGACGCGTTCGTGACCTCCGACGTGGGCCAGCACCAGATGTGGGCTGCGCAGTACTACAAGTTCGACAAGCCCCGGCGCTGGATCAACTCGGGGGGCTTGGGCACGATGGGCTTCGGCCTCCCCGCGGCGATGGGCGTGCAGATGGTCAATCCCGATGCGACGGTCGCCTGCATCACCGGCGAGGCCTCGATCCAGATGTGCATCCAGGAGCTCTCCACCTGCAAGCAGTATCACCTGCCGATCAAGGTCGTGAACCTCAACAACCGCTACATGGGCATGGTGCGACAGTGGCAGGAATTCTTCTACGGCAACCGCTACGCGGAGTCGTACATGGATGCGCTGCCCGACTTCGTGAAGCTCGCCGAGGCCTATGGCCACGTCGGCATGAAGATCGAGAAGCCGGGTGACGTGGAAGGCGCGCTGCGCGAGGCGCTGAAGCAGAAGGAGCGCCTGGTGTTCATGGACTTCATCACCGACCAGAAGGAGAACGTGTTCCCGATGGTGCCCGGCGGCAAGGGGCTCACGGAGATGATCCTGGCGGAGGAGCTATGAGCCGCCAACGCCTTGGCATGCCCGGAGAAGCGCGATGAGACACATCCTTTCCATCCTCGCCGAGAACGAGTCCGGTGCGCTGTCCCGCATCTCCGGCCTCTTCTCCGCGCGCGGCTACAACATCGACTCGCTCACGGTGGCGCCCACCGAGGATCCCACGATGTCGCGCTTCACCATCGTGACCATCGGCTCCGATGACGTCATCGAGCAGATCACCAAGCAGCTCAACAAGCTGGTGGAGGTGGTCAAGGTCGTGGACCTCACCGACGGCAACCACATCGAGCGCGAGCTGATGCTCGTGAAGGTGCGCGCCGCCGGCAAGGATCGCGACGAGATGAAGCGCCTCGCCGACATCTTCCGCGGCCGCGTGCTCGACGTGACCGACAAGAGCTACACGATCGAGCTGACCGGCACGGGCGAGAAGCTCGACGCCTTCCTGCAGGCCATCGAGCCCGGCGTGATCCTGGAGACGGTGCGCACCGGCGCTTCGGGAATCGGCCGCGGCGAGCGCGTGCTGCGGGTGTAGCTTCCCGCAACGAGCGGTTTCACATAGCGACGCTGTTGCAATACCAACCGAGGCCCACCGCGGCCCACCGAGGAAAGAACGACATCATGATGAAGGTTTACTACGAAAAAGACGCCGACCTCTCGCTCATCAAGGGCAAGAAGGTCACCATCGTGGGCTACGGCTCGCAGGGCCACGCGCACGCGCAGAATCTCAACGATTCGGGCGTGAAGGTCACGGTGGGCCTGCGCAAGGGCGGCGCGTCCTGGGACAAGGCGAAGAAGGCGGGCCTGAAGGTCGCGGAAGTGGGCGCGGCGGTCGCGGGTGCCGACGTGGTGATGATGCTCATGCCCGACGAGAGCATCGGCGCCACCTACAAGAGCGAGGTCGAGCCCAATATCAAGAAGGGCGCGATGCTCGCGTTCGCGCACGGCTTCAACGTGCACTACGGCCAGGTGCAGCCGCGCGCCGACCTCGACGTGGTGATGATCGCGCCCAAGGCGCCCGGCCACACCGTGCGCTCGACCTATGCCGCCGGCGGCGGCGTGCCGATGCTGATCGCCGTGCATCAGGATGCGTCGAAGAAGGCGCGCGACGTGGCGCTCTCGTATGCCGCGGCGATCGGCGGCGCGCGCGCCGGCGTGATCGAGACCAATTTCCGCGAGGAGACCGAGACCGATCTCTTCGGCGAGCAGGCCGTGCTCTGCGGCGGCACCGTGGAGCTCATCAAGGCGGGCTACGAGACGCTGGTGGAAGCGGGCTACGCGCCCGAGATGGCGTACTTCGAGTGCCTGCACGAGCTCAAGCTCATCGTGGACCTGATCTACGAAGGCGGCATCGCCAACATGAACTACTCGATCTCCAACA
>CAZUGY010000023.1:0-35273 GCA_964620265.1 uncultured Alcaligenaceae bacterium
GATCGTTCGGCAGCATCGGGGCGTGCGCGGGCGCCGGCCGCTTCAGGGGCCAGCGTGCGCGGCGGCGGGCGGGATCATTCCACGATCCCGTTGATGGCGAGGAACGTCTTCATGCGCGCGGCGGCGAGATCCGGATCGCGCAGGAGGCCCGCCTGGTCGGCGAGGCGGAAGACTTCCGCGAGGTGCACGAGCGAGCGGGCGCCCTGCTGTCCGCCCACCATCGTGAAGTGCGACTGGTGGCCGTTGAGCCAGGCCATGAAGACCACGCCCGTCTTGTAGAAGCGCGTGGGCGCGGCGAAGACGTGGCGCGACAGCGGCACGGTGGGCGCGAGGATGCGATCGAAATGCGCGCGATCGCCGGCGGCAAGCGCCGTCAAGGCGGCAGAGGCCGCCGGCGCGATGCAGTCGAAGATGCCGAGCAGCGCATCGGAATGGCCCGTGCCGTCGCCCCCGATCAGGGAGGCGAAGTTGAAGTCGTCGCCCGTGTACATGCGCACGCCGGGCGGCAGCAGGTTGCGCAGCGCGACCTCCTTGCCGGCATCGAGCAGCGAGACCTTCACGCCATCGACATTGGCCGCATTGGCGCGGATCACGGCGGCGCACACCTGCGTGGCGCGCGTGTGCTCCGGATCGCTCGCGTCGCCTTCCGCCCCGGTCCAGTAACCCGCGAGCGCGGGATCGAACATTTCGCCCAGCCAGTGCAGGATCACCGGCTCGCGCACCTGCGCCAGGATGCGCCCGTACACGTGCGCGTAGTCGTCCGGCGAGCGCGCGCAGGCCGCGAGCGCGCGGCTCGCCATCAGGATGATGCGGCCGCCGGCCGCTTCCACCGCTGCGCATTGCATCTCGTAGGCGGCCACGACGTCGTCGACGGTCACGGCCGGCGAGGGCGGCAGCTGATCCGTGCCCGCGCCCGAGAACACCACGGCGCCGGCAACGGTGCGCGCCTCCGCGACGCTGCGGCGGATGAGCTCGAGCGACATCGGCCAGTCGAGGCCCATGCCGCGCTGCGCGGTATCCATCGCCTCGGCCACGCCGAAGCCGAGCGACCACAGGTGATGGCGGAAGGCGAGCGTCGTCTCCCAGTCGATGGCGGTGCCCACCCACGGATCGATCGCGGCGCGCGGATCGGCCACCACGTGCGCGGCGGCGAAGGCCACGCGATTCCACTGCGGCTTGTGCGCGGGCACGGGCCACGGCTGCGCCGCGCGCAGCGTGTACGGCGCGAGTGCGCCGTCGACGGTGGGCAGGCGCAGCGTCGGCATCGTCAGGTCGCGGCCGAAGCGGGCTCCGGCCGCGCGCTCACGTGGCCGGCGCGGCCTTGCCGCGACGGAAGAGGCCGCGTACCGCCGGGAACTTGAACGCGATCACCAGCACGATCGTGATCCACACCACGGCGGAGATCGGCCGCGTGAAGAAGGGCTCGAGGCTCCCGTCGGACAGCACGAGCCCGCGCCGGAAGCTTTTTTCCATGAGGTCGCCCAGCACCATGCCGAGCACCATCGGCGCCACGGGATACTTGTACCGCCGCATCACGTAGCCCACCACGCCGAAGCCCAGCATCACCCACACGTCGAACAGGCGCGAGGCGAGCGCGAACGAGCCCACCACGCACAGCACGAAGATGATGGGCAGGATCACCGGTCGCGGCACCATCAGCACCTTGATGAGGAGATTGGTCAGCGTGAGACCGTAGAGCAGGATGCCGAGCGTGGCGTACATCATCATCGCCACCACGTCGTATACGAACGTGGGGGCCTCGATCATGATCATGGGCCCGGGCCGCACGCCGTGAATCAGCATGGCGGCCATCAGCACCGCCGCGGGCGCCGAGCCCGGGATGCCCAGCGTGAGCACGGGAATGATGGCGCCAGGCACGCAGGCGTTGTCGCCGGTCTCGGCGGCCATGAGGCCGTCGATCGCGCCCTTGCCGAACTTCTCCGGCTCCTTGCTCGCGCGCTTGGCCGCCGCATAGGACGACCACGCCGCGACGTCCTCGCCGACGCCGGGCAGGATGCCGATGAACGTGCCGATGAGCCCGGAGCGCACGATCGTGCGCCAGTGCGCCACCACGTCGCGCACCTTGGGAATCACCGAGTCGAACGGATTGATCTTGACCGGCGAGGCGCGCTCGCGCACCGCCGACAGGAGCTCGGCGAAGCCGAAGGCGCCCACGAGCGCGGGAACGAGATTGAAGCCCCCCGCGAGGTCACGGCTGCCGAACGAGAAGCGGTCGTAGGCGAAGATGGCCTCCTGGCCCACGCAGGCCGCGACGATGCCGAGCATGCCGGCGAGCCAGCCCTTGAGCGGATCGCTGCCGGTCAGGGTCCCCGCGATGATCACCCCGAAGAGAGCAAGCCAGAAGAACTCGTAGGCGCCGAACTTGAGCGCGAGGTCGCCCAGCACGGGCGTGAAGGCGGCGAGGAAGACCATGCCGATGAGCGTGCCGAGCACCGACCCCGAGGTGGCGATCCCCATCGCGCGGCCGGCCATGCCCTGCTTGGCCAGCGCGTGGCCGTCGAGGCACGACGCGGCGGAGGCGGGCGTGCCGGGAATGTTGAGCAGGATCGCCGAGCGGGAGCCTCCGTAGATCGCGCCGACGTAGGTGCAGATCAGCACGAGCAGCGCCTGGCTGGGCGGCATCTTGATGGTGAGCGTGGTCATGAGCGCCACGCCCATCGTGGCCGTGAGCCCGGGCAGCGCCCCGATGACCACGCCCACGAGCGAGGACGCGAGGATCAACCCGATCGACCACGGGTCGAGGAAGCTCGCCAGCGAGTGGCCGAAAGCGATGAGTCCGTCGAACATGCCGCGCGTCTCCTACGGAAGCCGTACGTAGAAGAGCTTCTCGAACACGAGCGTGACGAGCACCGCGGTGCCGATGCCACACGCCAGCGCGAGCGCCGCGTCGCCGCGCGTCGATCCCGCGCGCGCTCCCGCCATGCGCTCGGCCCGGCGGAAGAGGAAGACGTAGACGGTGACGAAGAGCGTGGTCCCCACCCAGAACGGCAAGCCGTGGCCCACGAGCAGCAAGGCGTAAGCGAAGAAGAGGATGGCGGCGAGGCGGAACTGCGCGAGCGGTGCGTAGTCGGTCTCGTCGGGCTCCTGCGCGGTCCACGACGCACGCCGGGCGCGACGCACCGCGCGCCACGCGAGGACTCCGCCGAGCAATGCGATCACGAGGCCCACGAGGCCCGGCCACATGCCGGGGGCGGTATAGAACACGGCACCCTGCTGCGTCATGCGATCCATCTGCCACGACGCGAAGACGATCACGGCGCCGATCGCGATCCACACGAACGCTTCGCGGAGCTCGCCGCGGGGCGCCGTGGGATAGGACGGCACACTCATCGTTGTCCTGCGCATGCGGGATGCGCGGGATGCCGGGACGCTTGCATCGATCCTCCGATCGGGATGGTGCGTTGGACGGTGACCGGAAGTCGCCTCTTGCGAGCGATTCCTCGAGACGGCAGGCGCGAGCGTTGCGGCGGGCTCGCGGTCCGTCATGCCGGTCACCGGTGGGTGCGGCAGGATAGCGCCCGGGACGCGGTCCGCGCAACCCGTGGAACCCGCGGTCGACGTCCGGGGCCGCGCGGATCGACGGCGGCCGACACGCGACCGGCCCGGTGGGGCGCCTACTTCCTCCCGCGGGGTGCGAGCATGAGATCGATGGCGAGCGGCGCTTCGCGCGCGACGATCGCGCGACGGCCGTCGGGCGCGACCGCGATCGACGTGCCCGCCGCGGTGGGGCCGTGCGCGCTCGTGAAGGTGATGTTGCGCTGCCCCAGGTCGAAGCGCACGAGGTCGCGCGTGCCCGCGGTGCGATACCAGATCGCATCGCGCGCGAGCTGCCAGTCGAAGCGGTTGGCATCGCCGATGGGCAGCGCCACCTGCTCGCACCGCGTCGTGGCGAGCTCGCACAAGGTCAGCCCCTCGAGCGCGGGTTGCAGGAGCGCGATCCGCCCGCCCGCCACCTGGTACTCCGCGGCGATCGGCAGCGGAAGGCGCTGCCCGGTGGCCTCGAGGCTGCCATGCAGCAGGAGGCGCGCCGCATTGTCGGCGATCTCCCCCACGAGCCAGTGCCTGCCGTCGCCGGCCGGTCGCAGGTCGAAGACGTTGTCGCCCAGGGCCGCCAGCACCTCGAGGCGCCGGGTCGCGACGTCGATGCGCACCGCCTGCTGTACGCGCCCGCCGTCCTCGCGCCTGCCCACGCGCACCGCGTAGATCTCGCGGCCGTCGTCCGACCAGTGCGGCCGCATGTAGACGTGGTCGTCGGTGACGGCCAGGCGCACCGGCTCGCTGCCGGGCGCGGCCACGTACAGGCCCGCCGCGCCGTCGCGATTGGAGACGAACACGATGCGCGTGCCGTCGGGCGCGTACTCGGGCTGGTTGGAGTAGCGCGTGGAGGGCCAGAGCTCGCGCGGCGCGCGCGTGGGATCGGCCACGTCGACTTCGAAGAGATTGGCCGAGTACACGGCATTCTCGAACACGATGTTGCCGGCGCGGTCGACGTCGGGGAAGCGCGCACCGCGTGCCCCCACGGATTGCGCACGGCCGGTGGCGGGGTCGAGCATGTTCAGCGTGCGCTGTCCGAACCAGTCGGCGGCCACGAGGAGCGTCGCACCATCGAGCCATGCGGCGCCATACGAGAGGCCGCGCGGGCCGTTCACGTTGCGTGCCGGCACGCCGCCCTGCGCGTCCACGAGCCAGAGCTGCCGGTGCGACTGCGTGCCGCGGAAGAAGGCGATGCGGGTGCCGTCGGGCGAGTAGCGCGGCACCACGTCGTCGCCCTCGTCGGGCGCGGGCGTGGTCAGCACGCGTTCCGCGCCGGTGGCGAGCGTGCGCTGCACGAGGCCGGCCGGAAAGCCGGGACGCACGACCCCTGTGTAGACGAGCGCGCTGCCGTCGGGTGCCAGGTCGAAGCGCACGCGCGGCTCGCGCGTGCAGTCCACGAGGCGCTCGCGGGCGCCGGTGGCGAGCTCGTGCGCGACGATCTCGCAACTGCCGTCGGGCGTAGCGCGAAAGAAGGCCAGGCGCTGGCCGCCGGGGAAGAACACGGGCGCGAGGCTGGTCTCGTCGGCCGCGCCCACCGTGACGCGCGTGTCCGCACGGACGTCGCGCACGACGATCTGCGAGCGCGCGCCGCGACCCGCGGCAAATGCGACCTGGCTGCCGTCGGGCGAGAAGCGCGGGCCGACCTCGAGGTCCGGGCTCGAGGAGAAGGGCTCCGCGTGCGCCAGCTGCGCGACGAGTCGCGCGACATGGCCGGCGGGCTCGGGCGAGTCCGGCACGCCGCCGTGGAGTGTCAGCGCGAGCGCGACGACGGCGGCGACCACTGCCGTGGCGAGCGCGCGCGAGGCGCGCAGGTGGCGCCAGCGCAATACGGGCGCGGCAGGCGTCGCGGGCATCGTCGCGCCGTCGCCCGCGCCCGGCGTGCCGGTGGCCTCGGGAGACGGCGCCTCCTCGTCCGCCACGGGCGTGACCGGGGCCAGCAACCGGTAGCCGACCTTGGGGAGCGTCTCGATGAAGCGCGGCTCGCGCGCATCGTCGCGCAGCGCCAGCCGCAGGTCGGCGATCGCGCGTGAGAGCACCTCGTCGTTGACCATGCGCCGCGGCCAGGCATCCGCGAGCAGCGCGTCGCGGGTCACCACCTCGCCGGGGGCCGCCGCGAGACGCAGCAGCACGTCCATGAGGCGCGGCTTCACGCGAACGATCGTTCCGTCCACCACGAGCTCGTTCGAGGCGGGCTGCACGACGACGGTGCCCACGCGCAGGGGCGGGCGGGTTCGCCAGGCGGGGACGGGAGCGCTGGACATCGCGACGTGGAAGTCGTGGAGAGGGAGCGGGGAAGGAGAGGAGAAAAAAAGGAGACGGAATTCAGGACTCGGCACAAGGGCGACCGCACCCTCGCCAGGTCGCCGTGAGGCTCACTTTCGGAACCCGCATGTCCAGGATCGTCGTTGCCCTCGTTGCCTTTTTCGCCGCCGGCGTCGCCGCCGCCCAGGCCTGTCCGTACCGGCTCTTCGTCAGCGCGTACTTCACCACGGTCCAGGTCTACGACGCCTGCACGGGCGCGTGGCTGCGCGACCTCGATCCCTCGGGGCGCATCCGCGGCGCGCAGGCGGTGCGCCTCGGCCCCGACGGCCTCGTCTACGTCACGAGCGAGATGTCGCAGCAGATTCTAAGGTACCGCAACGACACGCTCGAATTCGTGGACGTGTTCGCGACCGTGCCCGGCAGCGACCCCACGGGATTCGCCTTCGCGCCCAACGGCGACGTGTACGTGGCGGCCTTCAAGACCGATGACGTGCGGCGCCTGTCGTCCACGGGTGCGGTCCTCGACACGCCGGTGGCCCCGGGAACGGCGACGCTCGACGGTCCCGACAACGGCATCGCCTTCGGACCCGACGGCAATCTCTATGTGCCGGGGTACTACACGAGCAATGTCGTTCGCCACGATTCGCGCACCGGCATCACCTCCGTGGCCGTGCCGCGCGGCACGGCCGGGCTGCGCAACACGCGCGGGATCATGCCGGTGCGCGGGCAGAACGCGCTCTTCGTCACCGGCGAGGGCTCCGGCCAGCTGCTCCGCGTGGACCTCGCCACGGATGCGGTCGCCGTGCTCACGACGGGCCTCTTCTCGCCCACGGGCATCGCCTACGCGCCCGACGGGGACCTGCTCGTGGTCGATGCGGATACCGTGGCGCGCCTCGATCCCGCCACGGGTGCGCGCAAGGGTCTCCTGGTGGCCTCCGACCCGGTGAAGCTCGCCTCCGCCACCTATCTCGCGGTGATCGCCACGCCGGCGCCGCCGAAGGTCGCGGCCGTCGAGTTCTATAACGCGAGCCTCGACCACTACTTCGTGAGCGCGCTCGACGCTGACATCGCGGCGCTCGACTCGGGGGCGCTCGCAGGCTGGGCGCGCACGGGACTGTCCTTCGCCGCGTATCTCGCGCCGGCCGCCGGCGCGAGTCCGGTGTGCCGCTTCTACCTGCCCCCCGAAAACGGCGACTCGCACTTCTACTCCGCCTCGCCCGCGGAGTGCGCGGAGGTACGCGCGAAGTTTCCGTCGTTCGTCTACGAGTCGGGCGCGGTGATGTTCGTGGCATTGCCGGATCCCGCCAGCGGCGAATGCCCCGCGGATACCGTCGGGGTCTGGCGGCTGTGGAACAACCGGGCCGATTCCAACCACCGCTACACGGCCGATCCCGCGGTCAGGGCAGCGATGCTCGCGCAAGGTTATGTCGCCGAGGGCTATGGCCCGGACGCGACGATCATGTGCGCGCCGGCATAGCGGCGGAGTCGCGCGCGCGGCGCCGCGCCATATTGCCCGCATCGCCCCGCTATACTGCACGCGCCGCATGTGCGGCATCACTTGCGTGCCGTGCCGCATCGTGTCCGTTCCGATCGCCCGCGTCGAATCGTTCGTCGTCACGCTCCCGCGCGATACGCCCTACCTCGGGCCGCTCGGCCCCGGCGAGAGCGTCAATGCGCGTGGCTACCTCGTGCGCAGCGGCAACCGCACGCTCTATCCCACCGTCGACCGCAGCGTGATCGTGAAGGTCACCGCGCGCGACGGCACCGTGGGCTGGGGCGAGACTTACGGCATCGTCGCGCCGCGCGTGGTGACGGAGATCCTGCACGACATCTTCGTGCCCTTCGTCGAGGGGCGCGCCATCGACGATCCCGCCGCGATCTGGCAGGAGCTCTACGACCTCATGCGCGTGCGCGGCGGATCGGCGGGCTTCTACGGCGATGCCCTGGCGGCACTGGACATCGCGCTGTGGGACCTCGTGGCCAAGGCTGCGGGCGTGCCGCTCGTGCAGGCGCTGGGCGGCGCGCGGCGTGAGGCGATTCCCGCCTACGTGTCGGGGTTGCCCAAGGCCACGCTCGGCGAACGCGTCGCGCTCGCGGTGCAGTGGCGCGACCTGGGCTTTCGCGGCATCAAGTATGCCGGCGTCGTGTCGCACGAGGGTGTTGCCGACGAGATGCACGCATTGCGCGCGGGGTTGGGGCCGGACGCCGACCTCATGGTCGATCTCCACTGGCGTTACGACGCGGAGGCCGCGGTGACGCTCGCGCATGATCTCGCACGCTCGCGACCGTATTTCATCGAGGCGCCCTGCGCGCCCGAGGACATCGCCGGCCTCGCGCGCGTGGCCCGCGAGGCCGGCGTGCCGGTGGCCGCGGGCGAGGAGTGGCACAACGTCCACGAGGCGCAGCAGCGGCTCGATGTGGCGCCGCTCGCCTACGTGCAGCCGGAGATGGCGCACACCGGCGTGTCGCAGTTCATGGCGATCGGCGCGCTGGCGCACGCGCGCGGGGTGGCGGTGATTCCGCATGCGACGATCGGCATCGGCATCTTCATGGCGGCGAGCCTGCAGGCGTCGGCGGCGCTCGCCGATTGCCCGTATCACGAATACCAGCACTCCGTGTTCGATCGCAACCTGGTGTTCGTCGATACGGCGATGGCGTGCGCCGCGGGATACTATGCGCTGCCCCGCGGGCCGGGCCTTGGCGTGACGCCGCGCGACGCACTCTGGCAGCACGCGCAATCCTGAACGGGCACGGCGCTCCGGACGAGCGTCGCGTCGGGCATCCGACCTTGGTCCGTGGTCGAGGCTGCCGCTGCTTGCTAGGCTTGCGCAAGGATGGCAACGCATGCGCTGGTTCAATCGTCTGACGCTCTCGCGGCAGTTCCTCGTCGCGAGCTTTCCGATCCTGCTCGTCGGCATGGTGATCATCGGCCTGTGGGTCGAGCGCGAGATCGAGCGCGGCATCCTCTCGCGGATCTCGGAAGTGCAGAGCCTGTATATCGACAGCCTCGTGGCACCCCACCTGTCCGAGCTTTTCGGGCGGGACGCGATCGACGCACGCCAGAAGGCGGCGCTCGACGCGCTCTTCGTCGATACCGCCCTGGGCCGCCAGATCGTCGCCTTCATCATCTGGCGGCCGGACGGCCGCATCCTGTACAGCAACGAGGCCGACCTCATCGGCCGCGTGGTGCCGGTCGGACGCGGCCTGCGCACGGCACTTGCCGGCACCGTCGATGCGAAGGTGATCGACCGGCGCGCGCAGCCGCATCCGCATGCCACGCCCGACTGGCCGGAGCGCCTGATCGAGACCTATGCGCCGATCCATGCGACCGCGGGCGGCGCGGTGGTGGGCGCGGCCGAGTTCTACCTCGCGACGGCCGAGCTCGACGACGCCATGCATGCGGCACGCCTGCGCAGCTGGGGCGTGGTGGCGGCGACGATGGTGGCGATGTACCTCCTGCTCTTCGGTCTCGTCCGGCGCGGCAGCGAGACGATCGTGGCCCAGCGCGAGGAGCTCACGGCGCGGGTGGAGGAGCTTTCGGCGCTCGCGCATGCCAATGCGTCCCTGGTCGCGCGGCAGAAACAGGCCGCGGCGCGCACGACGGCGCTCAACGAAGCGCTGTTGCGGCGGGTGGCGGCCGATCTGCACGATGGTCCGGCGCAGGACCTGGGATTCGCGCAGATGCGCATCGATGCGATGGGCAAGGTGCCGGCCGACGGTTCCACCGCACCCTCCGTGACGCAGGCGGACCTCGCCGCCGTCCGGCACGCATTGGCACTGGCCATGACCGACCTGCGCGCCATCTGCGCGGGCCTGCAGCTGCCCGACCTCGAGTCCCTCTCGGTGGGCGAGGTCGCCGGTCGCGCGGTACGGGACTACGAGAGCAAGACCGGCGTGACGGTGGCGCTGGAGTGCACGGGCGACGCAATTCCGGTGGCGCTGCCGATCCGCATCACGCTGTTTCGCGTGCTGCAGGAGACGCTCGCCAATGGCTTCCGGCACGGGCATGCGCAGGCCCAGCGCGTGCGCATGAGCATCACTGCCGAGGAGCTTCACGTGGAAGTGAGCGACGACGGCCCCGGCTTCGATGCATCGACCGCATCGACGCGTGCCCACGGCGGGCTCGCCGGCATGCGGGAGCGTGTGCGCGCCCTGGGCGGGACCTTCGCGGTGAGCGCAGCACCCGGCGCGGGAACGACGGTGCGCGTGCGCCTGCCCACGCAGGTCGCGGAGGCCGACGATGACTGAGGCCATCCGCGTGCTCGTCGTCGACGACCATCCCTTGTTCCGCGCGGGCGTGGTGCACGCCTTGCAGGCGGAGCCTGCGATCACGCTCGTGGGCGAGGCGTCGTCCGGCGAGGACGCATTGCGGCTCGCACGCGAGCGCCTGCCCGACGTGGTGCTGCTCGACATCAGCATGCCCGGTTGGGACGGCATCGTGACCGCGGAGCGCATCGCCACCGCGTGTCCGGCCTCGGCGATCGTGATGCTCACGGCGTCGGAGGAGCAGGACAAGCTGCTCGGCGCGCTCAAGGCCGGCGCCCGCGGCTACGTGCTGAAGGGCGTGGTGGTCGGCGAGCTCGTGCGCGTGATCCGCGGCGTGGTGGCGGGGGAGGTCTACGTGTCGCCGTCGCTGGCCGCCGAGATGCTCGTGCTCCTCACCCGCGGGACGGCCCCGGATCCGCTGCAGGAGCTGACCGAGCGCGAGCGGGAGATCCTGGCACTCATCGGCAAGGGCCTCACCAACCGCACGATCGGCGAGCGCCTGGGGCTCACCGAGAAGACGATCAAGCATTACGTGACGAACATCCTGCAGAAGCTGCAGGTGCGCAGCCGCGTGGAGGCGGCACTGGTCGCGGCGCGGCATCTGAAAGGGGCGGCGTGAGCAACGAAGGCGTCGAGCGCGAGCCTGGCCCGGGGGACGCGATGCGGAGGGCAAGCCCGTGACCGCGGCGGGATTTCCCGCGCCGGGACCCGAGCTCGTCGCGAGCCTGTCGCTGCCCGGCGATGCATCGCCGGCCGCGGGCGAGCTCTACGTCCGCTACCTGCGTGCGCTCGCGCTCCTCTCGGAGTGCGCAAGCTGCGTCGACGAGCCCGACTACGCCGATCTCATCGGAGCCGTGCTCGAGGACGCCCAGGCCCACTATCCGCTGGTCGTGCGCCGCAACGGCGAGCGCTGGGAGATCGCCCCGCGTACCGGGTAGCAAGGCCGGGAACGGGCGGCGGGCGGCTTTTTGCGACAATGCCGCCCGTGCTCGCCATCCTCCTCATCACCTTTCCGTTCTTCGCACTCGTGCTGTGCGGCTACGTCGCCGCGTGGCGGGAGATGCTGCCGCACGCGGCGATCCCCGGGCTCAATATCTTCGTGCTGTATTTCGCGCTGCCGTGCATGCTCTATCGCTTCGGATCGAGCACGCCGGTGGCACAGTTCGCCGATCCGGCGCTGATCGGCACCTATTTCGTCTGCGCGGTGGCGATGGTCGCCATCACGATCGGCACGTCGGTGCGCCGCGTGGGCTGGAACGACGGCGCATTCGGGGCGCTCGTGGCGTCGTTCTCCAATACGGGATACATGGGCGTGCCGCTGCTCGTGGCGCTGCTGGGCGCGGGGGCGGCGGGGCCGGCGATCGTCACGATCCTGATCGATCTCCTCTTCACCTCGTCGGTGTGCATCGCGCTCTCGCGCCTCGGGAGCGCGGGTACGCACGGCGCGGCGATCGCCGCGCGCCATGCCCTGCGCGGCGTGATCGCCAATCCGATGCCGTGGGCGATCGTGCTGGGCGCGGTGTCGTCGGCCCTCGACCTGCGGCTGTGGTCACCCGTCGGGCAGACGGTGGGACTGCTGGCCGACGCCGCTTCGCCGGTGGCGCTGTTCACCATCGGCGCGGTGCTCGCGCGGTCGCGGGCGAGCACCGCCGACACGGGAAAGCGTGGCGTGCGCGACGAGCTTCCGCTGGCGCTCGCCAAGCTCATCCTGCATCCGGTGCTGGTGTACGGCGCGGGGCGCGCGGCCATCGCGCTCGGCGTGCCGCTGTCGGCCTTCGTGCTGACGGTGCTCACCCTGGTGGCGGCGTTACCGAGCGCCAGCAACGTGGTGATGCTGGCCGAGCGCTTCGGCGCCGACAGCGGACGCATCGCGCGCATCATCCTCATCTCCACCGCGCTCGCGTTCCTGACGTTCTCCGGCGCGGTGGCGTTGCTGACCTGAAGCGCCGGGCCGCACGCTTACTGCTTCACCGCCCCCGACGTCATCCCGCTCACGAGGAAGGGCTCGAGCAGCAGGAACAGCACCAGCATCGGGATGAGCGACACCACGCCCGCGGCCATCAGCGCGGGCCATTCGACGAGATACTCCCCCACGAACGACTGCAGGCCCACGGTCACGAGCCAGTTGTCGGGCCTGGTCATGAGCGTGCGCGCGAACACGAATTCCGACCAGGCGACGATCGCCAGATAGATGCCGCATGCGGCAAGTCCCGGTCGCGCGAGCGGCAGCACGATGAGCCACAGCGCCTGCAGGTGCGTGCAGCCGTCGATCCTGGCCGCCTGCTCGAGCTCGCGCGGCAGCGTGTCGAAGAAGCCCTTCATCATCCACGTGGCGAACGGCACGCCCACCGATACGTTGGCGAGCACCAGCGCCGCGATCGTATCCGTGAGGTGGAGCGTGGTGAACATCACGAAGAAGGGGACCACGATGAGGGCACCCGGCAGCATCTTCGATAGCAGCAGCGTGCCGCCGGCGGCGCGCTGCGCCGGGGTGTGGAAGCGCGACAGGCTGTAGCCCGCGAGCGTGGCGATCACGAGGCTCACCAGCGTGCTTCCCGCCACCACCATCGCGCTGTTGAAGATCCACGTGAGCACGGGACGACGGCGGAACACCTCGACGTAGGCTGCGAAGGACATCTGGTCCATCGGTGGCAGCAACGGCGGCTGGCGCGACAGCACGATCGACGACGGCAGCACCGACGTGACGAGCATCCAGTACACCGGAAAGAGGATGAAGGCCACGAGCGCCGCGGCGAGCGCCAGGAAAGCGTAGCGATGCCAGCGCGGAGTCATGCGTGAGCCTCGAGTCGCGCTGGACCTTCGGGCATCACTGCTTCTCCTCCTTCAGCCACCGCGAGCCCACGATCACCACGATTGCCGCCGTGACGAGCATCAGCACGCCGATCGCCGCGGCGGTGCCGAAGCGGAAGCTCGAGAACGCCTCGCGGTAGAGGAGGATGCCGAGCGTCTCGGTGGCCCCGGCGGGACCGCCGCCGGTGGAGGCGTAGATGATGTCGAACTCGCGGAACGTCCACAGCGCATTGAGCAGCACGGCGAGCATCGCGGGGCCGCGGATGCCCGGCCACGTCACGTGCCGGAACTGCTGCCACGCATTGGCGCCGTCCACGCGCGCGGCCTCGTACAGGTGCAGGGGGATCGACTGGAGTGCTGCAAGCAGCGTGATCGCGAAGAAGGGAAAGCTCTTCCACACCGTGGGCAGGATCACCGCGAACATCGCCGTGTCGGCGTCCACGAACCAGGCGATGTCGGTGCTGATGAGCCCGAACCTGCGCAGGATCGAGTTGACCACGCCATACGAGGCATCGAACATCCACAGGAAGTTGATCGACACGATCACGCCGGGCACGGCCCACGGCATGAGCAGGAGGCTGCGCAACCAGCGCCGCGCGGGAAATGTCCTGTTGAAGAGCAGGGCGGCCACGAGGCCGATGAGGAATGCGGGCACGAGCGTGCCCACGGTGTACACGAGCGAATGCACGAACGCCTGCCACGTGGCCTCGTGGCCCAGCACGCGCTCGAAGTTGGCGAGGCCGAGCGGCTGCGTCATGAGCTTGGTGAGCTCGAGCGCGCGGCCCGGCCGCAGGCTCATCTGCAGGATCACCCACAGCGGCCACGCCACGAGCAGCGCCACCGCGAGGAACGCGGGGGCGAGGAGCGCATACGCGAGCCTGCGCTCGCGGCTCGGCAGCCGCGGGCGCAGGGCATGCAGCCAGCGAGGCAGGATCTAGGGCCTCGCTGGGAGAGGAGGGCTACGCAAGGGAGTCACCGCTGCGACTGTGCAAGCGCTGCGGGCGACGTCGTCGCGGCATGACGCCGCCTTCGTTGCGTTCGCCCGCCGCACTGCGCTGTCCCTTCACTTGAGCGGCACCGCGCGCTCGAGCTCCTTCTGGAGATCCGCCAGCACCTTCGCGGTCGGCTCCTGGGTGGAGATCATGCGCATCGCGGCCTTGGTCACCTGCGTTGCGAAATCGTTGTAGCCCGCGCGCACGGCCGGCACCGACGGGAAGAGGTTCTGCGCCTTGCCCGCTTCCTCGTTGATGATCTTCAGGTGCGGATTGGCCGCGAAGTCGGCCGCGCTGAGCGCGTTCTTGCGCGGCGCCGGCGAGCCCGTGAGGCCGTAGGCGCGCTGCCATTCGGGGCTCGCGGCCATCACGATGAAGTTCCACACGGCTTCCTTCTTCTTCGCGTCGGATTTCGCGGCGATGTGGATGCTGTTCGACGCGCCGCCGGGCACCACCGGGAAGGGCAGTCCCGCGACCTTGAGGTTGGGCTTCATGTCGGCGGACGCCTTCTCGACCGCGCCCCACACCCACGGCCCGTCGCGCAGGAACGTGGTCTTGCCGTCGATGAAGAGCTGGCGCGCGGTCGCGGAGTTGGTGCCCTTGGGCGCGTAGTTGATCGAGTTGCGCCAGTTGTCGATGGCCTTCACCACCGCCGGATCGCTGAAGTTGTACTTGCCGCCCTTCAGCCAGTCGGCGCCGGAACCGATCACCCACGTGGCCATCTCCACGACCATGTTCGGATGCTCGGCGGTGATCGTGGACAGCCCGAAGAGCCCCTTGTCGGCCGCGGTGGTGGCCTTCATCGCCGCGAGCCACTCGTCGCCGGTCTTCGGCACCCCCAGCCCGGCGTCCTTCAGGCGCTTCTCGTTGTAGAAGAGCATGCCGCCGTAGCCCATCAGCAGCACGCCCTGCGTCTTGCCGGCCCATTGCATGTCCGACTGCAGCGGCGGCCAGTTCGCGGGAATGTCGGTGGCCTTCAGGCGCTCGTCGAGCGGCTCGAGCCAGCCCTGGTCGGCAAAGCTCGCGAAATCGCGCGCGGGCAGGTGCACGATGTCCGGAGGTGTGCCCGCGGCGAAGCGCACCGTCATCTGCTTCACGAATTGCGCGAACGGAATCTGCTGGATGTTGATCTTCACGTCCGGATACTTCTTCTCGTACGCGGCGATCAAGTTCTTCCACCAGGTGGAGATGCCGGGCTCCTCGGCCTGCCACGTGGGGAAGTCGAGCACGGTCTGCGCGTGCACGGGGAGCGTCGCGGTGCCGAGGGCGAATGCGGCGCCGAGCGCTGCGGCGAGCCGCGCGGCGGGGAATCGGAAAAGGGGCTTCATGGTTCCTCCTGTGGTGCGGTGAACGGCGAGTCCGCGCGCGTTGGCCTTCAGGTGGCGGCGGGTGCGGTGGATGGTGACAAATCGGTTGCGCTGCGGCGGGCCGGAGCGGATGCGGAATTCGAGGCCAACTCGGGAACGAGATCGGCGAGGCCGGCCATGATCGCCTCGAGCTCGGCCAGATCGCCGGCGTCCAGGCGCGGACCCACGGCGCGCACGTGCGTGGCGGTGATCACGCCGCGGCGGTGCAGCACTTCCTTTGTCATCGCCATGCGGAACACGGCCTGGAAATTGAGCAGCGGCAGCATGCGGTCGAAGAGGCGCCGCACGCCCGCGGCATTCCCCGCCAGATGCAGCGCGAATTGCCGCGCATGCAGGTCGGTGAGCTCGCAGGCGGGCATGGTGCCGCAGGCGCCACGCGCGAGCTCGTCGGTGATGTAGCGGCCACCGGCGCCGCCGAAGACGCCGTCGAGCGTGGGGAGCCGCGCCGCGAGGAGCTGCGTGATGCGCTGGCCGCACGGCAGCGACTCCTCCTTCACGTAGCGGATGGCGGGATTGGCGCGCGCGATGTCGAGCACCTCGTCCGGGGAGAGCGCGCAGCCGGCAGGCGGCGGGGCGTTCTGCAGGATGATCGGCACGCCGGCTTCCGCGATGCGCGCGTAGTAGTCGGCGATGCGGGCGCCATGGCCCTTGAGCGACGTGGGCGCGACGGCCATGAGTGCGGCAGCACCCACCTCGCGCGCGTGGCGGGCGAGCGACACGGCCTTGTCGGCGTCGGCGGCCGACACACCCACCACGAACGGGATGCGCCCCGCCACGCGTTGCGCCACGACGTGCACGAGATGGCGCCGCTCCTCCGCGCCGAGCGTCTCGACTTCGCTGGCGACACCCGGGAAGACGATGCCGTCCGCACCCGCCGCCACGATGAAGTCCACGAGACGGCCGAGGTCGGCCTCGTCGACGCTCCCGTCGTCGCGGAAGGGTGTCGCGACGATGGGATAGACGCCGCGCAGTGCGGGCGGCGCAGGTGAGGATACAGCGGACATCGGGACAGCCTCCGGATCTAATTCCCATTGAGTGGGAATATGGTGCTATGATTTGGGAACAGTGTCGACCCCACCGCGAAGTCCGTCAAGCGCCGACGTCGAGCATGGCGCGTCCGTGCTCGACAAGGCCTTGGACGTGCTCGATCTCGTGGCGGCGACCACGCCTGCCGCCACCTTCGTGGAGTTGCTCGCGCACTCGTCGCTGCCCAGATCCACGCTGCACCGCCTGCTCACCTCGCTCGCGGCGCGCGGCCTGCTGCGCCGCGATCCCGCCGACCGCACGTGGCGCCCCGGCTATCGCCTGCTGGAGCTCGCGCACGGCGTGTGGTCCGACCTCGACCTGCGGGCGTCGGCCGCACCCGAACTCGCCGCCATCCGCGATGCCACCGCGGAGACGGCGCTCTTCGGTGTTCTCGACGGCAACAGCTCCGTGATCGCCGATGCCGCCTCCGGCCGCCAGGCGATCCGTCTCGCCGCCGACGTCGGCCAGCGCGACGCGTGGCACGCGAGCCCGCTGGGTTGCGCGATCGTCGCGTGGCTCGAGCCCGCCGCGGCGGCATCGCTCCTGCGCGACGTCGGGCCTGACGCACACGCCGTGCTCGCGCCCAGGCTCGAGCTCGCGCGCGGACGCGGCTACTACGTCCACAGTGCCGACGCCGCCGGCACGAGCGCGATCGCCGCGCCGATCCTCGACTATCGCGGCATCGCGGTGGCGGCCATCGCGGTCGTGGGCCCGGCGTTCCGTCTCGCGGACGACCGGCTGCACGCGCTGGCGCCCACGCTCATGGAGGCCGCGCGCCGGCTTTCGCACAACGCGGGCGGAACGGTGATGTCGCTCATGCCGGCCAAGGCGGAAGGCCGCGCGACACCCGGCGTGCGCTGCGCGATCGAGGCGGCTGCGCTTCTCGGCGAAGCGCCGTACTGGTCCGGCCGCGACCAGACGCTCACGTGGGTCGACATGCTCGGCCCTTCCGTGCATCGCTGTCGCATGAACAATGGCGTGCGCCACGATGCGCAAATCGAGACGTGGCCCATGCCCCGCCTCACGAGCCTCGCGGTGCCGCGTCGCGGCGGGGGCTTCGTGCTCGCGCAGCCCTCGGGCCTGCGCCTCGTGGATCCCGAGCGCGGGCAGGACGACGCGTTCGTCCACCCGGAGTCCTCGCGTCCCGGCAACCGCTACAACGACGGCAAGTGCGACGCGCGCGGCCGCCTGTGGATCGGCACCCTCGATCCCACGGGGCAGCCCGGACGGGGCAGCCTGCTGCGCATCGATCCGGACGGCACGCACGAGCGCATCGACAGCGGCTTCACGGTGGCCAACGGCATCGGCTTCGCGCCCGACGGCCGCACGCTCTACTTCGCGGAGTCGGCCGGACGCACCGTGTTCGCCTACGATCTCGAGCCGCGTCGCGGCAGTGCATCGCGCCGCCGCACCTTCGCCACCTGGCCCGAAGGTGTGAAGCCCGACGGCCTCGCGGTGGACGAGGAGGGCGGGGTGTGGGTGGCCGTCTGGGACGGCTGGCGCGTGGAGCGCTGGTCCGCCGACGGCAAGCTGCTGCGTACGGTGCGCCTCCCGGTCCCGCGTCCCACGAGCGTCGCGTTCGGCGGACGCAACCTCGATACGCTCTACGTCACCACGGCGCGCGTGCGGCTCGGGCCTGATGCGTTGGAGGCGGCGCCGCTGTCGGGCAGCGTGTTCGAGGTGGGTCCCGGTGTTCGCGGCACGCCGGTGGGGCTCTTCGCCGGGTAGGAACGCCTGCGCCGCTGGCCGCGCTCGCCCGACGTTCGCTGGCGCTCACGTGAGCGCACGCCGAAGTCGTCGGGTCAGGCCCGGTCCTCGCCGACCCGCACGATCTTCATCGTATTCGTGCCCCCCGGCTTGCCCATCGGCTCGCCGATCGTGAGCACGATCAAGTCGCCCGGCCTGACCTCACCCTTGGCCACCAGCAGCGCCTCCGCCGCGAGCAGCACGCCATCGCGATCGGTGCCCTGCTCGAGATACAGCGGGTGCACGTTGCGATACAGCGCCATCTTGCGCTGCGACTCGACCTTGGGGGTGAGCGCGAAGATCGGGCAGCCGCCGTTGTGGCGCGACATCCACAGCGCCGTGGATCCCGAGTCGGTGAGCGAGGCGATCGCCTTCACCTTGAGGTGGTACGCGGTGAAGAGCGTGGCCATCGCGATCGACTGGTCCACGCGCGTGAAGGTGCTGTTGAGGAAATCGCGGTCGAGCTCCACCGGATCGGACTTTTCCGCTTCCACGCAGATCTGCGCCATGATCTCGACGGTCTCGACGGGGTACTTGCCGGCCGCGGTCTCCGCGGAGAGCATCACGGCATCGGTGCCGTCGAGCACGGCGTTGGCCACGTCGGAGACTTCGGCGCGCGTGGGTACGGGGGCGAGAATCATCGACTCCATCATCTGCGTGGCGGTGATCGTGAGCTTGTTGCGCTCGCGCGCGAGCTTGATCATGCGCTTCTGCAGGCCGGGGACCGTGGCGTTGCCCACTTCCACCGCGAGGTCCCCGCGCGCGACCATGATGCCGTCGCACGACTCGATGATCTCGTCCAGGTGCGTGATCGCCTCGGCGCGCTCGATCTTGGCGATGAGCAACGCCCTGCCGCCCGCGGCGCGCATGAGCTGGCGCGCCATGTACATGTCTTCCTTCGTCTTGGGAAAGGACACGGCGAGATAGTCGGCGTCGATCTGCGCGGCCGTCTTCACGTCATCCATGTCCTTGGCGGTGAGCGCGGGTGCAGTGAGGCCCCCGCCCATGCGATTGATGCCCTTGTTGTTGGAGAGCACGCCGCCCATCACCACCTTGGTGTGGATGCGCGGGCCATCCACCGACTCGACCGTGAGCTGGATGAGGCCGTCGTTGAGCAGCAGCAGCGCGCCCGGCCCCACGTCGCGCGGCAGCTCCTTGTAGTCGAGGCTTGCCCGCGTGTCGTCGCCCATCTCGGCCTCGGCGTCGAGGATGAAGCCCTGGCCCGCGACCAGGTCCACCTTGCCGTTCGGGAACCTGCCCACGCGAATCTTGGGCCCCTGCAGGTCGGCCATGATGGCGACCTCGCGCCCGATCTTCTGTGCGCACTCGCGCACGAGGCGCGCGCGCTCGATGTGGTCGGCCGCGGTGCCGTGCGAGAAGTTGAGGCGGACGACGTCCACGCCCGCGGCGAGCATGCGCGACAGCACGGCGGGCGAGGCGCAGGCAGGCCCCATGGTTGCAACGATCTTGGTGGAGCGCGTCACTTGATGGGCATCCCTTGTGGCTGTCGACGTGACAGTGAGCCGGCGATGTTACGGGAATTCGCGCGGAACGCGAACGCGCGGCGCAGCCATCAGGCGCGCGACTCCAGCACCGCCACGGCAGG
Organism: uncultured Alcaligenaceae bacterium; assembly: GCA_964620265.1. Lineage (GTDB taxonomy): Bacteria > Pseudomonadota > Gammaproteobacteria > Burkholderiales > Casimicrobiaceae > VBCG01. The sequence continues at coordinate 19,632 of CAZUGY010000023.1, forward strand.
AAGCGTCTTGCCCTCGAGGAATTCGAGGAAGGCGCCGCCACCGGTGGAGATGTAGCTGATGCCGTCGGCGAGGCCGAACTTGGCAATGGCCGCGAGCGTGTCGCCGCCGCCCGCGATGGAGAACGCGGGGCTCGCGGCGATCGCCTCGGCGACCGCCTTGGTGCCGCCCGCGAAGGCGTCGAACTCGAAGACCCCGACCGGGCCGTTCCAGACGATCGTGCCGGCCCTGGCGAGGATCATCTTCAGCGTGGCCACCGACGTGGGACCGATGTCGAGGATGAGGTCGTCGGGCTCGACGTGCTCGGTGGACTTCAGCGTGGCCTTCGCGTTCTCGTTGAACTCCTTGGCGGTGACGACGTCGATCGGCAGCGGCACCTTGCCGGGGAATTCGTCGAGGATCGCCCTGGCCTCGTCCACGAGATCCCCTTCGGCGAGCGAGCTGCCGATCTTGCCGCCGGCCGCCAGCAGGAAGGTGTTGGCGATGCCGCCGCCCACGATCAGCGTGTCGACCCTGGCCAGCAGCGCGCGCAGGATCGTGAGCTTGGTGGAGACCTTGGAGCCCGCCACGATCGCCACCAGCGGGCGCTTGGGATTGGCGAGCGCCTTGCCGATCGCATCGAGCTCGGCGGCCATCAGCGGCCCCGCGCAGGCGATGGGGGCGTACTTCGCGATGCCGTGCGTGGTGGCCTCGGCACGATGCGCGGTGCCGAAGGCGTCGTTCACATACACGTCGCAAAGCTTCGCCATCTTGCGGGCGAGCTCGTCGCTGTCCTTCTTCTCGCCCACGTTCACGCGGCAGTTCTCCAGCAGCGCCACCTCGCCCGGCTTCAACGCATGCCACCACTCGCCGCCGTCGATCCAGTCCTGCACGAGCTTCACCGGCTTGCCGAGGAGCTCCGCGAGCCGTTTTCCGACGGGCGCCAGCGAGTCCTCGAACGTGAGCTTGCCTTCGGTCGGGCGCCCGAGATGCGAGGTGACCATCACGGCGGCGCCGCGCGCGAGCGCGTCACGGATCGCGGGGACGGAGGCGCGGATGCGCGTGTCGTCGGTCACGTTGCCGGCGGCGTCCTGCGGGACGTTGAGGTCGGCGCGGATGAAGACCCGCTTGCCGCGCACGTCGATGTCTGCGAGTCGCTTGAAGTTCATGTCATGCTCCGTCGATGGCCAGGTCCATCAGGACGATGTCGTCGTACTGTCCGTCGAGCTTCTTGCCGCGCGGCCGGCGCCCGATCTCCCGGAAGCCGGCCTTGCGATACAGCGCGATCGCTCGTGTGTTGCGCGCGAACACGGCGAGCCCGGCCTGCTCGATGCCGTGGGCGCGTGCTGCGGCGAGCGCCGCCTCGATGAGCCGCAACCCCAGGCCGCGGCCGCGCACTTCCGCCAGCATCCCGATGCCGAGCGTGCCACGATGCGCATAGACGGGAATCGTCGAGCGCTCGACTTCGCACCAGCCCACGATCCGGTCGTCCTGCTCGGCGACGAACTGCATGCCCGTGCGCACGTTGCGCGCCACGAACCGCGCCGTCTCCTCGATCGGAAACGGCTCCACGTGCGCCAACCACTCCCGCTCGGCGATCACCGCCGCCGTGCACGCGGCAAATCCCTCGATGTCGCGGAGCTCGATCGGTCGTACGACGATGCGGTCGCGCTCCGCGGTCATCGCATCACTTGGCCGCCATCAGCGCCATCGTCGTATCGAGCATGCGGTTGGAAAAGCCCCATTCGTTGTCGTACCAGCTCGATACCTTCACGAGGCGCCCCGACACCTTGGTGAGCGTGGCATCGAACGTGGACGACGCCGGATCGTGGTTGAAGTCCACCGACACCAGCGGGCCGGTGTTGTAGTTCAGCACGCCGGCGAGCGGGCCCGACTCCGCGGCCGCCTTCATCACCGCGTTGACCTCGTCGGCCGTGGTGTCGCGCGCCGCGATGAACGAGAGGTCGACGAGCGAGACGTTGATCGTGGGCACGCGGATCGCGTAGCCGTCGAGCTTGCCGTTCAATTCGGGCAGCACGAGCCCCACCGCGGCGGCGGCGCCGGTCTTGGTGGGGATCATGCTCATCGTGGCCGAGCGCGCACGGCGCAGGTCCTCGTGGTAGACGTCGGTGAGCACCTGGTCGTTGGTGTACGCATGCACCGTGGTCATGAGGCCGCTGACCAGGCCGATATTGTCGTGCAGGGGCTTCACCAGCGGCGCGAGGCAGTTGGTCGTGCACGACGCATTCGAGATCACGGTATGCGAGGCCTTGAGCACGCCCTCGTTGACGCCGTAGACGATGGTGGCATCCACGTCCTTGCCGCCGGGTGCGGAGATGATCACCTTCTTCGCCCCACCGGCGAGGTGCGCGCCGGCCTTCTCCTTGCTCGCGAAGAAGCCCGTGCATTCGAGCACCACGTCGACACCGAGCTCGCCCCACGGCAGCTTCGATGGATCGCGGTTGGCGAATACCTTGATGCGGTCGCCGTTCACCACCATCGAATCGCCCTCGACGCTCACCTTGCCCGGGAACTTGCCGTGCGCGGTGTCGTAGCGCGTGAGGTGGGCGTTGGTCTCGGGGCTGCCGAGGTCGTTGAGGGCCACGATCTGCAGGTCGTGCTTCTTGCCATCCTCGTAGTGGGCCCGCAGGATGTTGCGGCCGATGCGGCCATATCCGTTGATCGCGACTTTGACGGTCATGTTGTGCTCTCCGTTTCGACGAATGAAGTTCAGTGCAAGCGGGTGGGATCGGCGCGGGCGACGAGCGCCGGCAGGTCGCGCCAGCCATAGCCGGCCTCGACCAGATCCATGCCATCCCAGTTGAAGGGTTGCTCCACGAGGAGCTCGGCGCCCAGCCGCTCGTAGAACGCGCGGGCGCCCTTGTTGCCGGCGATGACCCACACGATGAGCCCGGTGGCGCCGTGCGACTGCTGTGCCGTGGCCACCCGCGCCACGAGGCGCTGGCCGATGCCCTGGCGCTGGTATTCGCGATCGAGATACACGGCGGAGAGCTCGGCGTCGAAGCCCAACCTGGGCTCGGGCAGCATGAGGCCGGACGCGAAGCCCACCACGAGGCCGTCGGCTTCGGCCACGAACGTGCTGGTGGTGTTGGGCGCGGCGGTGAGCACGCGCGACCACAGTGCCGCGCTGTCCTCGACCTTCATCGCCTCGAGGTAGGCCGCCGGGATCATCCCGCGATACGTCGTGCGCCACGACATCACGCGCACCTGCGCGATGGCGGTGGCGTCGGTGGGCGTGGCGAGGCGGATCGTGGCGGTCATGGAAGCGTCGTCGCCGACGCGGGTCCTTCCCTCATCGAGGCGATCAGGCGACCACGCGCCGCACCGCGGCAGCGACGTTGTCGACGGTGAAGCCGAAGAGCTTGAAGAGCACGCCGGCCGGAGCGGACTCGCCGAAGGTATCGATGCCCACGATCGCGCCGTGACGGTCGTCGGCGCCTCCGACATAGCGGTGCCAGAACTCGGTCACACCCGCCTCGACCGCCACGCGCGGCACGCCCACGGGCAGCACGCTTGCGCGATACGCGGCATCCTGCCGGTCGAAGACGCTGGTGCAGGGCATCGACACCACGCGCACGTCCACGCCTTCCTGCGCGAGCGCATCCCGCGCGCCCAGCGCGAGCGACACTTCCGAGCCGGTGGCGAGGATCACCGCGCGCTTGCCGCTGCCGGTGAAGTCGGCTACGACGTAACCGCCGCGCGCGATGGCCGCCACCACCTCCGGCGTGCGCGGCACGAAGCCACAGTTCTGCCGCGTGAACACGAGGCACGTGGGTCCGTGCTGCCGCTCGATGGCCTTGGCCCAGGCGACGGCCGACTCCACCGTATCGCACGGGCGCCACACGTCCATCCCGGGGATCAGGCGCAGGCTCGCGACGTGCTCGACCGACTGGTGCGTGGGGCCGTCCTCGCCGAGGCCGATCGAATCGTGCGTGTAGACGAAGAGCGTGCGCAGCTTCATGAGCGAGGCCATGCGCAGCGCATTGCGGGCGTAATCGGAGAAGGTGAGGAAGGTGCCGATGTAGGGAATGAAGCCGCCGTGCAGGGCGAGGCCGTTGGCAATGGCGCTCATGCCGAACTCGCGCACGCCGTAGTTCACGTAGTTGCCGGCCTGCTCCGCGCTCATCACCTTGCTGCCCGACCAGTTGGTGAATACCGACCCGGTGAGATCCGCGGAGCCACCGATCAACTCGGGCAGCCCCTTGGCATACGCCTCGATCGCCTGCTGCGAGGCCTTGCGCGTGGCCACGGTCTCGCCCTTGGCGGCCTGCGCCGCGACGAATGCCTCCTCGGTATCGGCGAAGCCTGCGGGCAACTCGCCCGCCATGCGTCGCAGGAATTCGGCCGCGCGATCGGGGAACGCCGCGCGATATGCCTCGAATGCCTTGTTCCAGTCAGCCTCGAGCCTGGCACCGGTGTCGCGTGCATTCCACGCCGCATAGATCGCAGCGGGAATCTCGAACGGGGGCGAGGTCCAGTGGAGCGCCGCGCGCGCGCCCGCGATCTCCTTGTCGCCGAGCGGCGCGCCGTGCGCGGCCTCGGTGCCGGCCTTGGTGGGGGCGCCTTCGCCGATGGTGGTCTTGCAGCAGATGAGCGACGGCTTGTCGGTCACGGCCAGCGCCGCCTTGATCGCGGCATCCACCGCATCGGCGTCGTGGCCGTTCACGCCGGGCACCACGTGCCAGCCGTAGGCCTCGAAGCGCTTCGGCGTGTCGTCGGTGAACCAGCCGTGCACGTGGCCGTCGATGGAGATGCCGTTGTCGTCGTAGAACGCGGTGAGCTTGCCCAGCTTCCAGGTGCCGGCGAGCGAGGCGGCCTCGTGCGAGATGCCTTCCATGAGGCAGCCGTCACCCAGGAACACGTAGGTGTGATGATCGACGATGGTGTGCCCGGGCGCATTGAACTCGTGCGCGAGCAGCCTCTCGGCGAGCGCCATGCCCACGGCGTTGGCGAAGCCCTGGCCGAGCGGGCCCGTGGTGGTCTCCACCCCCGGCGTCACGCCCACTTCCGGATGCCCCGGCGTCTTCGAGTGGAGCTGCCGGAAGTTGCGCAGCTCGCTCACGGGCAGGTCGTAGCCGGTCAGGTGCAGCAGCGCGTACTGCAGCATCGAGCCGTGGCCGTTGGAGAGCATGAAGCGGTCGCGATTGGCCCAGTGCGGGTTGCCCGGGTTGTGCCGCAGGTGGCGATTCCACAGCGCGACCGCGATGTCGGCCATGCCCATCGGCATGCCGGGATGGCCCGACTTGGCGGCCTCGACCGCATCCATGGCCAGGGCGCGGATCGCATTGGCGAGTTCGTGGGAGGTGGGCGCTGCGGCCGTTGCGAGGGTCATGGCGGGGAGTCGAGGGCGAAGGCAGCGGCATTGCAGCTGCATCGCTGTTGCACAAGAGAGCAATTATCGCTTCGCGTGGCTCCTTGTGCAATAATTGCACGTTTTCCCCCTCGCGAAGACGCGGTTTCTCGCGCAGTGACGAGCCGGGCTTTGCTTCATCCACACGAGGGAGGTCGATGGACGGAATCCATCTTTTGGGCGAATGGTACGGTTGTCCAACGGACACGCCTGAATTTACGCAGGCTGCGCCGTTGCGCGACCTCTGCGTCGCGGCCGCGCGCGCTGCGGGGCTCACGGTCGTGGGCGAGTGCTTCTACCAGTTCGAGCCGCAGGGCGTCACGGGCACGGTGTTGCTTGCCGAGTCGCACATCGCGATCCACACGTGGCCCGAATCGGGTTTCGTGACCGTGGACGTGTACGTGTGCAACTACACCACCGACAACACGCCCAAGGCGGAGTCCGTGTTCCGCACGCTCGAGACTGCGCTGCGCCCGGCGCGCACGCACTTCCAGTCGATCCGCCGCGGCGGCAGGGATGCCTGACCGTCCCACGGACGACGGCGGCGTCCCCGCGGGCTACATCGCGCCCGGCGCGATGGCCGAGTACCTGACCGACGACTGGGGCTTCTTCATCCGCAGCGCGCGCCGGTACGAGCGCTTCTCCTCGCCGTACCAGACCGTCGAAGTGCACGAGAGCGTGCCCTTCGGCAAGCTTTTCCGCCTCGACGGCGCGTTCATGACGTCGGAAAAGGACGAGTTCTTCTATCACGAGAACCTCGTGCACGTGGCCGCGATCGCGCATCCGCAGCCCGAGCGCGCGCTCGTGGTGGGGGGAGGCGACGGCGGCTCCGCGGAGGAGCTCTTCAAGCACCCGTCGATCACGTCGGTGACGCTCGCCGAGATCGATCTCGCGGTAGTCGACATCTCGCGCAAGTACATGCAGGCGGTGCATCGCGGCGCGCTCGACGATCCGCGCCTCGACCTGCGCATCACCGACGGCCTCGAGTTCGTGCGCAATGACACGTCGCAGTACGATCTCATCGTGCTCGACCTCACCGATCCGGGCGGGCCGTCGACGCCGCTGTACACCACCGAGTTCTATCGTGCCTGCGCCGCGCGGCTCACGCCCACGGGCGCGATGACGCTGCACATCGCGAGTCCCGTGGCGCAGCCCGAGCGCATCCGCGGCACGCTCGCGAGCCTGCGCGAGGCCTTCACGGTGGTGGCGCCCTACCTCACGTCGGTGCCGCTGTACGGCGGGCTGTGGATGATGGCCTGCTGCGCGCCGCAGCTCGATCCGCGGCTCGTGTCCCCGCTCGTGGTGGAGCGGCGCATCGCCCAGCGCGGCATCGGCCACCTGCAGTACTACAACGGCGACATGCACCGGGCGGCGTTCGCCTTGCCCAACTTCGTGCGGGCGCTGGTCGCGTAGCGGCGCAGCCACCCCCGGCCCGCGCGCTTGAACCGCGTGCCGGCATCCCCATCTTCGCCCATGGAGGCCCCTTATCCATGGTCAGAAGCCGCGAGTTGTTCGAGACGATGCACGACGCCGACTACGTCATGATCGACGGGGTCGTGTTCGAGGCCGATTACCTGCGCGTCCCCGACGAGTTCACCGTCGCCGACGACGTGGTGCTCGAGGCCCGCAGCGGCGAGATGGAGATCGACCTCACGCGCGCCGACATCGACGGCGCCGTGGGCGTGGGCGAGGGTGCGTTCCGCCTGCGCAACGGCTCGGTGCTTCGCTTCCTGTCGACCGCGGTCATCCACTGAAATCGACGCGCGCCGGCGGGCGTTGACGTTGCCTGCATATGAGCATATGCTCATATGCGCCATGAAGACCCCGACGCATCCCTCCACCGTCCGGCCGCGACCGGGCCGCGCCGCGAGGCAGCCCGCCAGCGCTCCCGCGCCGGCCGCCTCCGTCGACGAGCTCGACCAGGTCTTCAGCGTCGTCGCCCGCTACTTCGGCATGCTCTCCGAACCCACCCGCCTCAAGATCCTGCACGCGATCTGCCAGGAGGAACGTTCGGTGAGTGCCATCGTCGAGCAGACGGGGGCGACGCAGACCAACGTCTCGCGCCATCTGTCGCTCATGCTGCAGGCCGGCGTGGTGAGCCGCCGACGGGAAGGGAGCACCGTGTTCTATCGCGTGGCCGATCCCGAATTCGTGGAGATCTGCCGCAGCGTGTGCGTGCGCATCGCCGGCCGCATCGATGACCAGAAGCCCCTGCGCAAGGATCTGTTGCAGTACGCCGCCGGACACTGAAAGGGCATGGCGCGTCGCGCGCGGATCGCCCGACGCCGCAGCACGACCGACGGAGGCCGCCGCTCGAGCGTCCGCGAACGAGGAGGATCGATGCAGCATCGCAGCGCCGCACCGGCAGGACGCATCCGTCCCGCCCCGGAGAATCATCTCAGCGCACCGCCGGATCCGGCGCGGCGCACGCTGCTGCGCGGCGTGGCCGCGGCAGGCGGCTTGCTGGCCACGGCAGGTGCTGCGACCGTGCGCGCCGACGACCTCGGGAAGAACCTCCCACCCAACGTTCCGGAGTGGAGCCGCACGCTCGGCGCGCCGATCCTGACGTCGCCCTACGGCGTCCCGTCGAAGTACGAAGCCAACGTCCGCCGTCGCGAGAGCCCCGGCCTCACGCGCACGCCGCATTCGTCGATCGCCTTCACGCCGCTGCAGAGCCTCTTCGGCATCGTCACGCCCTCGGGGCTGCACTTCGAGCGTCATCACGCGGGGATGCCCGACGTCGATCCGCACCAGCACCGGCTCATGATCCACGGCCTCGTGGCCAACCCGCGCATCTACACGATGGAAGACCTCATGCGCTTCCCGTCGGTGTCGCGCATCCACTTCATCGAGTGCGGCGCCAACACCGGCATGGAGTGGGGCAATGTCGCGGTGCCCACCGTGCAGTACACGCACGGGATGCTCTCGTGCAGCGAATGGACCGGGGTGCCGCTCGCCGTCCTCCTCGACGAGGCCGGCATCGATCGCAGGAAGGCGAAGTTCGTGCTCGCCGAAGGTGCCGATGGCGCCTCGCTCACGCGCACGATCCCGCTGTCGATGGCGCTCGACGACGCCATCGTCTGCTACGGCCAGAACGGCGAGATGCTGCGGCCGGAGCAGGGCTTTCCGTTGCGCCTGCTGGTGCCCGGCGTGCAGGGCGTGTCGAGCGTGAAATGGCTGCGTCGCCTCAAGGTGGGCGACGAGCCGTTCTTCACGCGCGAGGAAGTGCTGCACTACGTGGACCTCATGCCCGGCGGCGTGCACCGGCAGTTCACGTGGATCCAGGAAGCGAAAAGCGTCATCACCGCGCCCTCCGGCGGGCAGGTGCTGCTCGACCGCGGCTATCACGAGATCACGGGGCTTGCCTGGTCCGGCCGCGGCAGGATCCGCCGCGTGGACGTGTCCACCGACGGCGGCCGCAACTGGCGCACCGCGCGGCTGCAGGAGCCGGTGCTCGGGAAGGCGCTCACGCGCTTTCGCCTCGACTGGAACTGGAGCGGCGCGCCGGCGCTCCTGCAATCGCGCGCGATGGACGACACGGGCTACGTGCAGCCCAGGCTGCGCCAGTTGCGCGAGGTGCGCGGCACGCGCTCGATCTATCACAACAACGCGATCCAGACCTGGCGCGTGGACGGCAGCGGCGAGGTGACCAATGTCCAGGTCCTCTGACGTACGCGTCCGCAAGCGCATGGCGCTCACCGTTGCCGCGTGCGCTGCGGCGGCGCTCGCGGCAGCGGCCATCGCCGCGCCGCAGAAATACGGCTTCGGCACCCCGGCGACTCCCGCGCAGATCGCCGGCTGGAACATCGACGTGCGCCCCGACGGCGCGGGCCTGCCTCGTGGCCGCGGCTCGGTCGAGGAGGGCCAGCCGATCTACGACGAGAAATGCGCGAGTTGCCACGGCACCTTCGGCGAATCGAACAGCTACCTGCAGATCGCCGGCGGCGTCGGGTCGCTTGGCACCGACCAGCCGATACGCACCACCGGCAGCAAGCTGCAGTACGCCACCACGCTGTGGGACTACATCAATCGCGCGATGCCCTTCAACGCACCGCAGACGCTGACCCCCGACGAGGTCTACGCGCTCACCGCCTACGTGCTCAACCTGAACGACATCGTGCCGGCCGGCACGACGCTCGACCAGGACTCGCTGCCGAAGCTCGTCATGCCCAATCGCGACGGCTTCACCACCAAGCACGGCTTCATGGCGCGCGACGGCAAGCCCGACACGCACAACAGCGCATGCATGAAGGATTGCGTGCAGGAGGTGCGGCTGTCCTCGGAATTGCCGGAGCACGCGCGCGGGCAGCATGGCGACCTCGCCGCGCAGGCCCGCAGCGTGGGCACCGCCGCGCCGGCGGATGTGGTGGCGAGCGCTGCGCCCGCCAAGGCTGCCGCCGCGTCGTCACCGCTGGATCTCGCCAAGGCCTCCGCCTGCACGGCCTGCCACGGCATCGCCGAAAAACTGGTGGGACCGGGGTTGCGCGAGATCGCCGCACGCTACAAGGGCGATGCCGCGGCCGAGGGCAAGCTCGTCGCCAAGGTCAAGGCGGGCGGGTCGGGTGCATGGGGCGCGGTGCCGATGCCGCCGCAACCGCAGTTGAAGGACGCCGACGTCAAGCTCCTCGTGGGCTGGATACTGAGCGGCGCGCCGTGAGCGCGGGCGGGCCTGCAGCGCGTCGGCGCGAAGGGTCGGCCGCATCGCTGCTCATGCAGGGCGAACATGAGAGTAGACACGGTCGTTTGGCCCCCGGCAGGGGTAGAGCGTAGAATTCGAAGGTCAAGGAGGGTGGATGCAATGAATATTCAACGCAGGGAAGTACTGCGGCAAGGGGGCGGTGTGACGCTGCTCGCGCTCGTCGCGGCCGCGGGATGGCTGAAGCCGGGCGAGGCGCTGGCCGCCGACGCCTGGAACAAGGCGGCCTTCGAAACCAACACGATGGATGCCACGGTCAAGGCCCTGGGTGGCAGCGCGCCGGCGCAGAGCAAGGACATCGCGTTCTTCTCCACGCCCGACATCGCCGAGAACGGCGCCGTCGTGCCGGTGGGCGTCACGAGCACGATCCCGAAGACCGAATCGATCGCGATCCTCGTCGAGAAGAATCCCAACATGCTGGTCGGCACGTTCGACATTCCGGCGGGCACCGAGCCCTCGCTCACCACGCGTATCAAGATGGGCCAGAGCTCGAACGTGTATGCGCTCGTCAAGGCCGATGGCAAGTTCTACGTGGCGAGCAAGGAAATCAAGGTAACCCTCGGCGGGTGTGGAGGCTGACATGGCAGATCCGATGCGCATTCGCGCCAACGTCACGGGCGACACCACCGAGGTCAAGGTGCTGATGAGTCACGAGATGGAAACCGGCCAGCGCAAGGATGCGCAGGGCAAGGTGATCCCGGCGTGGCACATCCAGAACGTGACCGCCACGTGGAACGGCAAGACCGTGCTGACCGCGCAGTGGGGCCCGGCGGTGGCCAAGAATCCGTTCCTGTCGTTCAAGTTCAAGGGCGGTGCCAAGGGCGACAAGGTCACGATCACGTGGGTCGACAACCGCGGCGACAAGCGGACCGACGAGGCCGTCATCGCCTGATGGTGTCTTTCGCGGAAACGCGCGGCTCGCCGCGCGTCGAGCGCCCGTCCTGCGCAGTATCCCGATTTCGCAGCACGCATCATCCCGACACGTCGCGCGACCGTCCGCTTCCAGCGGCGGCGACGCGACAGCGGGAGCAGCATCCGGGCCGCCCGCGGCCCCTCACCCTTCGGAGGTCAGCATGAGAAGCGTCCCCGCGCCGGTCAAGGTCGGCGTCACCTTCCTCGCGTCCATCACCGCACTCGGCGTCGGCGTGGCACTCGCGCAAACGTCCACGGTGGACGAGATCGCGAAGTACCGCGCCGCCTTGCAGGACGGCAATCCCGCCGAGCTCTGGGAGGCACGCGGCGAAGGCCTGTGGAAGACCGCGGCCGGGCCCAACAAGGTGTCCCTCGAGAAGTGCGACCTGGGGCTCGGGGCCGGTGTGGTGAAGGGCGCGTATGCGCAGTTGCCGCGCTACTTCGCCGACGCCGACCGCGTGCAGGATCTCGAGGCGCGCATCGTGTGGTGCCGCGTCAAGCAGCAGGGCTACACCGAAGCCGATGCGAAGAAGAATCCCTACGGCGGCACCGACCGCAAGGCCGACATGGAAGCGCTCGTGGCCTATGTGACGGCCGAGTCGCGCGGCCTTCCCATGAAGGTGCCGCAAGTGCATGCCAAGGAGCAGGAAGCGTATCGCCTGGGCGAGAAGATGTTCTTCTTCCGTGGCGGCTCGCACGACTTCTCGTGCGCGACCTGCCACGGCGAGGACGGCAAGCGCATCCGCCTGCAGGACCTCCCCAACCTCACCAATAAGGCCGGCGCGCAAAAGGCCTACACCACCTGGCCCGCGTACCGCGTGTCGCAGGGTGAGCTGCGCACGTTCGAATGGCGCCTGTACGACTGCTTCCGGCAGCAGCGCTTTCCGGAGCTCGAGTACACGTCGGATGCGGCCATCGCGCTCACGACGTTCCTCGCGGTCAATGCCAACGGCGCCGCCTACGACGGCCCGGCCATCAAGCGGTAGGAGCGACGACATGAACATCGGAACCAGGAAGATCCTCGCGGCATGCGGCGTGGCCGCGCTCGCCGCCGGCGTGATCGTGGGCTGCGCCACGACCCCCGACGACGCGCAGACCACGGCCAAGGCCACCGCGGTGATGAAGGCCTCGTTCAAGGCGCGCGGCCAGGCGGGCCTCGATCGCCTCGACCAGGACGAGACGCAGAAGCTCTGCTCCGCCGCCGGTACCAAGGCGCCGTCCAAGGACGTGGCCGAGCGGATCGAGAAGCTCAACCTGACGCTCATCAAATGGCCCGCCGACGGCAAGCTCATGGGCGACTGGAAGGCCGGCGAGAAGGTCGCGCAGGAGGGCCGCGGCAAGCAGTGGTCCGACAATCCCAAGGGGCCCGTCGGTGGCAACTGCTACGCCTGCCACCAGCTTTCGCCCCAGGAGATGTCGTACGGCACCATCGGCCCGACGCTCTACCAGTTCGGCAAGATCCGCGGCTACAGCGAGGAGATGCGCAAGTACGCCTACGGCAAGATCTTCAACCCGGAGGCCTACAGCGCATGCTCGCTCATGCCGCGCTTCGGCCATGGCCAGATCCTCTCCGAGGCGCAGATCAAGGATCTCGTCGCGCTGCTGATGGATCCGGACTCGCCCGTCAACAAGTGATGGCGGCGCCGGCCGTGTCACGCCTTTGACCGGATGACGCCACGGCGGCGGGCGCTGCGCTTCGCGCGCGTCCATCGCCGCCGCGCACCTTCACCATGAACCGTCGCGAAGTACTCGCTGCCATGACGGCGGCCGTGGCCGCCGGCTTGCCCGTCGGCCGCGTTGCCGCGCAGGGAAATGTGGCCTCGTCGTTCTACGATCCGCTGCACAAACCTTTCGGCAACGTGAGCCTGCTGCACTACACCGACTGCCACGCGCAACTTTCACCGCTTCACTTCCGCGAGCCGTCGGTGAACCTCGGCGTGGGGGCCGCGACCGGACAACCGCCGCATCTCGTGGGCGAATTCCTGCTCAAGCACTTCGGCATCGCGCCCGGCACGCGTGATGCGCATGCGCTGACCTACCTCGACTTCGCGGATGCCGCGAAGACCTTCGGCACGATGGGCGGCTTTGCGCATCTCGCCACCCTCGTGCGCATGCTGCGGGCGTCGCGCCCGGGCGCGCTGCTGCTCGACGGCGGCGACACCTGGCAGGGCTCCGCCACGGCGCTGTGGACCAAGGCCCAGGACATGGTCGACGCGCAGAAACGCCTCGGCGTGGACGTGATGACGGGCCACTGGGAATTCACCTACGGTGCGGACCGCGTGAAGGAGGTCCTCGAAAAGGACTTCGCGGGGAAGGTCGACTTCGTCGCGCAGAACGTGAAGACCACCGACTTCGGCGATCCCGTCTTCAAGCCCTACGTCATCCGCGAGATCAACGGCGTGCCGGTGGCGATCGTGGGGCAGGCGTTTCCGTACACGCCCATCGCCAATCCGCGCTACTTCGTGGCGGAGTGGACGTTCGGCATCCAGGAAGAGGAGATGCAGAAGGCGGTCGACGAGGCCCGCGCGAAGGGTGCTGCGGTCGTGGTGGTGCTCTCGCACAACGGCATGGACGTCGACCTCAAGATGGCCTCGCGCGTGACCGGCATCGACGCCATCATGGGCGGCCACACGCACGACGGCGTGCCTGTGCCCACCCGGGTGCAAAACCGCGGCGGCGTCACGCTCGTGACCAACGCCGGCAGCAACGGCAAGTTCCTCGCGGTGCTCGACCTCGACGTGCGCGACGGCAGGCTGCGCGACTTCCGTTATCGGCTCGTCCCCGTGTTCAGCACGCTGCTGCCTGCGGATGCGGCGATGGCGAAATTCGTGGCCGAGGTGCGCGCGCCCTTCGCCGCGAAGCTCGACGAGAAGCTCGCCACCACCGAGGCGCTCCTCTATCGCCGCGGCAACTTCAACGGGACCTTCGACCAGCTGATCCTCGACGCCCTCATGGCCGAGAAGGACACGCCCATCGCGTTCTCCCCCGGCTTCCGCTGGGGTCCATCGCTCCTGGCCGGCCAGGCGATCACGCTGGACGACCTCATGGACCAGACCGCCATCACGTATCCGTACGTGACGGTCAACGAGATGAGCGGCGAGATGATCAAGACCGTACTCGAGGACGTCGCCGACAATCTCTTCAATCCCGATCCCTACTACCAGCAGGGCGGCGACATGGTGCGCGTGGGCGGCCTGCGCTACACGATCGACCCGCGCGCGACGATGGGCAAGCGCATCACGCGCATGGAGCTCGCCGGCAAGCCGGTCGAGGCGGGGAAGACCTACAAGGTGGCGGGCTGGGCGCCCGTGAGCGAAGCCGCGCGGGACGCGAACACCGAACCTGTATGGGAGGTGTGCGCGCGCTACCTGCGCGCCCAGAAGACGATCGCGCCGCGCAAGCTCGACCTGCCGGTGATCGAGGGGATGGCGGGCAATCCGGGGATGGCGCCGGGGACCGTGTAGCCGCGCCGCGCACTCGCGCAGAGAGGCCCATCACCGCGGCGCACCGCCGCGTCGCGCTTCGTCGATGGTCAGCTCGAGCAGCGCCTCCACCTCCGCGCCATCGCGCTTCATCGCATCGAACTCCGCCTCCAGCGCTTCCACCGATTGCTTGCTCGTGCGCGCGAGCACGCGCGCCAGCCCCGGCGGCAGGTCGCGGCGCTTCACGAAGCCCTGCAACCAGACAATGCCCGCGTCGGTCAGGGAGCGCAGCGCCACGAACGTGCCGATGAGCCCCCACGCCGAGCCCGTGATGCCCATGACCGGAAAGCCGAGGATGAGGCCGAGTTGCGTCACCAGCACGCGCAGCGGCGTCTGGCCCACGTTGCGCTGGAGATCGGCGAACGACCAGTTGCGCAGGCGGGGAAGATCCCAGAGCAGGAAGAGGGCCTGCACGGCGATGGCGTAGGTGAGCGCCACGCGGACGTCGTTCCAGGACACCGGCCCGCCCACGCGGAACAGCAACACGAGCAGCAGCACGAACAACCCGTGGACGATCGTGAAGATCACGGTGATGCCGACAAAGCTCGTGAGGTAGGCGTTCTCGCCTTCGAGCTGGCGGCGAACGGAGGCGGCATCCGCATCCTTGTGCTGGGCGACCGCGGACGAGGCGTAGTGGCCGGCCTTGGCCGTGGCCCTCCGGTGCAGCACGATGCGGATCGCGCCGGTGACGAGCAGAAGCACCGTCTCGAACCAGTAGAGCAGGAGCAGCACGCCGGGCGAGCGTCCACTGACGATGACTTCCACCAGCGGAAGCCCGTTCATCAACAGGGCATAGAGCAGCGCTGCAACGAATCCCATCGGGCAGCTCCCCTGAAGCCACCGCCCGCGCCGCGGGCGGCAACGACCACGCGCGGGACTAGCGGACCGTCACCCGCGCGAACTTGCGCTTGCCTGCCTGCACCACGACCGTCGAGCCGGCGGCAAGCGTGAGCGACTTGTCCGCCACCACGGCGCCGTCGACCTTGAGGCCGCGCTGCGCGATGAGCCGCAGCGCCTCGGACGTGGACTCCACGAGCCCGGCCTGCTTGGCGAGCTGGGCAATCGGCAATGCGCCGCCCACGCTGTCGACGGCGACGTCCGGCATGTCGTCGGGCAACGCGCCGTCGCGGAAGCGCGACTCGAATTCCGCCAGCGCACGCTCGGCCTCCGAACGCGAGTGGAAGCGCTCCACGATCTCGAGCGC
>CAZUGY010000024.1:0-26136 GCA_964620265.1 uncultured Alcaligenaceae bacterium
GGGCGCGCCTCGGCATCGTCACGGCCGGCAAGTCCTACCTCGACGTGCGCCAGGCCCTGGAGCATCTCGGCATCGACGAGCGCGCGGCGGCCAGCATCGGCATCCGCGTGATGAAGCTCGGCGTCACGTGGCCGCTCGAGCCGCAAGGCCTGCATGCATTCGCGCTCGGCTTGGAGGAGATCCTCGTGGTGGAGGAGAAGCGCCCGGTGATCGAGGACCAGGTGCGCACGCTGCTCTACCACTGGCCCGATGCGCGGCGCCCGCGCGTGCTCGGCAAGAAGGCCGACGACGGCGCCCCCAACGAGTGGTTGCTGCCGCCCAACGGCGAGCTCACCGCGGAAGAGGTGGCCCTCGTGATCGCGGCGCGGATCAGGCGCTTCCATCCCGATGCCCGCATCGAGGAGCGCGCTGAATGGATCCGGGCCAAGCACGAGGCGCTGACCAAGCCCTCGTTGTCACCGCAGTTGCGCGGCTATCTCTCCGATGCGGGTCGCGTGCCGTATTTCTGTTCCGGCTGTCCGCACAACAGCAGCACGCGCGTGCCCGAAGGCAGCGAAGCCATCGCCGGTGTGGGCTGCCACTTCATGGCGACCTACATCTTCGGCGGCACGAAGATCTTTTCGCCGATGGGCTCGGAAGGCGCGGCGTGGGTGGGGCATGCGCCCTTCACCGATACGAAGCACATCTTCGCCAACATGGGCGACGGCACGTACTACCACTCGGGACTGCTCGCCATCCGCGCGGCCGTGGCGGCAAAGGTACCGATTACCTTCAAGATCCTCTACAACGACGCCACCGCCGCCACCGGCGGCCAGCCGTTGCCGCTGCCGCTCAACGTGCCGGGCGTGACGCGCCAGCTCGAGGCCGAAGGCGTCACGCAGATCGTGGTGGTGACCGACCAGCCGGAGAAGTACGGCAAGAATGCCGGCTTCGCGCAGGGCGTCACCGTGCGCCATCGCGATCACCTGGACGCCGTGCAGCGCGAGCTGCGCGAGGTCCCGAGCGTGACCGCGCTCGTCTACGACCAGACCTGCGCGGCCGAGAAGCGCCGTCGCCGCAAGCGCGGCAAGTTCCCCGATCCCGACCGCCGCTCGTTCATCAACACGCGCGTGTGCGAAGGCTGCGGCGATTGCAGCACCAAGTCGAACTGCGTATCGGTCACGCCGGTGGAAACGGAGTTCGGCCGCAAGCGCGCCATCGACCAGACGTCCTGCAACAAGGATTTCTCCTGCCAGAACGGCTTCTGTCCGAGCTTCGTCAGCGTGCTCGGCGGCAAGCTGCGCAAGGCCACGGGCAGCGTCGCGCGCGACGACCTGTTCGCGAACTTGCCCGAGCCGTCGCTGCCGTCGCTGGCTCGGCCGCACTCGATCGTCGTGGCCGGCGTGGGCGGCACCGGCATCATCACCGTGGGGGCGCTGCTCGGCATGGCCGCGCACGTCGAGGGCAAGGGCGTGTCGGTGCTCGACATGACGGGCGTGGCGCAGAAGGGCGGCGCGGTCACCACCTTTGTGCGCATCGCCGCGCGCCCCGAAGACCTCACCACGATCCGCATCGCCGCGGGCGAGGCCAACGCAGTGATCGGGGCGGACCTTCTCGTGACCGCCGAAAACTCGATCCTGACGCTCCTGAACAAGGGCGTGACCCGCGGCGTGATCAATACGAACCGCATGGCCACCGTGGCCTTCATCAAGAACCCCGACATCCAGACACCGTGGGAGGCGATGGAAACCGGATTGCGCGACACCATCGGCAGCGAGGGCGTGCGCTTCCTCGATGCCACGCGCGTGGTGACCGATCTCCTCGGCGACGGCCTCCCCACCAACATCTTCCTCCTGGGCTATGCGTGGCAGATGGGCCTCGTGCCGGTGTCGCGCGAGGCGCTCTTCCGCGCCATCGAGATCAACGGCGCCGCGATCGAGGCCAACAAGCGCGCGTTCCAGTGGGGACGCCTCGCTTGCGAGGACTTGGGCGCCGTGCAGCAGCAGGCACAGAAGCCCGTCACCGCGATCGGCAGCGACCGCGCGCTCTCGCAGGGCGTGGACGAGGTCATCGCGCGGCGCAGCGAGTTCCTCACCGCGTACCAGGATGCGAAGCTCGCGCAGCGTTATCGCGCGCTGGTGGAACGCGTGCGCGCTGCCGAAGGACGCGTGGCGCCGGGGAGCGTGGCGCTCACCGAAGCCGTCGCGCGGCACTACTTCAAGCTCCTCGCGATCAAGGACGAATACGAGGTCGCGCGCCTGTACACGGACGGCGAATTCGAGCGCCAGGTCGCCGCCGCCTTCGAGGGCGAGTACCGCTTGCAATATCACTTCGCCCCGCCGCTGTGGGTCAAGTCCGACAAGGTCACCGGTGCGCCGGTCAAGCGCATCTACGGCGCGTGGATGCGCACGCCGCTATCGCTGCTCGCGAAGCTGAAGGGCCTGCGCGGCAGCTGGCTCGACGTGTTCGGCCATACCGAGGAACGCCGGCTCGAGCGCCGACTCGTGACCGACTACGAGGCCACCATCGCCGCGATCGAGGGCGAGCTCACGACGGCGAATTTCGCCACCGCCGTCGAGATCGCCAACGTTCCCGCCACCATCCGCGGCTACGGGCACGTGAAGCGGCGTAACATCGAGGCTGCGCGCAATCGCGAGAAGGCGCTGTTCGCCCAGTTCCGCAACGTGACGGAGGTGAAGGCGGTGGCGCTGGCGGCGTGAGCTGGACAGCGCCGCCGGCACACGCCTCCTCACGGCGCGCTCCGCACCGGCAACATCCTCGACGCCGCCTCCGCGCGGCGCCATCGACCCAACTCGCACCGCTCTCGCCAACGCCACCACGTTCCCATGCAGCTCGCAGGCATCCGTGTCGTCGATCTTTCCCGTATCCTCTCCGGCCCCTTCTGCTCGATGTTCCTCGCCGACATGGGTGCGGAGGTCATCAAGATCGAAGGCCCCGACGACGGCGATCCCGTGCGCAAGCAGGGGATCCTGCGCAACGGCTACAGCCTCTACTTCGCTTCGTTCAACCGCAACAAGCGCTCGATCACGCTCAACCTGCGCACCGCCGAAGGCAAGGAGGTGCTGCGCAAGCTCATCGCCACCGCCGACGTGGTCCTCGACAACTTCCGCCCCGGCGTGATGGACCGGATCGGCTTCTCGCGCGACGAGCTGCGCGCGATCAAGCCCGACCTCATCGTCGCGCACGTCACGGGGTTCGGCATGGACGGTCCGTATCGCGACCGCCCCGCCTTCGACTTCATCGCGCAGGCCATGAGCGGCTTCATGAGCGTGAACGGCACCGAGGGTGAGGCCCCGCAACGCGCCGCCCCACCGCTGTCCGACCTCGTCGCGGGGGCGTATGCCGCGATGGGCATCTGCGCCGCGCTCTACCGCCGCGAGAAGACGGGCAAGGGAGAGGAAGTGGCCACGAGCCTCGTCGACAGCATGGTGGCGAACCTCGCGTTTCTCGCGTCTCATTACTTCGAAACCGGCGAGCAGCCGCTGCGCACGGGCAACGACCACGCGCTGGTCGCCCCGTATGGGCTCTTCGAGGCCGCCGACGGCCAGGTCGCCATCGCGCCGTCCAACGACCAGGTCTACTTCAAGCTCCTCGACGTGCTGGGCCTTGCCCATCTGCGCGAGCACCCCATCTATCGCACCAATGCCGGACGCTTCGCCAACCGCGAGGCCATCAATGCCGAGATCAATGCCGTCACGCGCACGCAGCCGATCGAGCACTGGCTCGACGTGATCAATGCGGCGGGCGTGCCCTGCGGCCGCGTGATGGGCCTGAAGGACGTCTTCACCGACCCGCAGATCTGCCACCAGCAGATGCAGATCACCATCGACGATCCCGTGCGCGGCCCCATCGACGTCCTGGGCTTCCCGATCAAGTTCACCGACGACCCGTGCCGCATCCACCGCTCCCCGCCCGAGCTCGGCGCCGACACCGACGACATCCTCGCGGGCCTGGGCTACAGTAGCGCTGCGATCGCGGAATTCCGCGAGAAGGGCGTCGCCTGATCGCCGCCGCCTCGCCCTGATCTGACTTCTGTTCCCTGACTCCTGACTCCTGATGGACTACTCCACCCCCACCCGCGAGCGCGTCACCGTCATCGAAGTCGGCACGCGCGACGGCTTCCAGTCCGAGAAGGACTTCATCCCCACCGCCGTGAAGGCGCAGATCGTCGACGCGCTGATCGCCGCCGGCATCCGCGATCTCGAGGCCACGTCGTTCGTGAGCCCCCGCGCCGTTCCGCAGCTCGCCGATGCGCACGAGATGCTCTCGCTCGTCACGCGCCGCAAGGACGCGCACCTCGCGGCGCTCGTCCCCAATGCGCGCGGCGCGGAGCGCGCGCTGGGCGCGGGGGTGGACGAGATCGTGTGCTTCGTCTCCGCGAGCGAGACGCACAACAAGGCGAACCTCAACAACACGATCGACGGCTCGCTCGCCGCCGTGGCCGAGGTCGCCGACATCGTGCGCGGCAAGGTCGAGATGCGCGGCGCGGTCGCCTGCGCCTTCGGCTGCCCGTTCGAGGGCGAAGTGCCGGTCGCCGCCGCGATGCGCGTGATCGACGCTTACGCGCGCCTGGGCTTCACGCATCTGTCCCTCGGCGACACGACCGGCATGGCCACGCCTCCGACCGTCACGCGCCTCGTGCGCGCGATCGGGCGCGAGCATCCCGGGCTCCCCATCACGCTGCACTTCCACAACACGCGCGGCGTGGGCCTCGCCAACGTCATGGTCGGCCTCGATCTCGGCGTGCGCCGCTACGAGTCCTCCATCGCCGGTTTGGGGGGGTGCCCCTTCGCGCCCGGCGCAACAGGTAATATCTGCACCGAGGACCTGGTCTACCTCCTCGAGGAATCGGGCTTCGACACGGGTGTCGACCTCGAGGCGCTGTCCGCAGTCGCGCGCAGGGTGGAGGAAGTGATCGGGCGCGCGCTGCCGGGGCAGGTGATGAAGGCCGGTCCGCGCCTTCGCAGGTTTTCGCTCGCCGGCGCCGCCCGCGCGGTGGGCTAGAAGCGTTCTTCGTTCACGGAAATCGTCAGGAGGAGTTGTCATGAAGCGTCTCGTCGTCGCGGCCCTGGCCGCCATTGCCTTTGCCGCACCCGCGCTCGCGCAGAACTATCCCACCAAGCCCATCCGGCTCATCGTGCCGTTCCCGCCCGGCGGCGGTACCGACATCGTGTCGCGCCTCGTCGCCAAC
Source organism: uncultured Alcaligenaceae bacterium (assembly GCA_964620265.1). Taxonomy (GTDB): domain Bacteria; phylum Pseudomonadota; class Gammaproteobacteria; order Burkholderiales; family Casimicrobiaceae; genus VBCG01. The sequence continues at coordinate 5,192 of CAZUGY010000024.1, forward strand.
GAGCTCGGCAAGTCGACCGGCTGGACCATCGTGGTCGAGAACAAGGCGGGTGCGGGCGGGATGATCGGCCTCGCCGAAGCCGCGCACGCGCAGAAGGAAGGCTACGACATCGTGATGGGGCAGGTCGACAACATGGTCGTGGCCCCCGCGATCCAGAAGGGTGCCGCGATCGCGCCGGCCAAGGACCTGACCCCCGTGATCCAGGTGGCGAGCTCGCCGTTCCTCTTCATGGCCGCGACCGACGGCAAGTTCAAGACGCTGCAGGACTGGGCCGGCGCCGCCAAGGCGGAGCCTGGCAAGGTCACCTATGGCACCGCGGGCCATGGCACGTTCACCCATCTCGCCGCGGAGCTCCTGCAGGTGCAGGGCAACTTCAAGGCGACGCAGGTGCCGTACAAGGGGGCCTCGCCCGCGATCGCCGACCTGATCGGCGGCCACATCCCGATGGCGGCATTGTCGATCGCCTCGGGCATGCCGCATATCCAGGGCGGGAAGGTGCGCGGCCTCGCGGTCACCTCCGCCCAGCGCAGCCCCGCCTTGCCGAACGTGCCGACGGTGGCGGAGTCGGGCTTCCCCGGCTTCGAGGCCAACGGCTGGCTCGGCATCTTCGTGCCCAATGGCGTGCCGCCCGCAGTGATCGCGAGGCTCAATGCCGAGATCGCCAAGGTGATGCAGATGCCCGAGGTCAAGAAGCAGCTCCTGGCCTCCGGCGTGGAAGCGCGCACGAGCACGCCGCAGGAATTGGGCGCGCTGGTGCAAAGCGAGACGGCCAAGTGGGGCAAGATCATCGCCGACGCCGGCATCAAGGCGGAATAAGCCGTTGGCGTGAACGCCGGTGCGTGGTGCGCCGGCGAAACAGAGAAGGGGCGCGAGCGATGCGCCCCTTTCTCTTGTGCGAAGGCATGATGCAGCGCCGATCGGCGAGTGCCCTCGAGGGCCTTCTTCCCACTTCCCCCTCATCTTCGATTGCCCGCGATGTCCCACGATCCCGAAATCCACACCCTCTCGTCCAAGATCGTCTACGCCAACCGCTGGATGCAGGTCCGCGAGGACGCGATCCGGCGTCCCGACGGCACGCAGGGCATCTACGGGGTGGTCGAGAAGCCCGACTTCGCGGTGGTGGCCGCGATCGAGGACGGGCAGGTGCACCTCGTGGAGCAGTACCGCTATCCGCTCGGCTGCCGCTTCCTCGAGCTGCCGCAGGGCTCGTGGCCGTCGGGCAGCTCCGGCACGCCGGAGGCGCTGGCGCGACTGGAATTGCGCGAGGAAACCGGCATCGAGGCGCGCGAGATGATCCACGTCGCCAACGTGCACGCCGGGTCCGGGTTCATGGCGCAGCGCTACGACGTGTTCCTGGCGCGTGGCCTCAGCTTCGGCACGCCGCAGCTCGAGGCGGAGGAGCAGGGGCTCGTCACGCGCGCACTGCCGGTGGACGAGGTGATCGCGAAGATCTGCGCCGGCGAGATCACCGACGCGCCCACGCTGGTGACGTTCGGGATGCTGCGATTGAAGGGGTACGTGTAGGTCGCGGTCCCTACCCGCGCTCCTCCACCTGGTCGACATACGCGCCGTACCCCTGCGCCTCCATGTCGTCGCGATGCACGAAGCGCAGCGACGCGGAGTTGATGCAATAGCGCAGGCCGCCCTGGTCGCTGGGCCCGTCCTCGAACACGTGCCCGAGATGGCTGTCGCCGGCGGCCGAGCGCACCTCGGTGCGGACCATCCCGTGCGAAGCGTCGCGCAGCTCCTTCACTGCCTGGGGAACGATCGGCCGCGTGAAGCTCGGCCAGCCGCAGCCCGATTCGAACTTCGCCGACGAGGCGAAGAGCGGCTCGCCCGACACGATGTCGACGTAGATGCCGGGCTCGTGGTTATGGAGGAGGGCGCCGCTGCCGGGGGCTTCGGTGCCGTTCTGCTGGGTGACGCGATACTGCTCGCGGGTCAGTTTCGCGACGGCTTCGGGGGTCTTGGCGTAGGTCGGCATGGTCGTGCGCCCGGACTCGGGTCGGAGTGAAAGACACGCAAAGTATCGCGCAATCCGGCGGGGCCCTCGCCGTTGCGCTGTGCCGACCGGGGATTCGGCGTCGTGCCCGGCTCCGGCCGCGCACGTCGTCCGCGCGGATGCTCCCGGCGCGCTTCGTGCTTCCAGCATGGCCCCCACGCCCGGGGGGTGGAATAATGCGACGATCATGAGCGGTCCCATCACTGCCGGCTACATCCTGACCGAGGCACTCCTCGTGCTCTCCGCGCGCGCCATCGAGGAGGCACGCGCGATGGGACGCGAGTACAACGCGGTGCTCGCGCAGATGGCCGAGCGGGAGGCAGCGCTGTGCAATGCCCGCGAGGGGCAACGCGCCGCCCGCATCGAGCGGCTCGCGGCATTGCGGCGCGAGGTCGACCGGCAGCACGCACGCCTGACGCGACTGCGTGCCATCGCCGGTGAGGTCCCGGGCCTGGCCGCGTCGCTGCCCGCCGAGGTGCGTCCCCTGCACGCCGTGGACGACGACGCGGCGGTCGCGTCCCACCTGCGCGAACTCGAGGCCGCCGCCCGCTCGCTCGAGGCGCTGCTGGCGAGCGCCGGCAGCGGGTACGCCGAGAAGCTTCGCGCCACACTCGCCGCCGGGGCGACGGCGCCCACCGTCGACGACGCCCTGGCCGCCTACGTCCTGCAGCGGCAGATGCGCGCCGGCCTGCCGGCGGCGGAGGCCGAGCGCTTCCGCGAGACCGCCGCGCGCGTGCTCGCGCGTCTCGAGCTCGACGCCGGCGCCACGCTGCCGCCGGCGCTCGAGTCGCTGGCGCAGTCGATCGTGCTGGCGCCCACGCTGGGGCGAGCCGAGGCGCTCGCCAGCGAACTGCGTCTGGCCGTCCAGCGCGAGCGCGAGGCACGGATCGCGCAGGTGGCCGACGCCGCGCAGGCGCGCGAAATCCTCGCGCAACTGCCCGAGGACGCACCGGCACCGCTGCTGCGCGCGCTCGAGGCGGTGGCCGCAGGCACTGCCCGGTTCGACGCCGACCTGCGCCGCATGGCCGCGGACGTGCAGGACGATGCCGCGGCGGAGCGCGACCGCCGCAACGAGTCGGCGGCGGCGTACGTCCTGCAGGAATCGCTGCGCGACCTGGGCTATGACGTCGAGGACATCGAGGCCACGCTCTTTGCCGACGGCGGTACCGTGCACTTCCGCCGCGCCGGCTGGGAGAATTACTTCGTGCGCCTGCGCGTCGCGCCAGTGGAGAAGACCGTCAACTTCAACGTGGTGCGCGCGCGTGGCGATGAGGAAACCGACGAGCGAAGGCGCCAGGACGCGCTCGCCGAGGATCGCTGGTGCGCGGAGTTCCCGCGGCTCATGGCGACGCTCGCCTCGCGCGGCCTCGCGCTCGACGTCACGCGCAGGCTGGAGGCAGGTGCTGTGCCGGTGCAGGTGGTGGATGGCGCGGGCCTGCCCGCGATCGCGCAGGAAGCGCCGCAACGCGCGCAGCCCGCGCCCAAGGCGCGCCCGCTCACGTCATGATGCATCGATGCCCCCGCGGCACCCGCGCATGAGCGCGGGCGGCTTCCTGCACGCGCGGATGGCGTCGACGCGTGGGGCATCCTGGCGTAGCGCGCACGCACGCCGGGCGAGCCTTCCCGACCAGCCCACGCCATGACCGACGACACGCCCCGCTGGGTCGCGGACCTCACGCGCCTCACCCCCATCCGCTCGCAGTTCGTGCTGTCGGGCAATATCCGCGACACGTTCCTCACGCCCTTCGAAGGCGGCAAGACGCTCGCGCCGCTCCTGCGTTGCCTGTGGGAGCATCTCGCGCAGCTCGACTACAAATTCCTGCTGGTGTTCGATCCGGTGGAAGGATTGCGTCCTTACCCCAACGAGCCGCACGTGGTGGAGCTCGCCACGAAGCTCTTCGACCTGAAGCTCACCGACGGCACGATGCCGATGAGCCTCGAGAATCTCGTGACCACGATGCGCAAGGTCGCGGGCATGCGCGAGGCGCGCTGCGCGCTCGTGATCGATTTCGCGTCGCGCCTCGCCCGCGCGCCCAACCAGCTCGATGCGGCGGAGCATCGCTTCTTCGTGGCTGCCGAGCGCATCTCGCTGGCCGCGCATCCGGTCGTGCCCAAGGGCGCGGACATCGCAAGCGCCACCGGCAAGGCGCGCTTCAACCCGGTGCTGTGGCTCGTGAACCGCAGTCAGGACCTGCCGTCGTGGCTGGTGCTCGATTCCACGCGCGTGGCGATGCTGAACCTCGGGCTGCCGGACTACGAGATGCGTCTTGCCGCGGCGCGTGCGCTCGGCAACCTCTTCGCCGGCTACGAGGGCGGCGACGCCGCGGCGCAGGACAAGTTCGCGCGCGACTTCGCGCAGCGCACCGACGGCCTGCCGCTCGTGGCGATGTCCGACATCGCGCAGCTCGCCGACCGCATGGGCCTGGGCTTCCGCGACGTCGACGACGCCGTCCAGTGCTTCAAGGTGGGCGCGACCGAGAATCCGTGGAAGAAGGATTACCTGCGCGCGCGCATCGCCGATGCGCTCCCGTTCATCGAGGAACGCGTCAAGGGCCAGCACGCGGCGGTGACCAAGACCATCGACATCCTGATGCGCTCGGTGATGGGACTCACCGGCGCGCAGGCGCGCTCGTCGGGCAACCGTCCGCGCGGCGTGCTCTTCTTCGCCGGCCCCACCGGCGTGGGCAAGACCGAGCTCGCCAAGACGCTCACGCAACTGATCTTCGGCGACGAGCGCGCGTACATCCGCTTCGACATGAGCGAGTTCGCCGAGGAGCACACGGGCGCGCGGCTGCTTGGCGCACCGCCCGGCTACATCGGCTACGACGCGGGCGGCGAGCTCACCAACTCCGTGCGCGAGAAGCCCTTCTCGGTGGTGCTCTTCGACGAGATCGAAAAGGCACATCCGCGGATACTCGACAAGTTCCTGCAGATCCTCGAGGACGGACGCCTGACCGACGGCCGCGGCGAGACCGCCTACTTCTCCGAAGCCATCCTCGTGTTCACGAGCAACCTCGGCATCTTCGTGGAGGACGAGCATGGGCGCCGCGTGCAGAGCGTGGCGCCCGACGATCCGCACGACGTGGTCGAATCGCGCGTGCGCGGTGCGATCCAGGACTACTTCAAGTTCCGCCTGTCGCGTCCCGAGATCCTGAACCGCATCGGCGACAACATCATCGTCTTCGGCTTCATCACGCCGGAGGTCGGCGTGCTGATCTTCGACGGCATGCTGCGCAACATCACCAACCGCGTGCGCGAGGAGCACAAGATCGACCTCGTGCTGCGCGACGACGTGCGCGAGAAGCTGCGCGAGCTCTGCATCCGCGACCTGTCCAACGGCGGGCGCGGCATCGGCAACCAGCTGGAGTCGCTGTTCGTGAATCCGCTGGCGCGGGCGCTCTTCCGCATTCCGCTCGAGGGGCGCACGCAGGTGACCGTGACCGGGCTGCGCGAGGACGAGAACCGCATCATGACGGTCGATCTGGAATAGTCGTGAAGCAGCCGCGCATCGGCAAGGCCTCCGCCATCGAGCTCAACAAGGCCCACTGGCCCGTGACGGTGCTCGGGCCCGGCCGCCGCATCGGATTGTGGCTGCAGGGCTGCTCGATCCACTGCCCCGGTTGCGTCTCGCAGGACACGTGGCCGGCGGATCCGGCGAAGCGCATCGCGATTCCCGACCTCCTCGCCTGGTGCCGCAAGGTGTCGGGTGGTGCGCCCGATGGCATCACCATCAGCGGCGGCGAGCCTTTCGACCAGCCGGAGGCATTGCGCGCGCTCCTCACGAGCCTCGCGGCGTGGCGCCGCGAGAAGCAGCTCGACTTCGACATCCTGTGCTACAGCGGCTATCCGCTGCGCAAGCTGGAGAAGGAGCACGCGAAGACACTGGCGCTGCTCGATGCGATCATTCCCGAGCCCTACGTCGATACGCTGCCGCAGGGCAACGTGTGGCGCGGCTCGCGCAACCAGCCGCTGGTGCCGCTGTCCGCGCGCGGTCGCGCGCGCTACGCGGGCTACGTCGAGGCACCCGTCGATGGCGACCGGCGCATGCAGGCCGCGGTGGAGGGCGGCCGCGTATGGATGATCGGCATCCCGGGGCGCGGCGACATGGCGGCGGTCGAAGCGCTGTGCGCGAGCCGGGGCCTGGCCCTTGCCGAGGTCTCGTGGCGACGCTAGGCGGCGAACCGGCCACGCCCGCGCGCCCCACCTACGTTCGCATCTGTCCGGTCTGCGACACCGCCAACCCGCCGGAGCGGGCGCGCTGCGCGTGCGGCGCTTCGCTCGCGGGCGTGGACTTTTCGCTGCTGCTGCCGCCGGCCGTGTCGCAGGAGCAGCCCCACGAAGCTGGCGCAGGCGATGCACGGGGCATGCTCGGAGGAGATGGAGAAGCATCGCCTCTACCGACGCCCGCAGAGGCGCCGGAACTACCGGCGACCCAGCACGCGGCGTCGCGCGAGGCCGCGACGTCTTTCGCGCCGCCTGCGCCCCATGCGGAGGCCGCTGCGCAAGCCACCACGCTGTGCCCCTACCCGGACTGCGGGCAACCCAACCCCCTCGGCAGCGACCGTTGCGTCTACTGCAATCGCCCGCTTTCCGACGACCACGCCCTCGCCGGCGCCCGCCCGTTGCCGCGCGCGCTGCGCGACCGCTATCGTGTGATCGAGGCCTTCCCCGCCACCGGCAGCGAGGCCGACATCCTGCTCGTGCTGGATCGCAACACCGGCGACAAGGCGGTGGCCAAGCTCTATCGCCGGGGCATCCAGCCCGACTTCCGTCTCCTGGAGCTCCTCGCGCGCGAGGTGGGCGACACGGTGGTGCGCGTGCTCGACCACGGCGTGTCCGACGGCGCCGCCTACGAGCTCCTCGAATACGTCCCCGGCGGCACGCTGGACACGCTCATGCGCAGCGGCCCGCTGCCGAAGTCCGACATCCGCCGCATCGTGCAGCAGATCGCCGATGCGCTGCGCGGCATCCACGCGCAGCGCATCCTGCATCGCGATCTCAAGCCCGACAACGTGCTCGTGCGCATGTCCGATCCGCTGTCGCTCGCGCTCACCGACTTCGGCATCGCCTCGTTCGCGTCGGCCACACAGCACTTCACGAGCGTGGCGCGGACCACGAAGTATGCTGCGCCCGAAGTGCTCACCGGCGTGCTCGATGCCAAGTCCGACTGGTGGTCGCTCGGCATGATCGTGCTCGAGGCGGCGAGCGGGCGGCATCCTTTCGACGGTCTCTCCGAGCAGGTGATGAACCACCAGCTCGCCACGCGCCCCATCGACGTGCGCAGCGTATTCGACGACGACCTGCGCCTCCTCTGCCGCGGCCTGCTGCTGCGCGATCCCAAGCGGCGTTTCGGCGCCGACGAGGTCGCGCGCTGGCTCGCGGGCGATGCGTCGCTCACCGTGGGACCGGATGCCGAAGGTGTCGCCACCGCCGTGCGCCCCTATCGCATCGGCAAGGCCGAGGCCACCAATGCCGCGGAGCTGGCACTCGCCCTCGCGCGCAACTGGGACGAGGCGCGCCGCGACCTCGCCCGCGGGCAGGTCGCGCGCTGGGTCGAGCAGGAGCTGCACGACCACAATCTCGTGCGCGCGCTGCGCGATGCGCAGGACCAGCGCGACCTCACCGACGACGGCCGCCTGCTGCGCTTCCTCGTGGCGGCGGCGCCCGAGTTGCCGCCGATCTGGCGCGGCTCGCCGGTCACGCGCGACGCCGTGCTCGCTGCCGCACGCGCAGGCGCCAATCGCGGCGACACGCCTGGTGACGACGCCGCCATCGACTGGCTCGACTCGCTCGTGCGCGACGACGTGCTCGCCAGCTGCGCGCGCACCGATCCCACGCTGCATACATTGAAGGACGCCTGGGACGACGCCTGGTCGAAGTTCGAGCAGCGCTGGGAGCGCGTGCGCATGGACGAGGAGGCGCATGCGAAGCGTCCGCGCGACGTGGGGGGCGGCACGGCCGTGAGCTTCGACGACCTCGTCTACGCGCATCCCTCGCGCCTGGCACTCCCGCCGCGCCGCTCGCAGAATGCGACGCTGCTCATGGGCCTCGCCGATCCCGCCTACATCGAGGCGCTGCGGGGCCAGGTGCTCGCGGGGCTGGGCGAAGTCGCAGGCTACTGTCCGTGGCTCGAGCGCGCGTGGGACGCCGCGCACGACGATCCGATCGACGTCGTGGTCACCCATGCATTGCTGCCGTATGCGCGCGAGGCGACCACGCAGGAGAAGCGCCGCGCGGCGGCCACGGCGAGCGCCCACGCGCGCACGCGCGCCGAATCCACGCAGGAGCTGCGCACCTACGTGTCGCGCATCCTGGCGCTGTCCCCCAAGGCCGACGAGAACCTCGCGCCCGAGGCGCTGCACGAGCTTCTCTCCACGTTCGAGGGTCTGCAGCGCGCGTGCACGGCGATCGGGCGCCTCGTGTACACCGACGACGAATCCCAGCGCCTGCGCAGCAGTGCGGAGAAGCTCGCGTTCCTCGGCGCGCAAACCCAGCATGCGCTCGCGCGCATCGAGCAGGTGGAAGGCACCAACGCGATCTTCCTCACGCGGCAGCGCATCACCGGCGCGCTGATGGTGCTGGGCGTGGCGCTGATGCTGCGCCAGCCGCTCATCCTCATCGGCTTGCTCGTGGTCGCCACGGCGGTGGTGGCCTATCGCTGGTACAGCGGCTTCCACACCACCGAATCGGCGCTGAAGCGCCTGCGCACCTTCGGCCTGCACGGGCGCACGTTCCTGCGCGCCACCGATCCGCCGGAGCGGAGCATGTCGGCGGACGGCACCCAGTCGGCTGGCGCTACGGGGCCGGCGACTTCGGCGCGGGAGGCGCGATGGTGGCGCCGAGGTCCTTCAGCAAAGCCTTGAAGTCGGTGGACTCGAGGAGGATCGTCGCGGCCGCGGCGCGCAGGCGATCCACCTGCTCGTCGGCCAGCACGAACGACGTGGGCAGATCGTTCAGGTACTTGAACTCGGCCTTGTCCTTCAACTGCGGCAGGGAGACGTCGATCGCGTAGACCTGCGGCCGGGGCTCGTCGAGCAGGCGCGTGATGGCAGGATCGCGCGTGGCGTCGAAGGCCTTCGAGTCGCGCAGCGAGCGCACGAGGTCCCAGCGGGCGATCGTGTCGCGGAGGAGCTCGACCGTCTCGTAGGAGTAGCGGTCGATCGGGACGCCGGTGGCCTTGAGCAGGATCTGGATGTCGTTGGGCGGACGCTCCGACTGGTCCCAGTTCGTCTCCGGCACCGAGAGCGAATTGACCACCACCACGACGATGCGCTTGGCATGGTCGAGCGGTGTCGCAACGCCGGCGAGCCGTGCGGCCTCGATCTCCTCCAGCGCCTCGAGCACGGCGCGCATGCCGAGGTTGTCGGCGAGGCCACCGTCCACGAGGTGGATGAAGGGCCGCTGCTTGCCGTCGGCGAAGATCGCGACCTCCTCCATGCGCTTGATCGCACGCGCGGCCGGACGGGCAGGATTGCCGGACGCATCGCGCAATGCCGCCGCCCAGCCCGGCGGCCGGTAGCCGCAGGTGCCGCCGTAGTTGTTGATCGTGACCGGCGACAGCACGAGCGGCACGGCCGACGATGCCGCCGCGGCGCGCGCCAGCGGGACGGCGCCCAATTCCGAGCAGATCACGTCGAACATCGCCGACGTGAATCCCACCCGGGCCCCCGTGGAGATGTCCGTGGTCATCACCATGATGAGCGGCCCGTTGCCCTGCTCGAGGTCGCGGAACGTGGCGCCCTTGAAGAGGATCTCGTCGTAGAGCTCCGCTGCCATCTCGGAGCGGCCCCACCCCGCGGACCACAGCGCAACCCAGTTCCTGGGACTCAGGAAGCGGGAGAGGAGCTCGCCCTCGACGTTGCGCTTGAGGAACTGCTGCTCGTACTGGTCGAAGAGCTTGTCGCCGTACAGGCCGTAGGCCAGCGCGGTGAAGCTGCCGCCGGACACGCCGGTGATCACGTCCACGGCATCGAGGAGGCGGACGCGCTGGCCGTTGGAGGTGGTGACCTCGGTCCGGCGCAGGATTTCGAGCACGCCGTACGAGAACGCCGCCGCACGCGTGCCACCGCCCGAGAACGTGAGGATGACGATGTTTTCGCGCTCGCGCGCCTTGGCCGCCCGGGACGCATACAGGTAGCCCTCGTTGGCGCTGGTGTCGGTGATCGGGGGGTTGATCGGCCGTGTCGCGCATGCGGCCAGCGCCAGCACGGTGGCGGCGAGGAGGATCGATCGCAGCATCATGGGCTTTCCGGCGTATCGCGCCAGAGTTGATGGAGGATGATGGCACCGAAGGTCGCGGTGCCGATGCCGCCGAGCGTGAAGCCGGCGATGCGTACCGACAGGTCGCCGGCGCCGATCGTCAGCGTGGCGGCCGCCGTGACGAGATTGCGCGCACGCGCGAAGTCCACGCCGTTGACGACCCAGATGCGCGCACCGGTGGCCGTGATGAGCCCGAACACGACGATCGCGAGGCCGCCCAGCACGGGACCGGGGATGGTGCCGATCAGCGCGCCGAACTTGGGCGAGAAGCCGAGCACGATGGCGGTGACCGCCGCCACCACGAACACGAGCGTCGAATAGATCTTCGTCACGGCCATCACGCCGATGTTCTCCGCGTAGGTCGTCACGCCGGTGCCGCCGCCCGCGCCGGAGATCATCGTGGCGATGCCGTCGCCCAGGAACGCGCGTCCGAGGTAGCGATCGAGATTCTGGCCCGTCATGGCCGCGACGGCCTTCACGTGCCCCAGGTTCTCCGCCACGAGCACGATCGCCACGGGCGCGATCAGCGCGATCGCCTGCATATCCCATTGCGGCGCGCTGAAGCGCGGCATGCCGAGCCAGGACGCGGCGGCCACCGCCGCGAAGTCGATCGGCTTGCCGAGCGAGAGGCCGTTGGCGAGGAGTGCATACAGGAGGTAGCCCGCGATGGCGCCGACGAGGATCGGCAGGCGCCGCGCGAGACCGGGCGCACGCACCGCCACCAGGCCCACCGCAACGACGGTGGCGAGGCCGATCCAGGTGTCGAACGCGCTGCCGGAGACGCTCTTCACCGCGATGGGCGCGAGGTTGAGGCCGATGACGGCCACCACCGCACCCGTGACCACGGGCGGCATCAGCGTCTCGATCCAGGTGTAGCCCACCTTCATCACGACGAGCCCGATGATCGAGTAGACAATGCCGGCGGCGATGATCCCGCCGAGCGCCACGGGGATGTTGGCGTTGGGCCCGCTGCCGGCGTAGGCGGTGGCCGCGATCACCACCGCGATGAACGAGAACGACGAGCCGAGGTAGCTCGGCACGCGTCCGCCGACGGCGACGAAGAAGACGAGCGTGCCGATCCCGGAGAAGAGGATCGCCACGTTGGGGTCGAACCCCATGAGAAGCGGCGCCAGCACCGTGGCTCCGAACATCGCCACCACGTGCTGCACGCCGAGGACCAACGTCTGCCCGGCGGGCAGGCGCTCGTCCGGGGCGACCACGCCGCCCTCGCGCAGGGCCCAGCGGGGGAAGTAGGAAGGTGCGCGCATGGCCGGTATTTGACACCATTCGCCGGCGCGACGATACGAACGCGGCTGGAATCACGACGTCCAGGGCAGCGGCAGCGGTTGCCCGTCCACCTGCGTGACCTCGACCGGTGAAGTGGAGAAGATCGCCACCATGCGCAGCGGTTGCGCGCCCGTGTTGACGATCTGGTGCGCCGCATCGGGCGGGATGACGAGCGTGGTGCCGGGACCGAAGGCTTGACGCTCGCCGTGGATCACGAGCTCGCCGCGGCCGGCCTCCACGAGGACCACTTCCTCGCAATCGTGCCGGTGCGCCGGGGTGGCCGCATCGGGCGCGAGCGCCTGCCGCCACACGGAAAGACGCGAAAGTCCAGCGGCGGAGCCCGCCAGCGTGCGGTGCTCGATGCCCGGCAGGTGGCAGACCGGTGCGTCGGTGTCGGAATGGATGTGCATCTCGTCTCTCCTTCGAGTGATGGTTTCGGGGGCTGGCTCGACGGTGCGCAGTATCGGCATTCACGATTGATTCCGGAATGGCAATGAATGGAATATCATTGCCGACATAATGTCTCCACTGGAACCCTGAGCCGATGTCGAGCCTGCAGGGCCTTGTCGCCTTTGCCGAGACGGCCACGCGCGGATCGTTCGCCGAGGCCGCCCGCGCGCTCGGCCTCTCGCCGTCGGCCGTGGCCAAGAGCGTGGGCCGGCTCGAGGACTCGCTCGGCCTGCGCCTCCTGCACCGGACCACGCGCCAGGTGAGCCTCACGAGCGACGGCCGCGCGCTCTACGACCGCTGCCGCCACATCGTCGATGACCTCGAGGCCTTGCGCATGCAGGCCGAAGGCGTGCGTGGCGAGCCTGCCGGCGTGCTGCGTCTCAACGTGCCGATCACCTTCGGCAAGAAGGTGCTCGTGCCGGTGCTGGCGGCACTGGTGGAGCGGCATCCGAAGCTCGCCCTCGACGTGACCTTTTCCGATCGCTACGACGACATCGTCCGCGCCGGCTACGACGCCGCGGTGCGCGTGGGCGCGCTCGACGATTCCTCGCTCGTGGCGCAGCGCATCGCCACACAGCAGATGGTCGCGTGCGCGTCGCCGGCGTATCTCGCCGCGCGCGGCACGCCGCGACGACCCGAGGACCTCGCCGCGCACCGCTGCCTCGTCTTTCGCATGGCCTCCTCCGGACGCGCGCGCCCGTGGGACTTCGTGCGCGACGGCCGCCCGCTGGCGATCGTGCCGCCATCGAGCGTGACGATGGACGACGGCGAGGCACTCGTCGCGGCCGCGGTGGCCGGCATGGGGCTCGCGCAGGTGCCGCACTACATGGCGGAGCAGGATGTCGACGCGGGACGCCTCGTGGAAGTGCTGCCGGGATTTCGTTCCGCCGCGACGCCCATCTCGCTCGTGTATCCCACGAGCCGGCAGGTCACGCCGCGGCTGCGGGTGCTGATCGATGCGCTGGTGGGAAGTTTCGCGGTGCCGCGGGCAAGGAGCGCGCGGCCACGGGTCCGGAAGACCGCACCATGACCGCCTGCGGCCTCGACTTCGGCACGTCCAACTCCGGTGTCGCGCTCGTCACGGCGCGCGGCGTTGCCCTGGCCCCGATGGAAGACGGCGACACCTCCATCCCGAGCGCGATCTTCTTCCCGGCCGAAGCCTCACAGCACGCGACCTACGGCCGCGCGGCGATGCGCGAATATCTCGACGGCACGTCCGGGCGCCTCATGCGGTCGTTGAAGAGCCTCCTCGGCAGCCGCCTCATCCACGAGCGCACCGCGGTGGGCGAGCGCAGCCTCGCCTTCACCGACATCCTCACGCTGTACCTGCGCATGCTGCGCGAGCGGGGCGAGCTCGCCGCAGGCGCACCGCTGTCCACGGTCGTGCTGGGGCGTCCCGTGCGCTTCGTCGACGACGATGCGGAGCGCGATGCGCAGGCGCAGTCGACGCTCGCCGCCTGCGCGCGAGCCGCCGGCTTCCGCGACGTCGCCTTCCAGCTCGAGCCCATCGCCGCCGCCTTCGACTACGAGCGGCGCATCGCGCGCGAGGAAGCCGTGCTGGTGGTGGACGTGGGCGGCGGCACCGCCGACTTCACCGTGATCCGCGTGGGGCCGGATCGCGGCGCGCGCATCGATCGCAGCGCCGACATCCTCGCCAACGACGGCATCCATATCGCCGGCACCGACTTCGACACGCGCCTGCACCTCGCGTGGGTGATGCCCGTGCTGGGTTACGGCACCACCAGTCGCAAGGGCCTCGCGATGCCCGCGCCGCTCTTCTTCGACCTGTCCACGTGGCACCGCATCAACCTGCTCCACGGCGCGTCCACGCGTGAGACCTTGCGCGAACTGCGCGAGTTCTTCGTCGATGCCGCGTTGTACGCGCGATTGTGCCGCGTCGTGGACGAGCGCCTGGGCCACGAGCTTTTGGCCCGCACCGAAGCAGCCAAGATTGCGCTGTCGCACGAGGAACACGCGCGCATCGATCTCGCCCACGTGGAATCGGGGCTCGCGATCCCCGTGGCACGCGCGCGACTGCTGGCGCTGCTGGCCGATCTCCTCGCACGCCTGGTGACGATGGGCATCGATACCGTGCGCGCCGCCGGGCTCGCGCCCGCAGACGTGTCCACCGTCTACTTCACCGGCGGGTCGAGCGGCATGACGGCGCTGCGCGAGGCATTTGCGCCCGCGTTTCCTGTGAGCCGCATCGCCGTGGGCGATCTCTTCGGCAGCGTCGTGAGCGGGCTCGGCATCGACGCACAGCGGCGCTTCGGCTGAACGGGCGGGACGGGACTCCGGCCGCGCGCGAAGCACCGGCGCGCCTCGCCTGGCCGTGAAGCTTCAGCTCGCCCGGACACCGCCGAGCGCGTGGCCGAGCGCTCCGAGCAGCTTCGCCCCGTCACCCTGCCATGCACTGCCGTGCATGCACGCGAGCGTCCGCGGATCGTGCGCCGCGAGCTTGTCGAGCAGCGCCGGTGCCTCCGGAGTATGCGAGAAGTAGTCCATCTCGCGCCGGAAGGCCTCGCTGGGCGCCAGGATGTCCGACTCGGTGAGCGCCGGGTGGGTCTCCCCGCCCTGGGTGAACAGGTCGCCGCACAGGAGCGTGCGCGTCCGCTCCTCGAACAGGAAGCCGCACTCCCATCCGTGCGGGAGGTGCGGCGCGTCGATCCATCGCACGGCGTGCGTCCCCAGCGACACCGACTCGCCGTCGGCCAGCGCGCGCGGTGCACGATCCGCGAGATCGTCGATGGACACGAGCGCCGCCACGCGGCCGCACAGGGGCGCGGCTTCAGGCGCGGCGGCGAGCCAGTCGTTGAGCGACCCGCACTCGTCGGATTCGACGTGCGAGAAGGAGACATGGCGGAGCCGGGCAGGCGGGAGCACGCGCGCGACCGCCTCGTGCACGAGCGGGAACATCCGTCGCGGCCCGGTATGGAAGAGCAGGGGCTCGTCGTCCACGATCAGGTACTGGTTGAACGAGAAGCCGCCGCCCCCCGGCAGCGCCACCGGCGTGGCGATGCGGTAGATTCCTTCGGCGATCTCGTCGACTTGCGTCGTGCGGCTGGTGATGGTCATGGCATTTTCCCCGGTTTCATCGCGGCATCGACCAGCGCGCGGATCGCCCAGCGCTTGACGCGCCGTGCCTCCGCATCGTCGATGCGCAGCACGTCCTTGGCCACTACCATGGCTTCGATCCCCATGATCATGGCAAGCGCACGCTCGAGCGAGCGCATGGCGGCAGGAGTGAATTGTGCGCGCGCGGGAGCGAGCGCGGCCTTGATCAGCGGCAGACGCCGGTTCTGGCGGGCGGGCAGGCCGTCGGGCGGTTCGGGTCGAAGGGGGCGCATGACGGCGTTGGCCAGGGTGATCCGCATCTGCGGTTCGCGATCGACGACGGCATCATGCAGGAACCGGTCGACGCGCTCCAGCCGCGCCGCGGGGCCGTCGCTGGCGTCGCAGCCCGCGAATAGCGCATCCGCATCGGGTATCTGGACGTCGATCGCAGCTTCCCCGAGCAATGCGTCCACGTCGGGGAAGTAGCGATACGCGGTGGCGCGCGACACCATCGCCTCGGCGGCGACCTCTTCCAGGCTGGGCTCGCGGCCGCGTTGCAGCAACCGGGCCGCAGCCTGCAACAGGTCCTTGCGCGTGCGCAGCCGCTGCTGAGGTCGACCCCCGGCGCTGGCGTTCGTCACGATCCGTGCGATCCGAGCTGGCCCATGATCGCGGCCATGTCCACCCACACGTTCTCGCGCGCGATCTCGCCTTCCTCGGTGAACTCGAGCACGTGCAGCAGCCGGAATTCGAGCGGGCGCCCCCGACCGTCGAAGCCGAACGGGTGGCCCGGCGCGGTACCGCTCCACAGCGAATCGTCGACCAGGAAGTTCGGGCCGTGCAGCCGGCGCAGGGTCCTGACGCCGCTTCCGGACAGGTCGGCGAACATCCGCAGATAGAAGCTGCGGGCGGCGTCCCGGCCGCGCGTAGGTCCGGTGGGCGAGCCGACGATGTCGTGCTCGGCGTCCGGAGCGAGCGTGGCGAGCACGCCCTCCACGTCATCGAGCGCTTCGAAGCGGAAGTGTTCGTCCAGCTTGCGGTCCATCTGGGCGGGTGTGAGCGCCATGGGCATCTCCTGGAGCGCGTTGTTCATGGGGCGAACTGTAATGAGACGATTATCTCATGTCAAGACTATTGTCGCGAAATATGCGAACCGGTGCCGGCCGCCCCGGCTCCGCTACCATTCACCCCCCGGCGCTTGTTCGCCCACGAGGCGAGGCGTCTCCCCGAGAACATGGAACCACCATGAGCCAAGGCTACCTGCGTCATCCCGCGATTCGCGGCGAAACGATCGCCTTCGTCTGCGACGACGACCTCTGGAGCGTGAGCGCGCACGGCGGGCTCGCGCGCCGTCTCACCGCAGGGCTGGGCGAAGTGTCCACGCCGAGCCTGTCCCCCGACGGCAAGTGGCTCGCCTTCGTGAGCCGCGACGAGCAGCACCCCGAGGTCTACGTGATGCCCGCCGAAGGCGGTGCCGCGCGGCGCATGACCTGGCTCGGCCCCGACGTGCAGGTGCGCGGGTGGACGCCCGCGGGCCGCATCCTCTTCGTGACCACGTACGGGCAGCCTTTCTTCCGCAACTACCGTGCGTACACGCTGGATGTCGCCGGTGGCATGCCCGAGCTTCTGCCGCTGGGCCAGGTGAACCATCTCGCCTACGGCCCCGGCAAGGCGATGGTGATCGGCCGCAACACCGTCGACCCCGCGCGCTGGAAGCGCTATCGCGGCGGCACGGCGGGATACCTGTGGATCGATGCCGCCGGCAGCGGCGAATTCCGCCGCATGAGCGAGCTCGCGGGCAACATCACGAGCCCGATGTGGATCGGCGATCGCGTGTACTTCATCAGCGATGCCGAGGGCGTCGGCAATCTCTATTCCGTCACGCCGGCGGGCCAGGATCTCGTCCGCCACACCGACCACGACGACTTCTACGCCCGGTTCGCACAGACCGACGGGAAGAGCATCGTCTACCAGTGCGGTGCGCAGGTGTGGCGCTACGACGTGGCCACCGATGCCACGAAGCGCGTGCCCATCGACGTCCCGGCGCATCGCACGCAGGCCGCGCGCAAGTTCGTGAGCACGGGCGAGTACCTCGGCGGCGTCCACGTGCACCCCGAAGGCCACAGCCTGGCGCTCGACGTGCGCGGCAAGGTCTTCACGATGGGGCTGTGGGAAGGACCCGTGCGCCAGCTCGGCATGCCGGACGGCGCGCGCCATCGTCATGCGCAGTGGATGGCCGACGGCGCTACGGTCGTGGCGGTGAGCGACGAGACCGGCGAGGAGCGCGTGCAGTCGTGGCACGACGGTGCGACGCGTACGCAGCCGTGGGACATCGGCCGCGTGATCACGATGCAGGCCGCGCCGCGCGGCAATCTCGTCGCCATCGGCAACCATCGCAACCAGGTGATCGTGGGGGACGTCGCCACGGGCGAGCACGCCGTCATCGACCACAGCGATCACGGCCGCACGGAGGATGTCGCGTGGTCCCCGGACGGCAAGTGGCTTGCCTATACCTATTGGGCCGGTGCGCGACATTGCGCGATCAAGCTCTACGGTGTGGAGAGCAAGACATCGGTGCTCGCCACGCAACCGGAATTCCGGGACTACGCGCCGGCCTTCGATCCCACCGGCAAGTATCTCTATTTCCTCTCGCTGCGCACCTTCGATCCGGTGTACGACGCCGTGCAGTTCGAGCTTTCGTTCCCGCGCGCGGCGCGGCCGTATCTCGTGGCGCTGGCGGCGGGCGCGGCCCCGCCATTCGATCCCGCGCCCAAGGGGCTCGGCGCGGCCGAGGAGCGCCGCCGCAAGGAGGACGCGAAGGAGGAGGCGGCAGGCGTCAGGGTGCGCGTCGACCTCGATGGCCTCGCGCGCCGCGTGGCGCCGTTCCCCGTCGCCGAGAATCGCTTCGGCCAGATCGCGGGCGTGGCCGGCCACAAGGTGATCTGGACCGTGCTGCCCATCGTGGGCGCGCACGGCCGCGGCGGCCATCGCGAGGCGCCGGGTCGCCTCGAGCTCTTCGATTTCGACACGCTGCGCGCCGAGACCCTGTGCGATCGCGTGGAGCGCTTCGACCTCGCCAACGACGCCACGACACTCGTGGTTCGCGATGGCAAGCGCCTGCGCGCCATTCCCGCCAATCGCAAGATGGAAGGGCCGGAAGCCAAGGAGCAGACCCCGAGCCGCAAGAGCGGCTGGCTCGACCTCGAGCGCATCCGCGCGGCCGTAGATCCGCGCGCGGAGTGGAAGCAGATGCTGCGCGAGGTGTGGCGCCTGCAGCGCGATCACTTCTGGACGGAGAACATGTCGGGCGTGGACTGGAATGCGGTGTACGACAAGTACGCACCGCTGCTCGAGCGCATCTCGTCGCGCGCAGAGCTCTCCGACCTCATCTGGGAGATGCAGGGCGAGCTCGGCACGTCGCATGCCTATGAAATGGGGGGCGACCATCGCCGGCCGCCGTCGTGGACGCTCGGCCAGTTGGGCGCAACACTCGCACCTGCCAAGGATGGCGACGGCTACGAGATCGTCTCGATCGTGGAAGGCGATGCGTGGGACGCGGGCGCCGACTCGCCGCTCAATGCGATCGGCGTGGAAGCGAAGGTCGGCGAGCGCATCGTCGCGGTGAATGGCCAGCCGGTGTCGAAGGCGATGCCGCCGCAGGCGCTCCTCGTGCACCAGGCCAACGTCAAGGTCGAGCTCACGCTCGAAGGCGCCAACGAACGGCGCAACGCGGTGGTGACCACGCTCGCCGACGAGGTGCCTGCGCGCTACCGCGAATGGGTCGAGAAGAACCGCACCGCGGTGCACGCGCAATCGGAGGGCCGCGTGGGCTACTTCCACCTGCCCGACATGCAGTCGGCGGGCTTTGCCGAGTTCCACCGTTACTTCAGCGCCGAATGCGACCGCGACGCGCTGATCGTGGACCTGCGCTACAACCGCGGCGGCCACGTGTCCCAATTGCTGCTGGAGAAGATCGCGCGCAAGCGCAGCGGCTATGCGATCGCGCGGTGGATGAAGCCGTCGCCGTATCCGGACGAGGCGGTGGCCGGCCCCGTCGTGGCGCTCACCAACGAGCACGCGGGCTCCGACGGCGACATCTTCTCGCACAACTTCAAGCTGATGAAGCTCGGGCCCCTCGTGGGCACGCGCACCTGGGGCGGCGTGGTCGGCATCTGGCCGCGCCACAAGCTGGTCGACGGCACGGAGACGACCCAGCCCGAGTTCTCGTTCTGGTTCTCCGACGTGGGCTTCGGTGTGGAGAACTACGGCACCGATCCCACGATCGAGGTCGACAACGCGCCGCAGGATGCGCGTGCGGGGCGTGACCGGCAGCTGGAGACGGCGGTGGCCACGGCGCTGGAGCTCATCGAGAAGGCGAAGCCGGGGATTCCGGAGTTCGGGCAGCGGCCGGTGCTGACGGCGCAGGCTTTGCCGGGGCGGGTGAGGAAGGGGTGAGGTGTAGTTCAGCTCGGCGATTTTGCGACGAGTTCATGGCATGACGTTGCTCGTGCGATCTGATCTCATCAGTAGTATCATTCCGATATGAACACGGCAGCGAAGCTGCTCGCGTTGATGAGGCGCAATCCTCTCGATTGGCAGATCGCCGACCTACAAGCCATTGCACGTCAGAGCGGGATCTACTGGCGGCACCAGAAGAGCAGCCACTGTGTGTTCATCCGGGATGATGGAAAGACGCTCTCGGTCCCGGCGCATCGGCCAATCAAGCCGATATACATCCGCAAGTTCGTTGAACTGGTCGACGGAGCATGAACGCATGAGCAAGCTGGTTGACTATCCATTCGAAGTACGCCCGCTTTCGGAGGACGATGGTGGGGGCTATCTCATTTCTTTTCCCGATTTCGCAGAGTGCATTTCTGATGGCGAAACGGTGGAAGAGGCAATCGCGAATGGGCGTGATGCGCTCAAATCGACGATCGCCGCGCTCAAGGCAAAGAAGTTACCCGTTCCGGCGCCAAACAGCGGCGGCGTCGCGTCAGGCAAATTCGTTGCAAGGGTGCCGAAGACCGTTCATGCGCAGTTGGCTACGCGAGCCCGTGCAGAAGGCGTGTCGTTGAACGCGCTGGTGCTTACGTTCATCGCCCAAGGCCTCGGTGCGGCGAACGGCAAGGCAAGGTCCAGAGGGGCTGCTTGACCGGTTTCGGTGGAGCGGACTTGCAACGGCGCGGCTTAGCGCGGAGGCTTTGCGACGAAGCCCTGCTTTTCGTGAGCGTCGAATCCTGCGGCCTCATAGAACTTGCGCGTGGCGTCGTCTTTCCTGCCGGTCAGCAGCATGACCTTGTAGCAGCCTGACGTCCATGCCTCGGCAAGCGCATGCGCGAGCATTGCCTTGCCGTAACCGCGGCGGCGGTGCTCCGTATGCGTGACGACGTTCTCGACGATGCCGTAGGGCCGGCATCCGCGCGTGAGGTTCGCGATCACGGTCAGAGTGCAACTTGCGACGAGCTCGCTTCCTACATATCCGCCCAGGCATCGATACCGTGGGTTTGAGCACAGCTCTTCCCACACGCTTCGCACCATTGCTGCGTCCGGAAGCGGTTCGTCCGCGCGGTGAAGGTGCCGATACAACACGAGCAGCGAGTCGAGTCCGTCGCGCGGAATCAGGCGAATCTGCATGGCGTGATGGCCTATCGCTCTATGGGGCGTGGCGACGTTGCGCACTTTGATTCAGGCACGCGAAGACTTCAACGCCAGCGCGGACTGGATAAGACATAGCTGCGGATAGAGAAATGCGTCTTCGAGCACGTCCCGTTCCCATGCCTCGGAACCGTCCAGGGCAATCCAGCGGACGGCTGTCAGCGTCACCCATTGCTCTCCTCCCGTGGGCCGCCTGTGGTAGCGGAGGCCGCAACCTCGAGCGCCACGCCGACAGCCC
>CAZUGY010000024.1:26236-34479 GCA_964620265.1 uncultured Alcaligenaceae bacterium
CGTGGGCCGCCTGTGGTAGCGGAGGCCGCAACCTCGAGCGCCACGCCGACAGCCCTTCCCGTTTCGGGCATCATGGCGGCGGACCTCACCGCCATGGACGAACGCACCGCCCTCGCCGTGACCGCGCTGCGCGCGATCGAGACCACCGATCGCGAGCGCGCGGCGTGGACCGACGCCGACCGCGCGTGGGCGAGCCGTGCCGCCGCCGAGGTCGTGGGCGAGAACGCCGATCCCGCCATCTTCATCGGCACCCGCGCGCGCATCGCCTGCGATCGCCTCGCCGAGCGCAAGGACGCCGTGGTGCGCTTCGCGCGCGGCTGGCGCTGGCGGCCGTGGGTGGGCGTGGCGCTCGTCGTGGCCGCCTTCGTGATCGGCGCCGCCTCCAATCTCATCGGCGGTGCGCAACGCGTGAACATCCTCTACTCGCCCGTGCTGCCGCTGGTGGTGTGGAACCTCGCCGTCTACGCGGTGATCGTCGCGAGCTTCGTGCTGCACTACGGTGACACCGGCAAGGCCGGCCCGGTGCGGCGCGCGGTGGCGTGGCTCGCCGGCGGCATCCATCGCACGCGCCGCGGCCGCGACGACGTCTCCACGCGTGCGCTCGCCACCTTCGCCGACGACTGGAGCGCGCGCGCGGGACCGCTGTACACGGTGCGCGCGGCACGCGTGCTGCACGTGGCCTCCGCGATGCTCGCGCTCGGCGTGGTCGCGGGGCTCTACGCACGCGGCATCGGGCTCGAATACCGCGCCACGTGGGAGAGCACCTTCCTCGAGCCCGCCGCGGTGCGCCAGATCGTCGCCGTGTTCTACGATCCCGGTGTGTGGGTCACGCGGCTCGTGGTCCCCGACGTCGCGCACATCGCCGCGATCCGTGCGCCCGGCAGCGAGAATGCGGCGCGCTGGCTGCATCTCATGGCTGCCACCTTGCTGGTCGTGGTGATCGTGCCGCGCGTGCTGCTCGCGATCTGGGCAGGTATCGTCGAGCGCTATCGCGCGCGGCATCTTGTCGACGACGTGAGCGATCCCTACTTCTCGCGCCTGCTGCGGAGCTTCTCCAACGGTCCCGTCGTCGTCGACGCGGTGCCGTACAGCTTCGCCATGCCGGCGGATGCCGACGTCGTGCTCGCCTCGCTCGTGGGTCGCTCGCTCGGCGGCAACGTGAGCGTGCGGGTGACGCCCGCAGTGGCCTACGGCAACGAAGCCGCGGCGCGCGACGGCGTGGGCGCCGGTCCGCATCCGATCCTGGCGGTATTCAACGCCACCGCCACGCCCGAGCGCGAGGCGCACGGCGCGTTCGTGGCCACCCTCGCAGGCGCGCAGCGTCCGCTCGTGCTGGTGGTGGACGAGGGCTCGCTTGCCGCGCGCTTCGGCGACGACCCGCGCCGCCGCGACGAGCGGCGCACGCTGTGGCGCGAGTTCGCGGCCGAGCAGCAGCGCCCGGTGGTGTTCGTGGATCTGGCGCAGCCGGACGTCGTGGCCGCCGAAGCCGCCTTCGACGCGGCGCTCGCCTGAGGACCCCGCAATCGTCCGAGCCGCAGCCCGCATCGCCATGACCACGATCACGCTGACCCTCATCTCGCACACCAACGCCGGCAAGACCACGCTGGCGCGCACGCTCCTCGCGCGCGACGTGGGCGAAGTGCGCGACGCACCGCACGTGACCACCGCGGCCGAAGCCTTTCCCCTCGTCACCACGACCGACGGCGACACGATGCTCCTGTGGGACACCCCCGGCTTCGGCGACAGCGCGCGCCTTGCGAAACGCCTCGGCCAGGAAGGCAATCCCGTCGGCTGGTTCCTGACCCAGGTGTGGGATCGCTTCCGCGATCGCTCGTTCTACCTGACGCAACTCGCCATGCGCAACGTGCGCGACGAGGCCGACGT
Organism: uncultured Alcaligenaceae bacterium; assembly: GCA_964620265.1. Lineage (GTDB taxonomy): Bacteria > Pseudomonadota > Gammaproteobacteria > Burkholderiales > Casimicrobiaceae > VBCG01. Next base: position 28,121 of record CAZUGY010000024.1, read on the forward strand.
CGTGCTCTACCTCGTGAACGCCGCCGAGGATCCGGCCGACGCCGGCTACCTCTCCTCCGAGCTCGCGGTGCTTGCGTGGATGACCAAGCCCGTGCTGGTGCTGCTCAACCAGACCGGCGCCCCGCGCGGTCCCGCCGACGAGGCCGCCGAAGCCGCACGCTGGCGTGCGGCGCTCGCGGGGCACGCCCATGTGCGCGACGTGATCCCGATGGACGCCTTCACCCGCTGCTGGGTGCAGGAGTTCGCGCTGTTCAAGGCGATCGCGCCGCTCGTGCCCGCGGAGAAGGCGGCGGCCTTCGAGCGGCTGTCGCAGGCGTGGCGTGCACGCCGCTTCGAGCAGTTCGATGCGGCGATGCGGGCCATCGCGCAGCCGGTGGCCACGGCCGCGTGCGCACGCGTGACCGTGCCGCGTCCCGCGATGCTGCGGCGCCTGGGTGCCGCGGTCGGCATCGGCGGCGATGCCGCCAAGGATGAGGAGGCGCGCGCCGGCGCGGTGCTCGCGCGCGACCTCGCGGCGAGCATGCGCACCGCGATGGACGAGCTCATCGCGATCCACGGGCTCACGGGACGCGCCGCCGCCGACGTCGAGGCGCGCTTCGAAAAGGACATCGCCCGCGACGGCCCGATGGACGAGGGCAAGGCCGCGGCCATGGGCGGCGTGCTGTCGGGCGCGGCCGCAGGGCTCGCCGCCGACCTCGCGGCCGGCGGCCTCACCTTCGGCGCCGGCATGCTCACCGGTGCCGTGCTGGGCGCGCTCGGCGGCGCGGGCGTCGCGCGTGCCGTGAACGTCTCGCGCGGCCAGACCGACGACACGCTGCGCTTCGATGCGGAGTTCCTCGAGCGCCTGGTGGAGCTCGTGCTCCTGCGCTATCTCGCCGTCGCCCACTACGGCCGCGGGCGCGGCGATTACGAGGAGCGCGAGTCGCCCGCCTTCTGGCGCGAGCACGTGCACGAGGCCGTGGTCGTCCGCCACGACGCGTGGAAGGACGTGCTCACGGTGGGCGAGGCCGCCTGCGATCCCGTGCGCAAGGCGGAGGAGGTCGCGCCGCTGCTGCGCGAGACGGCGCTGTCGCTGCTCACCACGTTCTATCCCGGCGGGCTCGACGTGACGACGCGCGAGGAGCGGGTGGCGGCATGATTCGCGCGTGCGATCCCGGCGTCGCCTTCACACCGAGAGGCGACGCGTGAGCCGCGGCAAGCCGCCCGTCGACGCCCGCTTTCGCCTGCGCATCACGCGCGGCGACGAGATCGTCGTCGGCCCCGGCAAGGTGGACCTCCTCGAGGCGGTCGCGCGCGAAGGGTCGATCACCGCGGCGGCCAAGGCGCTCGGGATGTCGTATCGCCGGGCATGGTTGCTGGTGGACACCATGAACCGCAATTTCCGTTCGCCTGTGGTGGCGGCGGGGGCAGGAGGCGCGCAGGGCGGAGGCGCCGCGCTCACGCCGCTGGGGGTGGAGGTGGTGGAGCGCTATCGGCGGATCGAAGTGACGGCGGAGAAGGTGACGGCGGAGGATCTGCGGCGGCTGAAGGCGCTGACGCAAGGTCAGGCGCGGGATTCGTGAAGCGCAGGTATCCCACTGGACGCCGGTTATTCCCCGTCGTATATTTCGCCTTCCGTCATATCCGAGAATATACGACGTGTCGAATCCATCCCGCTGCAAACGCCTCCTCGTCGCGATCGCCGCTTTCGCCTTCGCCGCCCACGCCGCCTCCGCCCAGGAGCTCCTCGTCTCCGCCGCCGCGAGCCTCACCAATGCCTTCCGCGATGCCGGCACGGCCTTCGAGGCCAGGAACCCGGGCGCCAAGGTCACCTTCAACTTCGCCTCTTCCGACATCCTCATCACACAGATCACCAAGGGCGCACCGGCCGACGTGTTCGCCTCGGCCGACCAGGAGGCGATGAACCGCGGCGCCGCCGCGAATGCGATCGTTCCCGCCACGCGGCGCGACTTCGCGGCCAATGCGCTGGTGCTCGTGGTGCCCACCGCGGGCACGCCGCCGACCGCACTGGCCGATCTGTCCAACGAGCGTTTCCGCAAGATTGCGATGGGCAGCCCGCAGACCGTGCCTGCCGGCCGCTATGCGAAGGAAGCGCTCGACGCGGCCAGGCTGTGGGGCCCGCTCGAATCGCGGCTCGTGTTCGCGCAGAACGTGCGCCAGGTCCTCGACTACGTCGCCCGGGCGGAAGCGGAGGCCGGCTTCGTGTACGCCACCGATGCCGCGATCATGCCCGACAAGGTCAAGGTCGCCTTCGACGTGCCCACCTCGACACCCGTGCGCTATCCCATCGCCGTGGTGAGCGCGACGAAGCAGGAGGCGCTCGCCAATGCCTTCGTGGCCTTCATCGCGAGCAACGAGGGGCAGCAGATCCTGCGCAAATACGGCTTCCGGGCGCCGTAGGCACCGCGCGCTTCCACCGCCGGAACTCGCCGCGCGCTCGGAGCCTGAACGCAGCGCGGGCGACTCATCGCACGACGTCACCTGCGCCACGGCATCGCCCGCATGGACACCGCCCTCGTTCCGCTCCTCCTGACGCTGAAGGTCGCCCTCTGGGCCACCGTCTTCGCGACGGTCCTCGGCATCGGCGCGGGCCTGCTGCTTGCGCGCTTCCGCTTCCCCGGCCGCGACGTGGTCGACGCCTTCCTGCTGCTGCCGATGGTGCTGCCCCCCACCGTGCTCGGCTACTACCTCCTCGTGGCCTTCGGCCGCAGCAGCGCGCTCGGCCACTGGCTCGAGCACACGCTCGGCATCGAGCTCATCTTCACGTGGCAGGGCGCGGTGGTGGCGTCCACCGTCGTGGCCTTTCCGCTGGTGTTCAAGGCCGCGCGCGCATCGTTCGAGTCGGTCGATCGCAACCTGGAAAATGCCGGACGCACGCTGGGCTACGGCGAGTGGACGGTCTTCGCGCGCATCTCGCTCCCGCTTGCCTGGCGCGGCATCGTGGCGGGCGCGATGCTCGCCTTCGCGCGCGCGATCGGGGAGTTCGGCGCCACGCTGATGGTGGCCGGCAACATTCCCGGCCGCACGCAGACGATGTCGATCGCGATCTACGAGGCCGTGCATGCGGGCAACGACGCGCTTGCCAACACGCTGGTGCTCATCGCCTCGGCGGTGTGCATCGCGCTGCTCGTGATGGCGAGCTACGCGGTGCGCCGCGGGCACAACCGTATCGTGCCGATTTGACCCTGGTCCGGGCGGGTGGCAGCGGCGGCGCCCGCAACCGCTAGACTCGCGCCCGTGCACTTCGACATCGACATCGGCAAGGACATCCACGCGCAAGGGCGCCGGTTCACGCTCGCCGTGCGCTTCGACGTGGTGGCCGATCGCCTGGCGCTGTTCGGTCCGTCGGGCGCCGGCAAGTCGCTCACCCTCGCCGCCATGGCGGGCCTCGTGCGTCCCGATCGCGGACGCATCACCATCGACGGCGACACCTGGTTCGACGCAACGGCCGGCATCGATATCCCCGCGCGCGATCGCCGCGTGGGTGTCGTGTTCCAGGACTACGCGCTCTTCCCGCATCGCACGGTGGCGCAGAACGTGGGTGCGGCGGCCGACCGCGGCTATCCCCAGGCGCGCACGGCAGTGCACGAGCGCGAGATCGACGAGCTCCTCGCGCTCTTCGCCCTCACCGACGTGCGCGCGAGCTATCCCGAGCAGCTCTCCGGCGGCCAGCGCCAGCGCGTGGCGCTCGCCCGTGCGCTCTTCGCCAAGCCGCGGCTCCTTCTCCTCGACGAGCCCTTCGCGGCACTCGACGCCACGTTGCGCCAGCGCCTGCGGCAGGAGCTCATCGCCGTGCAGGAGCGCTTCGCCATCCCGCTGGTCATCATCTCGCATGATCCCGACGACATCGCACACTGCGCGCAGCGCGTCATCGAGTTGGCCGACGGAAAGGTGGTGGCATCATGACGTCGTGGCCCATGCACCGACTTCCGATACCGCGCCGCAAGCGCTGATCGCCGCTGCGCTCGTGCGCATGGGCCTGCTCGCGCCCGGCGCCGGGCCGCCCCCCATGACGCCCCTCACCGGCGGCGTCTCCTCCGATATCTGGCGCGTGGACCTCGACGGCCGCACGATCTGCGTCAAGCGCGCCCTGCCGCAACTGAAGGTCGCGGCGGAATGGATCGTGCCGGTGGAGCGCAGCGCGCACGAGTGGGACTGGTACCGCCTCGTCGACCAGGCACTGCCGGGTGCCTGTCCGCATCCCGTCGCGCGTGACGAAGCCTCGAACCTGTTCGCGATGGACTTCCTTCCGGCGCAGCACTACCCGCTGTGGAAGGCGCAGCTCCTCGACGGCCACGTCGATCCCGCCGTCGCGCATGACGTGGGCCGTGTGCTCGGCCGCATCCACGCCACCACCGCCGGCAGCGCCGACATCGCGGCACGCTTCGCCACCGATGCGCTCTTCCACGCGCTGCGTCTCGAGCCCTATCTCGAAGCCGCCGCCCGCGCGCACCCCGAATGCGCCGACGCGATCCTCGCGGCCGAGGCCACCACGGCCGCGACACGCCACGTGCTCGTGCACGGCGACGTCTCCCCCAAGAACATCCTCGTGGGCCCGCGCGGCCCGGTGTTCCTCGATGCCGAATGCGCGTGGTACGGCGACCCCGCCTTCGACCTCGCGTTCTGCCTCAACCACCTGCTCCTGAAGACGCTCGCGCGGCCCGATCGGCGCGACAGGCTGGCCGCATCCTTCACCGCACTCGTCGACGCCTACGCCGCCGAGGTCACCTGGGAACCGCAAGCCCACGTCCTCGCCCGCACCGCGCGCCTCCTGCCCGCGCTCTTCCTCGCCCGCGTGGACGGCAAGTCGCCCGCAGAGTACCTGCACGAGGAGTCGCAGCGCGAGCGCGTGCGCGTCGCGGCCATCCGCTGGCTCGCAGCGCCGGTCGATGCTCCGGCGCCCTTGCTTGCCGACTGGCTCGCGCGCGGTTAGGAAGCGCCGGACCCACCGGGCCGCGCACCCCCGCGGTGCTCGCCGACCGGCGCGGGCGCGGCCAGGCTGAGCACCGCAAGCGAAGCGGCCGCCACGCCCACGCTGCGTGCTAACGTACCGCCATGGACGTCGCCTTCATCCTCGACCCGCTGCCCGAGCTCAAGGCCTACAAGGATTCGAGCATCGCGATGATGCGCGAGCTCGCGCGTCGCGGCGATCGCCTCTTCGCGCTCGAACAGGGCGACCTGCTGTGGGAAGGCGGCCGGGTCAGCGCCGCCGCGCGCCCGCTCGAAGTCAACGCTGACGATCACGACTGGTATCGCGCCGGCCAGCCCGTGCCGCGCGATCTCGCCGAGTTCTCCGCGGTCATCATGCGCAAGGACCCGCCCTTCGACATGGAGTACGTCTACTCGACGTATCTTCTCGAGGCCGCCGAGCGCGCCGGCGCGCGCGTGTTCAACCGTCCGCGCGCGATCCGCGACAACAACGAGAAGCTCGCGATCACCCGCTTCCGCGAGTTCACCGCGCCCACGCTCGTCACGCGCGATGCGGCGCGCATCGGCGAATTCATCGACGAGCACGCCGACGTCGTGATCAAGCCGCTCGACGGCATGGGCGGCGCCTCGATCTTCCGCGTGGCCGAGTCCGATCCGAACCGCAACGTGATCGTGGAGACGGTTTCGCGCCACGGCAGCACCATGGTGATGGTGCAGAAGTACCTCCCCGAGATCGTGGATGGCGACAAGCGCATCCTCGTCATCGGCGGCGAGGTCGTGCCCTTCTGCCTCGCGCGCATCCCGAAGAAGGGCGAGACCCGCGGCAACCTCGCCGCCGGGGGCCGCGGTGTGGCGCGCCCGCTCACGGAGCGCGACCGGGAGATCGCCGAAGCGCTGGCGCCCGTCCTCTGGCAGGACGGCCTCCTCGTGGTGGGCCTGGACGTGATCGGGTCGAACCTGACCGAAGTGAACGTGACCTCCCCCACCTGCTTCGTGGAAATCACCCAGCAGACCGGTTTCGACGTGCCGGGACTCTTTGCCGATGCGCTTTCGCGCGCAGTCGTGGGAAAATAGCGCTTTCGGCCCCCTGTCCCTCGGTACCCCCAAAGGAAGCGCCTAAGCCGGCCTTAAGATGGCCGCGCTATTGGTAGGGTTTTGGCCCGAGGATCGACCATGACGAGCGCTGCGTTTACCCCTTCGCGCGTATCCCGTGCCCTTGTAGCGGTTGCGGCTGCCTGGTGCCTGCTGGCGTCGGCGGCCCCGGCCGCGCCGGCGAAAGTGCTCGCAGACGGCACCGACGGCGGCGTCGCGTCCGCCGGACCGACCCCGGCGCCGGTAGCCGACGAGGGCATTTGGTCCCACGCCTACGTCGCCTTCGGCGGTACGCCCAAGTATCCCAAGGACTTCAAGGCCTTCGAGTGGGTCAACCC
>CAZUGY010000025.1:0-13252 GCA_964620265.1 uncultured Alcaligenaceae bacterium
CGAGGTCGGCGGCGATGCGCGCCGCCGTGCGCGGGTGGTCGCCGGTGATCATGATCACGCGGATGCCGGCCCGGTGCGCCTCGCGGATGGCCACCGCGGCCTCGGGTCGCGGCGGGTCGATGATGCCGACGGTGCCCACGAAGATCAGGTCGCGCTCGAGGTCGGGCGCGGCCTCGGCCGACTCGCCGGGCGCCAGCGGGCGGTAGGCCACCGCGAGCGTGCGCAAGGCTTCGTCGGTGAGCCGGGCCACGTCGGCCAGCGCCTGCGCTCGCAGCGCGTCGTCGAGGTCCACGATGTCCATGCCCACGCGTGCGCGCGTGCAGTGCTCGAGCAGCACGTCGGGGGCGCCCTTGGTGATCACGACGATCTCGCCGCCGTGCTCGCGGTCGCGCTCCAGCGTCGACATCATCTTGCGGTCCGACGTGAACGGGACCTCGCCGATGCGCTCGAAGCGGCGCTCGCGCCGCTCGTTCGCGCCGAGCTTGCGTTCGGCGACGAGGAAGGCCGCTTCGGTGGGGTCGCCCTGGATCTCCCAGCGGCCGTCATCGCCCTGGCGCAGGTCGGCGTTGCCCGCCAGGCTGCCGCCGCTCAGCACCACGATCTGCTCGTTCAGCAGGTCCCCGGGCTGGATCGTCGCGCCCTCGAACTCGACCCGGCCCTCGGGCGCGTAGCCCACGCCGGTGACGCGCGTGTGGCCGGAGGCGGTCACGACCCGCTGGATCGTCATTTCCGATCGGGTCAGCGTGCCGGTCTTGTCGGAGCAGATCACCGAGGCGGAGCCCAGCGTCTCCACCGACGACAGCTTCTTCACGATGGCCTTGCGCCGGGCCATGCGCTGCACGCCCAGCGCGAGCACCACCGACAGGATCGCCGGCAGCCCCTCGGGCACCGCGGCCACCGCGAGCGATACGCCGAGCAGCAGCACGGTGATCACGTCGGAGGCCGACCTGATGTCGGACATGAGGAGAATCGTGGCGACGACGATGATGGCAATGATCACGACGGCGATGCCGAGCATGCGGCCGATGCGGCCGACCTCCTTCTGCAATGGAGTCGGCTCCTCGACAGTCGCGTCGAGCATGCCGGCGATCGACCCCATCTCGGTGGCCATGCCGGTCGCCGTCACGACCGCCCGGCCCGTGCCCTGCGCCACCGCCGTGCCCTTGAACACCATGTTCAGCCGGTCGCCGGGCGACGTCGGCGCCGGCAGCGTGGCCACGTCCTTCAGCACGGCTTCGCTTTCGCCGGTGAGCGAGGCTTCCTGCACGCGCAGCGCAGCGGTACGCAAGAGCCGCGCATCGGCGCCGACGAGATCGCCTTCGCCCAGCACCAGCAGGTCGCCGGCCACGAGCTCCGCGCTCGCGATGCGCAGGGGCTGGCCACCGCGCAGCACCGAGCAGGTGGCGCTCGTCATGCCGGCGAGCGCGGCGACCGCGCTGTCGGCCCTGGCTTCCTGCGCATAGCCCAGCGCACCGTTGACGAGGATGACCAGGGCGATGACGATCGCGTCCACCGGCCAGCCGTGGCGGCCTTCGACCAGCCAGGCGGCCAGCGCGATCGCCACGGCGGCCAGCAACAGGTAGATCAGCGGATCCTGGAACTGGCGCAGGATGCGCCGCCAGGTGGGTATCGTCGCCACGGCGCGCAATTCGTTGGGGCCATCGCGGGCGAGGCGGACGGCGGCCTCCTGCGGGTCGAGCCCGCCGTCGAGGTCGGTGCCCAATGCGCGCGCGACCGCTTCGGCATCGAGGAGCGACGGGTCGCGCAGGTTCGTGTCGATCGTCATGACAGGTCATCGTGGAGGGGTTCGGCGCCTTTTACAAGGATAAGCAAGGCGCCGATCCGCTCCGGGCGACAGTCGATGCAGCGGGAGTGTTGCGGGCCTTCCACGGGCTGCTCCGGCGCCGGCCGGACATTCGTCAGGCAGGGCAGCAACGCATCGCCGCGAATGCGGCATCGGCGTCGCGCGAACGCAGTCCGCCCGTGGCGAACTGCCGCACGGCACCCGGCGGAAGCCGGTCAGGTCGTCGCCGGGGCGAGCGCGCCCAGGTAGCCGCGCACGGCGGCATCCGCCACCAGCGCGTCGTAGGACCCGAACTGCGTGATCCTTCCCTGGCGCACGAAGATGAAGCGTTCGCAGGCCTCGCGCAGGATCTCGAGATGGAAGGGCTCGTTGGGATGCACGCAGACGAACACCACGTTGCCCGCCTCGCGCAGGGTGCGGAAGAAGTCGAGCATGAAGCCGATGTAGCCATCCTGCACGGAAAACTGCGGCTCGTCGAACAGATGCACGAGCGGACGCGCGCGATGCGCGTGCTCCATCAGGAAGGCCGGCTTGCGCTTGCGGAACGAGCGCACCTGGTAGGACTGGTGATAGTGGATGGCGAGGCGGTCGCGCTCGCGATAGCGCACGGCGTGGATGTCGCGGCCCTCCACCAGCACGCGTCCGGAGGTGGGGGCGTTGCTGCCGGTCACGAGCTCGAAGAGCGTCGTCTTGCCGGAGCCGTTGGGGCCGAGCAGGCCCACGGTCTGCGGCGCATCGACCGTGAAGTCGGCGGTGAGCTCGAAGGTGGGCGCGCGCGTGCCCCAGCCGGGGGCGTAGTAGCGCTTGACGAGCTGCTCGACGCGCAGCAGCGGGCTCGACGGGTTGCCGTCCGCGCTCGCGCGCTGCGGCGCCCGCGAGGGCTCCGGCATGCCCGGTGTTCCGCTCACGCCGCGAGCCCCAGCGCCGCCCGCTGCGCAGCATCGTCGCGCAATGCCGCGGCAGGTCCCTCGAACACGATGCGCCCGCCCTGCACCACGTACGCGCGGTCGGCGATGTCGAGCACGGTGCGCACGTTCTGGTCGACCACGAGCGATGCCACGCCGCTGTCCTTGAGCTTCACGATCGCGCGCATCACGTCCTGCACGACCTTGGGCGCGAGGCCCTGGCTCGGCTCGTCGAAGAGCATGAGTCCCGGCCCGCCCACGAGCGCGCGCGAGATGGACACCATCTGCAGCTCGCCACCGGACATGTTCTCGCACTCGCGCGGCAGGAGATGCTGCAGCGCCGGGAAGATCTCGCAGCATGCATCCACCGTGTAGGCGCGAAACGGCGTGCGCTTGGCCGCGATGGAGAGGTTGCGCGCGGCAGTCAGCGTGGGAAATACGCGACGGTCGTCCGGTACCCAGCCGATGCCCGCGCGCGCGATGAGGTGCGTGGGCAGGCGCGTGACATTGCGCCCGGAAAATTCGACCGTCCCGCGGCGCGGGGGCGTCAGGCCCAGCACCGAGCGCAGCGTGGTGGTCTTGCCCGCGCCGCTCGGCCCCAGCAGCGCCACGATCTCGCCGGCGGCCACTTCGAGCGACAGCCCGAAGAGCACCTGCGTCTCGCCATAGTAGGTATCGAGCGACGCGAGCTTCAGCATGCGAGCGCCCCCAGCGCCGAGCGCCGGATCCACGGGTTGTCGCGCAGCTCCGCCGGCGATCCGCGCGCGATCACCTGTCCCCAGTGGATCACGTTGATGCGGTCGGCGAGCGAAAACAGGAAGCGCATGTCGTGCTCGATGATCACGAGCGTGATGCGGCGCTTCAATTCCGCCACGAGCTCGCGCAGCCGCGCGGTGCCGTCGGCGCCCAGGCCCGACGTGGGCTCGTCGAGGAACAGGATGCGCGGACGCGTGGCCAGCGCCAGCGCGATCTCGAGCGCGCGCCGCTCACCGTAGGCCAGGTCCTTCGCGCGCACGGCGGCGCGTGCGCGCAGGCCCACCGACTGGAGGATCTCCATCGCTTCGTCGCGGGCGGCGCTGTCGCGGCCGCGATCGCGCCACGCATCGAGCGAGCGCGCGCGCATGCGGGGCAATGCCACGACGAGGTTGTCGAGCGCGCTGTCCTGGTCGAAGAGGTTGATCGCCTGGAAGGAGCGCGCCACGCCGAGTCGCGTGATCGCATGCGGCGGAAGTCCGGCGATGTCGCGACCGTCGAGAAGAATCTCGCCGCCGTCGGGAACGTAGGCGCCGGTGAGGCAATTGAAGCACGTGGTCTTGCCGGCGCCGTTGGGGCCCATGATGCCCGTGAGCGTGCCCTCCTCGAAGGCGAGGTCGATCTCCTCCAGCACGACGCGATCGCCGAAGCGCTTGTGCAGGCCGCGTGCGGCAAAGAGCGTCATGGCCCGCCCGTCCCCGCCTTGGGCTTGCGCGCGAAAAGGTCGCGGGCGAGCCCCGCGAGGCCTTCCGGCTTCCACAGCACCACCGCCATGAAGAGCAACCCGTACCAGAACAGCCACGTCTCGGTGTACGCGCCCAGGAGGTCGCGTGCGAGGATGAAGAAGGCGGCACCGAGCAGCGGCCCCCAGAAGCTCACGAGCCCCCCGCCGATCAGCACCATCATCACCACGAAGCCCGACTGGTGCAGGCTCATCACGTTGGGATACGCCGACTGCTGCGCCATCGCGAAGAGCGCGCCCGCAAGCCCCGCCACGGTGGCCGACAGCACGAACACGAGCCACTTGTAGATCCACACGCGATAGCCCAGAAAGCGCGCGCGCGCCTCGTTCTGCTTGATGCAACCGAGCACGCGGCCGAATGGCGAGTGCACGATGCGCCAGCACAGGTACACGGTGGCCACGAGCGCCACGAGCGCGAAATAGAAGAGCGCATCGTTGGACTTCAAGTCGACCGTGGTGATCCCGAGCGGAAGCGGCAGGCGCTTGAGATTCAGGAGCCCGTCCTCCCCGCCGGTCACCGAGTGCCATTTCACCGCGATGAACCAGAAGACCTGGCCGAAGGCGATGGTGAGTAGCGCGTAGTAGATACCCCGCCGGTGCGAGATGAAGGCCCCTACCGCGGCCGCGGCGATGGCCGTGGCCAGCAGCGCCCCGGCGAGGTCGACCCACAGGTTCGCCCACGCATGCAACTCCATGAGGCCGAAGGCATACGCCCCGATCCCGAAGAACGCGCCGTGCCCGAACGAGGGCAACCCGGACGTGCCGAGCAGCAGGTTGTAGCCCATGGCGTAGATCATGAAGATCACGATCTCCAGCGCCAGGTACTGATACAGGCCCACGCGCGGCAGCCACCACGTGGATGTGGCCAGCACCACCGCCAGGACCACGAGCGGCAACGGCAGGCGCGCGGCCGCACCGGCGGCAGGCGCGGGTGCGCGCCCGAGGTGTCCCTGTGCGCCGGTCATCCAATACCCCCTTCCAGTGCAAGAAAAGACTGGCACCGGATGCGATGAACTGTTCTAATTCCGTTTAGATTAGAATAAACATTCCATCTTGGCAACCCTTCCCGGGGTGCCGGCACTCACGACGGAGTCAGCGACATGCAGGGCGGCACCCGATACGACGAGCTGGCGCGCACGATCACCGAGTCCTATCCGCAGCTTCCGAACCGGCTGCAGGGCATCGCGCGCTTCGCCCTCGGCAATCCCGACGCGATGGCGCTGTCCACCGTGGCCGAGATCGCGCGCGATGCGGCGGTGCCGCCGTCGGCGGTGATCCGCTTCGCCAATGCGCTCGGCTACCCCGGATTCACCGACCTCCAGCGCGTCTACCGCGAGCGTCTCGTGGCGCGCTCGGCCACGTATCGCGAGCGCATCGAGGAGATGCGGCGCGGCGGCGGCGACCAGGGCAACCTGTATCCCCAGGTGGTGGCGAGCGCGGTGCGCGAGCTCGAGCGGCTGCGCGACCACGGCGATCCCCGCGTGCTGGAGCAGGCCACCCGTCTCGTGACCGGGGCGCATACGGTCTATCTCCTCGCGCAGCGACGCGCCTTTCCGGTGGCGGCGTATCTCGCCTACGGCCTGTCGCAGCTCGACGTGCGCGCCTTCCTGCTCGACTCGGTCGGCGGCATGCTGCGCGAGCAGGTCGGCCTCATCCGCCGCGATGACGTGCTGATCGCGGCGAGCTTCCGCAACTACACCGAGGACGTGATCGCCGCCGCCACCGCCACCCGCACGCAGGGCGCGTCGGTCATCGCGATCACCGACGCGGCGGTATCGCCGCTCGCACGCGCGTCGAACGTCACGCTCGAGATCGGCGACGATCCGGCCGTGCCCTTCCGCACCCTCGCGGCGCCGTTGTGCGCGGCGCAGGCGCTCGTCATGGCGGTGGGCTACGCGCTCGGCGAGCGCACACCGCGCACCCCGCGCCGCTCCGGCGGCCGCAAGCCGGCCGCGCGGGCTTGACACGTCGGAATGACAGAATGAATATTCTAGGTGACTGCATTTCGGAACAGGCGAACCAGCCGGACCTCCGTCCGGCCGACGCCATGAAGCCGTCCGCGCACGCCGAGCACGGTGCCGCGCCGCACGGCCGACAACGACGCCACGAAGGCGCGCACCAAGGAGGAAACGATGAACGAGCAGAAGAAGGGACCGGTCGCACCTGATACGCAGGTCGTGGGCTCGCGGCGCTCGCTGCTGACGGCAATCGCCGCCGGCGTGGGCGGAGCCACGTTCTTCGGGCCATGGAAGGTCAACCACGCGTGGGCGCAGGCGGCGCAGAAGAAGCCGCTGGTGATCGGCCTCACGATGGATGCCTCCGGCCAGTACGCGGCGTCCGGCGGCATGGAGCGCCTGGGCGCGATGCTGGCGATCAAGGAGTTCAATGCCAAGGGCGGCGTGCTGGGCCGTCCGATCGAGGCGATCCACATCGACACGGAGACCACGCCCGCCACCGGCTCGCGCGTGGCCGAGCGGATGATCACGCGCAACGAGGCCGCGTTCCTCATCGGCGCGCTGCACTCGGGCGTGGCCAATGCGATCTCGCAGGTCGCGCAGAAATACGGCTGCGTCTACTTCAACACCAACTCGAGCTCGCCCACCGAGTCCGGCAAGGATTGCCATCGCGTGAAGTTCGTGTGGGACGGCAACGGCACCAACTTCGCCGAGGCGATCGTCAAGAACGCGATGAAGGCCAATGGCAAGAACTGGGTGTTGCTCACCAACGACTACGTGTGGGGTCACAACACCTCGAAGGCCACGCGGGCGCTGGTGGAAGCCAACGGCGGCAAGGTCGTGGACGAGCTCATGGTCCCGCAGAACACGCGCGACTTCTCGCCCTACCTCATCAAGCTGCAGCAGTTGAAGCCCGAGGTCGTGGCGGCGGCGATCGGCGGCGACGACATCAAGGCCCTGCGCCAGCAGGTGGTGCAGCTCGGCCTGCAAAAGCGCATGGCGTGGATCAACAACCAGCAGGACTGGCCCGACGTCTACGGCCTGGGACCCGAACAGATCTTCGGCGTGTTCGGCACTACCTGGTACTGGGACCTCGACCTGCCCGGCGTCAAGGAGTTCGTGGAGACCTACCAGAAGGTGTATCCGGGCATGGCGATCAGGGTGCCGGGCAACGTCTACTACAACGGATATGTCGCCACGCGCGAGCTCCTGCGCGCCGTGGAGGAAGCCGGCACCACCAACAACATCGCGGTGATCAAGAAGCTCGAGGGCCGCAAGATGGGGGCGCGCGACCGCATGCAAGCCTACGACGCGTGGATCGATCCCGCCACGCACCAGGTCCAGCAGACGATCTACATGGCCACCTACAACGACCAGCCCAAGAGCAAGGACGACATCTTCAAGGTCCTCACGCAATCGGAGCCCAAGGACGTGATGGACCAGGATGCGCCCAAGGCCTGCAAGCTCGAGTCGTACGAGTCCACGCCGAGCTACGAGCAGTAGCCGGCCGCCGTAACCCCCAGCACCTCGCCATGACGCTCGTTCCTCATCTCGTCAATGGCCTGGCGCTGGGGCTCCTCTTCGCCTTGATCGCGCTCGGCTTCATGCTCGTGGTGAGCCTGATGGAGACGATCAACCTGGCGCACGGGTCGTTCTTCGCGCTCGGCATGTACGTGGCGCTCGTGGTCATCGCGCCCAACGTCGCTCCGGACGGCGTGCTCGGCGGCTACGCCGCGCTGCCGCTGCCCTGGCGCTACGCCTTCGCCTTGCTGCTCGCGCCGGTGCTCGTGGGCGTGTTCGGCATGCTGCTCGAGATCGCCCTGCGCCGCACCTATGGCCGCGATCCGCTCTACGGGCTGCTCCTCACCTTCGGCGCGGCGCTCGTGCTCGAGGAGGGCATCCGCGCGGTGTTCGGCTCCAACGAGAAGCAGCTGCCGCTGCCGGAAGTCATCAGCGGCGCGTTCATGGCGGGCGATCTCATCTACTCGAGCTATCGCCTCTTCGCCTGCGTGGCAGCCCTCGTGGCGATCGGCGCGTTGTGGCTCTTCCTCGAGAAGACGCCTTACGGCTCCATCATCAAGGCCGGCGCGCACGACAGCGAGATGGTGCGCGCGCTGGGGATCAACCTCTCGCGCCTGCGGCTTTACGTCTTCGCGCTCGGCGTGGGGCTGGCGGGGCTGGCCGGCGTGGTGATGGCGCCGATCTGGGGCATCCGTCCGCACGTGGGCATCGACGCCGTCGTGCCCGCGTTCCTCATCATCGTGCTGGGGGGTGTGGGCAGCTTCTGGGGCGCGGTGATCGCGGCGCTGATGGTGGGGCTCGTGGTGGGTCTCGCCGGTGCCTATGCGTCGGAGTGGTCGCTGCTGTCGATGTATCTCCTCTTCATCGCGGTCGTCACCTTCCGCGCGCGCGGATTGCTCGGCAAGAAGAGCGTGCTCGATGTCTGAGGCGGATGCTGCGGCATCGGGCGCGGCAGCACCACGCGCCCAAGGCAGCCTCGCCGGCAAGGTGGCGTTCGTGGCGGGTGGCTACGGCGGCATCGGCGAGGCCTGTGCGCAGGCGCTCGCGCGCGAAGGCGCCACCGTCGTGGTGGCCGGGCGCGATGCCGGCAAAGCCCAGGCGCTGGCAGACTCGCTGCAGGCACGCGGCGGCGCGAGCAGCGTGGCCTTCGATGCCCGCGACGTGCCGTCGATCCATGCCGCGGCCAACGAGGCCGCCGCCCGCCACGGCACGCTCGACTTCCTCGTCAATTGCGTGGGCACGCAGCAGATCGAGCCGCTCCTCGAGGTGACGGAGGAGGCGTACGACCGCGTGCTCGACGTGAACCTGCGCGCGTCGATGTTCCTCGCGCAGGCCGTGGCCCGCGTGCAGGTGGCAAGCGGCCGCGGCGGGCGCCACGTCCATCTCCTCTCGGTGCGCGCGCAGCTCGGCATGCGCGATCGCGGCTATTCGGCCTACTGCAGCAGCAAGGGAGGCCTGGCGCTTCTCGTGCGCCAGCACGCGGTGGAGCTCGCGCGCCACGCCATCAACGTGAACGGCGTGGCGCCCACCGTGGTGCGCACGCGCATGGCCTCCGACTGGAGCGATCCGGTGCTCTTCGGCAAGCTCCTCGAGCGCATTCCGCTCGGACGCATCGCGGAAGTGGAGGATGTGACAGGCCCGGTCCTGTTTTTCCTGGGGGCGGGTGCGGCCTTCGTGACGGGCCAGATACTTTACGTGGACGGCGGCATCACCGCCACGCAGTAGCGCTCACGCCCCGCGGCGATGACGCGCAGTGACACGGCGCAACGCGGCCGATCCTCATCGTTGCCGCCGCGACATCAGCACGACCCTTCGGCACGGCGCAGAGCAGAGCGCCCGCGAAACGCGCCGCGTCAGTGCAGCCGCTCGCGCGACTTGCGCCCCGCATCGGTCAACGTCCGCCGCGAGCCGGTGCCGCGCTGCTGCACCGTCTGCCGCGCCTGCCAGAAGCGATAGATGAGCACCGACGCCACGGCGAGCTCCTCGACGAGGCTCGCGCGCTTCTCCTTGTCATCGATCCACTCGGCGAACTCGGGATCCTGGTCGCCGAAGGCGAGCGCCTCGATCGGAAAGATCCAGTCGCGCGCATCCTCGGCATCGTAGAGCGGCTGCCAGCCCTCGTCGCGCAGCTTGACGCCCGCCATGTAGCCCTCGCACCACGCCGTGCCTTCCGGCGGCTGCCGCTCGTCGCCCTTCTTTTCCTCGGGGAGATAGAGCAGCGGCTTGAAGCGCGTGGGTGACTCGGCGAGCGTGCGCTGGATGCCCACCATGTGCCGCAGGATGAGCGCCATGATGCGCTGCGCTTCCGCGCTGTTGCCATAGGCGGGCGAGGCACTGCGTCCGCCGTCGCTCCACACCTGCGGGAGCCACTCGGAGGGCTGGATGGATTCGGGGCCGCTCACGATGGCGGCCAGGAAGCCGTCGAGCATCTCGAGGTCCATGCAATCCTCGGGGACGGCGTCGGAGGCCAGGAAGCCTTCGAGCTCGTCCAGCTCGGTGTCGGAGAGCGGCTCGTCCAGGGCGCGGGTATCGGTCATGATGCATGGGGCGGGCGCGTGGCACATGCGCTTGACCGCATGCCCCCCAGGCGTTGCCGCTGTTGGCGTAGGACGCCGCATTATAGGCTGCTGCGCGATTGCCGCCGGCGTGGCCCTATCCGCGGGCGGCGGGGGCCGAACGGCGATCAGCGCAAGGCGTGCGCGACGTTCACTGCGAGCGCGAACACGATCACGGCGCCCGCCTGGTGCAACGCGGCGAGCGGCAGCGGCACCACGAGGAGCAACGTGG
Source organism: uncultured Alcaligenaceae bacterium (assembly GCA_964620265.1). Taxonomy (GTDB): domain Bacteria; phylum Pseudomonadota; class Gammaproteobacteria; order Burkholderiales; family Casimicrobiaceae; genus VBCG01. The sequence continues at coordinate 10,468 of CAZUGY010000025.1, forward strand.
CGATGCCCATGGCGATCTGGACCGCCAGCATGCCGGTGAGCAACCCCGCGCCCGTGCGCGCCCGCGCCGGCATTCCCGGCGTGCGCCGCACGCGCCACCACAGCAGCGGAATCGCCACCGCGAGCACGTACCCGACCAGCCGGTGATCGAACTGCACCGTGGCCATGTTGTAGAAGAAATTGCGCCACCACGGCTCGATCAGCATGATCTCGGGCGGCACCACGTGGCCGTTCATGAGCGGAAACGTGTTGTATGCGAAGCCCGCGCGGATGCCCGCCACGAAGCCGCCGGTAGCGATCATCAGCGTCACGAGCGCCAGCACCACGCGCGCGAAGCGCCGCACGCCGCGCGATGGCGCATCCGTGAGGTTGGCGCGCACGGGATGGAGCAGCGACAGCGCTACCCACTGCATCGCGCCGAAGATCACGAAGGCGAGCAGCAGATGCGCGGTGAGACGGAATTGCGATACGCGCGGATCGTCCACGAGGCCGCTTTTCACCATGTACCAGCCCATCGCGCCCTGCAGTCCTCCGAGCACGAAGATGCCGGCGAGCTTCCACCCATAGCCCGGGGGAATCGCGCGCCGCAGCGCGAACCACGCGAACGGCACCAGGAACACGATGCCGATGAGCCGCCCCAGCAGGCGATGGAAGTACTCCCACCAGAAGATGCCCTTGAACTCGGCGAGCGTCATGCCGTGGTTCACGAGCTTGTACTCGGGAGTCGCCTGGTACTTGCCGAAGGCCGCCTGCCAGTCGGCGTCCGACAGCGGCGGTAGCGTGCCCACGATCGGCTGCCACTCGGTGATGGACAGTCCCGAGTGCGTGAGGCGCGTGACGCCGCCGACCACGATCATCGCGAAGACGAGCACGCAGCAGGCGAAAAGCCATGCGGCCACGGCGCGCGGCCGGCCACGCGCCGCGGAAGGAGCGCCCGCCGCGGCGAGCACGGAAGAGGAGCTTCCCATGCGCGAATTATCCCATGGGGCCTTCGCGCGGGCCGGGCGCGTAGAATGCGCGTCCATGCGTCGCCGCCGCCTCACCAGCCTCCTCGTCCTGCTCACGCTGTTCGTGGGCACGGTGCTGCCGCTGCACGCCGGCGCGCCTGCGTGGCGGGCCGATGCGGTCGCTCGCGATTTCTGCACGACGACGGGCACGCGCGACACCCCGGTCGCGCCCGATCGCGCGCACGACGACACCTGCGTCACGTGCTTCGTGTGCAGCGGCGGGGCCGCGGCCCCAGGTCGTGCCGCCCTCACCGCGCCCGTCGTCCCCCGCGGATGGCAGCCCACGCCTGCCCTCCCGCTCGCGAGCCGCGTCGCAGCACACAGCCACGCGCTCGCCCGCGGTCCTCCCGCCCTCGCCTGACGAGCGCCGCACCGCCTTGCGCGGTGCGCGATTTTCCGTGCGCGCGAGCCTCCGGTTTCGCGCCGCATCGTGCCGGCATCGCTTTTCGAAGGACCCTTTCATGAACTCGAGACATTTCCTCGCGGCGTGCGCCGCGCTCGTCACGCTCACCGCCCACGCGCAGGTCACCGTCAAGGACGCATGGATCCGCGGCATCGCCCACGGCCAGCGCGCCACCGGCGCCTTCATGCAGCTCGCAAGCCCCACCGACGCCACGCTCGTGGCGGTCGCGACTCCCGCGGCCAGGGTGAGCGAGATCCACACGATGTCGATGGACAACGGCGTGATGAGGATGCGCGCGATCGACGCGCTGCCCGTCCCCGCGGGCAAGCCTGTGGAATTGAAGCCCGGCGGCTATCACGTGATGCTGCTCGACCTCGTGCAGCCGCTCGCCGACGGGTCCACGGTGCCGCTCACGCTGACCTTCAGCGATGCGGCCGGCAAGCGAACCACGCAAACGGTCGACGCCGTCGTGCGTCCGCTCACGGGCGGACACCCGATGAAGCACTGACCACGTAGCCGGTCTCCGTTCGCTTTTTCTTCCATCCGCTGCCGCGGATGCGCCATCGCGCGCCTCTGCGACGAGGAGCACTCATGTCGTCCTTTCTCCGGAGCGCGCTCGTCGCGCTCGCCGCCGGTACTGCCTGCGTCACCGCCGCCCACGCGAGCTGTGGCGCAGCCTTCTGCAACGTCAATACCAACTGGAGCCTGCAGGGCGTGTGGACCCAGCCGGGTCCGCATGCCGACGTGCGCTTCGAGTACATCGACCAGGACCAGCCCATGACGGGCACCCGGAAGGTCGACGTGGGCGAAGTCCCCGCGCACCACGACGAGGTCCGCACGATCAATCGCAACGTGCTCGCCACCCTCGACTACGGCTTCGACGAGCACTGGGGCCTCACCGCCGTCGTGCCCATCGTCGATCGCCGCCACGAGCACATCCACAATCACCACGGCGCGCAGCTCATGGAGACGTGGCACTTCACCGCACTCGGCGACATGCGCATCCATGCGCGCTACCAGGCCTCCGTGGGACAGCCCACGGCCGATCGCGCGAGTGTCGCCGGCGCCACGTTCGGCCTGGTGCTGCCCACGGGCGCCACCGACATCGCCAATGGCGAGGGATCGCTCGCCGAGCGCTCGCTGCAGCCGGGGACGGGCACCACGCAGGCCGCGCTGTCGGCGTACTACCGCGAGTCGCTGCCGGGCCACGACTCGTCGTGGTACGTGCAGGGCGCGGCGCAGGTCCCGCTGGGCGAGGGCCGCGGCTACCAGCCCGGCAACGTCTATGCGCTCGACGTGGGCTATCGCTACGACGCGAGCGACCGGCTCGGCCTCAACCTCCAGCTCAACTACGTCTACAAGTCGCGCGACAAGGG
>CAZUGY010000025.1:13352-34274 GCA_964620265.1 uncultured Alcaligenaceae bacterium
AGGCACAGCCCCACCTCCTGCGAGCGCGAGCACGGCGTGCACAGGAGCGTGGACGCCGAGTAGTACACGCGCCCCACGGGATTGATGTTGTCCGCCAGCGTGTCGTGCGCGAAGGGCTCGACGATCATCCACGTGCCATCGGGCTTCAGCGATTGCCGCACGTGCTTCGCAGCACCTACCGGGTCGCCCATGTCGTGCAGGCAATCGAAGAACGCGACGAGGTCGTAGTCGCGGCCGGGATAGTCCTTGGCCGCGGCCTTCTCGAAGCGCACGCGCGTTCCCACGCCCGCCCGCTGCGCCATCGCCTGCGCCGCGTCGATCGAGCCCTGGTGGTAGTCGAAGCCCACGAAGCGCGATTTCGGGAACGCCTGTGCGAGCAGGATCGTGGAGGCGCCGTGGCCGCAGCCCACGTCCGCCACGAGCGCGCCCCGCTCGAGCTTGTCGCGCACGCCATCGAGCGCGGGGATCCACGTGGCCACGAGGTTGGCCGCATAGCTCGGGCGGAAGAATTTCTCGGTGCCGCAGAACACGCGCTCGCTGTGCTCGTGCCAGCCCATGCCCGCGCCGGTACGGAAGGATTGGGTGATGCGCGGCACGGCGGCGAGCGACCCCAGCGCGAGCTGGAAGGCGCCGGGAAGGTACGCCGGGCTGTCCTCGGTGGCCATCGTCAGCGCCTGCTCCGGCGAGAGCGAGAACATGTCGCGCGCGGCGTCGTAGGTCACGTAACCGCCGGCGGCTTGCGACGACAGCCACTCGCGCACGTAGCGCGGGTCGGTCCCGGTTTCCTGCGCGACCTGCGCGGCGGTCAGCGGCCCGCGGGCGAGCGCCTTGTACAGGCCGAGCTCCTCGCCGATCACCGCCATCCCGGCATGGAACGCGCCGCCCAGGTCGGCCAGGAAGTGGCCGATGAAGGCGTCGAGCCTGGCGGGGTCGACGGCGGCTTGAGGCGTGGCGGATACAGTGGCGGACGGGGTCATGGCAATGCTCCTTGTGAAGAAGAGGCATCAGTGTCGCGACGGGAACGCCGCGCGTCGTGAGGCAGCGGTCCCGGATCGGCGCGCCGCGGCGTGCGGATCCCCGGACGCGCGTCCCGGTTCGGCCCCTCGGGACGCAAATGCTCTGCCCAGGCGCCGCCGAAACCCGCTTCGCGCGCCTTCGTGATGGCTTCCGCGCGCGTCCGCACGGTGGGTTTGTCGAAGCGCGGGCTGATCGCATTACGCACCGTCCTCGCGGTGACCTGGCAGCACCGGTCGGCCGCGTCGCGCGGCGGCACGCCGCAGTTGCGCGGGTCGTGGCGCGCGCCCATGGTGCAGAGCACAATGCGATACGCGTTGACAGGCCGCACGTCTGCCTTAACAATTGGTCCGACCACCTGACCAGAGTGCGAAATGGTCCCGGGTTCTCCCGCGGAGCTCAAGCACCGGCAGGTGATTCACCATCGACCGGAGGAGGATTCCTATGCGAGTAACGATTCGCGCGCTGATGCGCAGCGCCCTGGTGCTCGGGCTGGCCGCATCGGGGGCGGCCTTTGCGCAGGCCCCCATCACGCTGCACGGCGCCGTGCAGTTCAACGACGACCACGCGTTCAACCGCACGCTCGTGCGGTTCCAGGAGCTGGTCCAGAAGTACTACGGCAAGCCCATCAACTTCGTCCTGCACAAGAACAGCGAGCTGGGCCTCGAGAAGGACTACTTCGCCTTCATGAACCAGGGCGTGTCGGTGGACTACGGCATCGTGTCCCCGGCGCACATGTCCACGTTCAGCAAGGCGGCGCCGTTCATCGACGCCCCGTTCCTGTTCCGCGACGTCGACCACTGGAACAAGGTCATCGACGCCGACACGCTGAAGCCGATCGCCGACGAGGTGTACACCAAGGGTGACGTGATGCTGATCGGCTTCGCCGGCGGCGGCACGCGCAACATCTTCGCCAACAAGGCGGTGCACAACCTGGCCGAGATGAGGGGCCTCAAGGTCCGTGTCCAGGGCGCCCCGATCTGGAGCAAGACGTTCGCGGCGGTCGGCATGTCGCCCACGGTGATCGCCTACGACGAGGTCTACAACGCCATCCAGAACGGCGTGATCAACGCCGGCGAGAACGAAGCCGCAGGTGTCGAGGCGATGAAGTTCTACGAAGTCGGGCCCAACCTCAACATCACCGAGCACGCGATCACCATCCGTCCGATCGCCTTCTCCGGCAAGACGTTGCGGAAGCTCCCACCCGACCTCCAGGCCGCGATCATCAAGGCCGGCAAGGAAGCAGGCGCCTACGGCCGCCAGATCGAATCGAGTGAGGACAGCAAGAAGCTCGACGCGCTGGAAAAGGCCGGCAGGTTGAAGAAGATCCCGTTCGCCGACCGCGCGCAGATGAAGAAGCTCGCCGACCCGGTGATGGCCGAGTACGCCAAGGAAATCGGGGCCACGGAGATCTACAAGAAGATCAACAGCATGTAATCACAGCACCGCGGCCGGCGCCCGGAGGCATGCCGCCTCCTCGCGCCGGCCTTTTCGTGCCCGTTCCGTCAGCGAGAAGCACATGCACAAGCTCATCCACCACTACGCCAGGGTGCTCAACATCCTGATCGGCATCAGCGTCGGGCTGCTCGTGGTGCCCGTCACGCTGCAGATGATCTCCCGCTTCACGGCGCTCATACCGGCCTGGATCTGGACCGAGGAGATGGCGCGCTTCCTCTTCATCTGGATGGTGATGCTGGGTGCCATGATCGGCGTGCGCGAGGCGTCGCACTTCGAGGTCGACGTGTGGCCGCAGCTGAAGCCCCGCGCCAACGCCGCGCTGCGCATCGTGTCGATGATCGGCGTGCTCGCGTTTGCCTTCGTATTCGTCTGGTACGGCATCGAGTTCGTGCAGTTCGGCTGGAACCAGACCTCCGAGCTCGCCGACCTGCCCATGACCTGGATCTTCATCGCCTGGCCGCTCACCGGCGCGACGTGGTTCGTCTTCGGCATCCAGCGCCTGCTGAACGACATCCGTATCGTGCGCTTCGGCCCCACGGCCGAGGACCTCGAGCGCGAGGCGCGCAACCTCGGCACGGGGAGCCTCATATGATGCAGGCGGCGATGTCGCCCGGCGTGGCGGCGATCTGGCTCTTCGGGGGCTTCTTCCTCCTCATGGTCCTGCGCGTGCCGGTGGCGTTCGCGCTGGGGCTTGCCTGCCTGCCGGTGTTCATCATCGAGCCGCGGCTGTCGCCGATCGTGATCTTCAACACCACGTTCAAGGCCTACAACTCGTTCATCCTGCTCGCGGTGCCGTTCTTCCTGCTCACCGCGAACCTCATGAACGTCGGCGGCATCACCGACCGCCTCGTGCACCTGTCGCGCACGATGGTGGGCAACTTCCCCGGCGCGCTCGCGCAGATCAACGTGCTCCTGTCCGTGTTCTTCGCCGGCATCTCGGGCAGCTCCACGGCCGACGCCGCAAGCCAGGGCAAGATCTTCATCGAGGCGCAGGTGAAGGAAGGGTACGACCTCTCCTTTTCCATCGCGATCACGGCGGTGTCGGCCGTGCTCGCGGTGATCGTCCCGCCGTCGATCCTGATGGTGGTGTGGGGCGGCGTGCTGCAGGTGTCGATCGGCGCGCTCTACCTAGCCGGCGTGATCCCGGGCCTGCTCATCGGGATCGCGCAGATGGCCACGGTGCACGCCTATGCGAAGCTGCGCAACTATCCCACGTATCCGCGCTCGAGCTTCAAGGAGTTCTTCATGGCGGCGCTGGTCGCCGTTCCCGCGCTGATGACGCCCTTCATCATCGTGGGCGGCATCCTGCTCGGCTGGTTCACCGCCACGGAGTCGGCGGCGGCCGCGGTGCTCTATGCCGCGGCGCTCTCGCTCGGCTTCTATCGCGAGATGGGCGGCAAGCAGCTGTGGACCGCGCTGCTCGATACCGGCAAGCTCTCGGCCATCGCCCTCTTCTGCGTGGGCACGGCATCGATCTTCGGGTGGCTCCTCGCGTACTACCAGATCCCCAAGGCGCTGCTGTCGAACGTGACCGAGTGGGGGATGGGCCCGATCGGCGTGGGCTTCTTCATCGTGTTCGTGTTCCTGGTCGTGGGCTGCTTCCTCGATGCGATCCCGGCGATCATCATCGTGGGCACCACGCTGCAGCCGCTCGCCGCGTCGGTGGACATGCACCCGGTGTCGTTCGCGATCATCAGCATCGTGGCGCTCGCCTTCGGGCTCGTCACGCCACCGTACGGCATGTGCCTCATGGTGTCGTGCGCGATCGCCAAGGTGCGATTGCGATATGCGCTGAAGGACACGATGATCATGCTGGTGCCGATGCTGCTCGTGCTCTTCGCCATGATCATCTGGCCGCAGATCCCGCTGTGGCTGCCCGAGCTCATCCGGCCCGACTTCCTCAAGTAGCGGCGCCGTCGCGGGGGCGCCGGGCCGCAGGGCTATCATCTGTCCTGCGGCCGCGATCGGATCCACGACAGCGGCCCCCGTTCCGAGGAGCCGCCCATGACCACCTTCACCCGCTTGCCGGGCCCGTTCGGCGTGCAGGCCGACGGGATCGATCTCGCCCAGCCGTTGTCCGCTGCGTCGTTCGCCGAGCTCGAGCGTGCGTTCTACGAGAACCACGTCCTGACGCTGCGCGCGCAGGACATCACCGCCGCGCAGTTCGGTGCCTTCGCCCGCCGCATCGGCCCGCCGCAGCCGCACGTGATCGACCAGTTCCACCATCCGGAGGACTCGAACATCCTCATCCTGTCGAACGTGAAGGTGAATGGCCAGCCGACAGGCCTCCAGGATGCGGGTTCGTACTTCCACACCGACTATTCCTACCTCCAGGTGCCGGCGCGCGCCACCACGCTCTATTCGCGCGTGGTGCCGAGGGTGGGCGGCGACACGCTCTTCGCCGACCAGCAGCAAGCCTGGGAGGACCTGCCCGAGGCGATGAAGAAGCGCATCGAGCCCCTCTACGGCATCCATCACTACGGCAACCGCCACGACATCGACGAGGCGAGCCGCACCGCGGCCTCGGCACTCACCGACGAGCAGAAGGCGAGGATGCCGGTGATCACGCACCGGATCGCGCGGCCGCACCCGGTCACGGGCCGCAAGGCGCTCTACGCCGTGTCGGGCAGCTCGTTCGGCATCGTGGGCATGCCGGAGGACGAGGCGCGCGACCTTCTGGACGAGCTCGCTGCGCACTCGACGCAGCCGAAGTACGTGCTGCGCTTCAAGTACGGCGTGGGCGACGTGGTGATGTGGGACAACGCGGCACTCCTGCATTCCGCCACCCTGATCGATCCCGACGACGCGCGCACGCTGTGGCGGATCACGATGCTGGAATCGTCGGCGGAGGCCGCGGCGCCCGAGGTGCTGGCGCCCACGTTCGCGCACGCGGGCATGTAGCACACGGCGCCATCCGCCGGCGCTACATCTGCCGGAACAGGTGCGTGTAGGTCTCGCTCACCGGCAGCACCTCCTTGCGCTGCCGCAGGTGCACGCGCATGTGGCCATGCAGGTCGCGCGTCACGTCGGTGAGCTCGTTGATGTTGACGAGCGTGGAGCGGTGGATCTGCCAGAAGGTCTGCGGGTCGAGCGACTCGGCGAGCTCCTTGATCGGCCGGCGGATGACGAGATCCGTGTCCGGGAGCATCACCAGCGTGTACTTGTTGTCCGCCTGGAAATAGCACACGCGCTCCACGGTGACGAAGCGCGTCCTGGTCCCTTGCGATGCAGTGATCCAGCGGAGGAATTGGTCCGGGGCCTCGTTGCGCCTGGACAGCGTATCCAGCACGCCCCCGACCTTGGCCGGTGTGCCTTTGATGCGCTCCTTCAGCCGCGTCACGGCCGCCGCGAGGCGCGCGGTGGAGTGCGGCTTCAGGATGTAGTCCGCCGCCTGCTGCTCGAAGGCGGCCACTGCGTATTTGTCATAAGCCGTCACGAAGACGATGTGGCAGCGTCCGTTGACCAGGCGTGCCACGTCGAGGCCGTTCATGCCCGGCATCTCGATGTCGAGGAAGGCGATGTCGGGGGCGTGGGTCTCGACGGCACGCAGCGCGGTGACGCCGTCGGCCGCCTCCGTGCAGATCGAAAGCTCGGGCCACAGCGTTTCGAGCCCCTGGCGCAGCTCCGCGCGCAACAGCGGCTCATCCTCGGCGATCAGGGCCGTCGGAGGGCTCATGGGGTATCTCCAGAAGGACGCGACGTCCCGCCGCGGCGTCCGAGGTCACGGTCAGGCGCGTCCGCTCGCCGTACAGGCCCTGCATTCGTCGACGCATGGCCTCGAGCGCCTCTGCCTCTTCGAGCGAAGCTCCCTTCGACGCGCCCGCGATGCCCGCGTCGATGCGGAGCATCGAGTCCTGCAAGCCCACCGTCAATGCGAGCGTCACGGGCTCGTGGCCGGCGGCATCGGCGAGGAGGAACTGCAGCATGGGCACGATGCACATCGGAGGAAAGGCCGTCGCTCCCAGCCCTGGCGCCACGTCGACGTCCAGGGACAGCTTGCGATCGAGGACCGCGCTGCGAATGTCCACGTACGCGCGACCGAGTGCGAGCTCCCGATGCAGGGTCGACGTCGTGGTGTGCAGGTCGGGCAACGTCGCGCGCAGGTAGGCGATGAGATCGTCGAGCAGAAGGTCACCCCGCGCCGAATCGACTTCATAGATCCGTTCGACGCATGCCATCGTGTCGAACAGGAACCGCGGATCGACGCGCGCCTGCATGGCCTGCAGCTGCGATTCCACGGTCTCGCGCACGAGACGCGCCCGGCGCAGGCGCATGTCATTGATTGCGCGCAGGCGATGCCGCAGGCGAAAACGGTAGTCGTAGATGAGCACGAAACAGACGGCCATCATCGTCAGTCCGCCCAGGTTCGCCCAGAAACTGGCCAGGAAGGGGACTTTTCGAGTCCACACCCCGATGGCCGGCAGCGTGATGCCCTCGACAATGCCTGCCAGCACGGAGGCTGCGACGGCAGCGCCTGCAAGTGCCAGCGTACGCGCAGGCCCCGGCGCTGCAAGCCGCTCCACGACGCTCATCAGGACCACCAGCAAGGCGCCTTGCACCAGGGGGGAGTAAAGGCACTCCCAGACCAGATTGATGCCTCGCGTGCCGCCAGCGATGGACAGCGGCGCAAGCCACACCACGCTCACCAGCGTCAACAGCGCAACGGCGCGCGTCTTCTCGAGGGTGGTGCTCGTCCCGTGCGATCCGGAAGGGCGGTGCGCTCGCCCGTCGAGGTGCATCCAGGGTGCGCTAGGCGTGAACGCATTCATCGGGACTCGGTACACCATCGACGGGTTGAAGCGGAATCACGATGATCGCGACCGTGCCACCGGAGGGCCTCTCCTCGAGCGTCAATTGGGCATCGCCACCAAACTCCGACGCGAGGCGCGCTTCGATGTTGGCCAGGCCGACACCGGTGCCGCCACCGTGGACCAGGCCGCGCCCCGTATCCGTGACCTTGACCCGCAGCATGCCTCCGGCCGTCTCCGCTTCGATGCGGACGGTGCCCCCGTCGGTGAGCGGTGCGATGCCGTGCTTGATGGCGTTCTCCACCAGCGTCGACAGCATCATCGACGGGAACCGGGCGGCGTGCAGGGCCTCGGGGACGCGAGTCTCGACCTTGAGCCGATCGCCCATGCGGATCTCCTGGACGCGCAGGTAGGCAAGGGAGAGCCCGACCTCGCGTACGAGGGTGCACCGCTCGTCACGCATCTGGCCCAGGGCACTGCCCAGGACCTGGGACAGATTGCGCAACATCGCCCGTCCGGCTGACCTATCCAGCTGATACAGGCGCTTCACGTTCGCGAGCGCATTGAATAGGAAGTGAGGCTCGATCTGTGCCTGCGCCGCCTGCAGCCGGGCGGCCTTGTGCGCCCGGTCATGCTCCACTTCCCGCAGCGCCTCGGCGGCGAGCTCGTGCGCCAGATCCTGCTCGCGCGTCACGAGGATGAGCGCCCCCAGCATCGATCCGATGAACGCGATGTGGGGCAACCAGAGCACCTCGATATAGGTCCAGCGATCAGTGAGCCCCACATAGACAGCCGTGTCGATCCAGAACGTGGCCGGCCGCGCGGCGCACCCCGCGGCAACCGCGAACGCCGCGAGGGCAAGGCGCACGAAACGGTGCCAACCATGGCCGAGGTTGTAGACCAGCAGACCCAGCGCCACCGCAGCAGCCGTCCAGGTCGCCTTGGCCAGGAACAGGAGGCCCAGGTAGATCAAGACCGTGCCGAACGGCACGCCGTGCCGGACGTGCGTGACGAGCACCGGCGAGAACGTGCAGATCAGCAGGACCAGCAGCAAGCCAACCGCGACCCGGGGGCCGGTCAGCCCATGGAAGGCCCGGGCGAACGCAGGTCGCCACCGCGAGACCGGGTGCGAAGTCAGCCGGAACATGCGGGAAGTGTAGCCATCCTGACGGAAGCGGGCCAATGGGCGCCGACGAAACCGGCCGGATGCGGCGCGAGCCTGCGGAGAACGGCGCGAGGCGGGGAGGCCGCTCGCGGGGCGTGCCGGATCACATCGGCCGGCATCGGGGTAAGATCATTCCCCGCCGGCGTTCTCGCGCCGCGCTTCCCCATGTCGAGCCGCCTCCGCCTCGCTGTCCTCGCCTTGCTCCTGCTCTTCATGCAGGGGCAGGCCCTCGTGCATCCGATCGTCCACCTCCCGGGCGCGCCGGCACACGAGACCGGGCTCACCGCTACCCACGCGGTGGAAGCCTGCGTCGAATGCGCACTGCTGGCAGGCGGCGTCGCAGCACTCTTGCCCGGGACCCCACCGGCGGCGCATGGCGCACCGGCCCATCCGCTCGTCTTCGTTTCGCATCGCTCCCGCGCGGCCGACGTTCCCGCGTGGTTCCAGAGCCGCGCCCCGCCCGTCCTCCTGTAGCTCGCCTTCGTAGCGATACGGCGCTCGCCTCGTCGAGCGCGGTACCTCGTCCCGATCCGACTGCAAGGAGTACGTCCCGTGTCCCAGCACCTTTTGCGGGTGGGCGCCATCGCGCTCGCCCAGTTGTCGCTGTTCGTCGTGTCATCCAGCGTGCCCCCGGCGCGCGCCCAGTCCGCACCGGAGCCTGCGCGGCTTCCCTCCGTCGTGGTGACGGCCAATCCGCTCGGCAGCGATCTTTTCGACCTCGTGGCGCCGGTCTCCGTGATCTCGGGCGAGCGCCTGCAACTGCAAATGCAGCCCACGCTGGGCGAGATCGTCAATACGCTGCCAGGCGTCAACTCGTCGTACTACGGGCCGAATGCCAGCCGTCCCGTGATCCGTGGCCTCGATGGCGATCGCGTGCAGATCCTGCAGAACGGCCTCGCGTCGTTCGACGCGTCCGGCACGAGCGTCGATCACGCCCTGCCGATCGACACGCTCACGCTGCGCCGCATCGAGGTCGTGCGCGGTCCCGCGACCCTCCTGTACGGCCCCACCGCCATCGGCGGCGTGGTCAACGTGATCGACACGCGCATCCCGAGCGAGCCGGTGGATGGCGTGACCGGCGGCGTGGAGGCGCGCTACGCCTCGCCCGCCAGCGAGCGCGCGGGTACCGCTTTCGTGGAAGTGGGCACGGAGCAGGGCTTGCAGTTCCACCTCGACGGCTTCACGCGCAAGACCTCCGACCTGCGCATCCCCGGCCACGCGTGGTCACCGCAACTGCGCGCCACGTTGCCGCAAGACGAGCAGGGCCCGTACGGCCGGCTGCCCAACAGCGCGAGCGACAGCAACGGCGGCTCGGCAGGCGTGGCCTACGTCGGCAACACGGGATTCGCGGGCGCGTCGTTCACGCAGTTCGAATCGGACTACGGCACCGTCGCCGAGCCCGACGTGACCATCCGCATGAAGCAGCAGCGCGTGGACCTGGCCGCCCAGATGCGCACGCCCTTGCCCGGCATCAGGTCGATCGACGTGCGCATGGCCGACTCGCGCTACGAGCACACGGAATACGAGGGCAGCGAGGCCGGCACCCGCTTCACCAACGACGGCTGGCAGGGGCGGGTGGACGTGGTACACGAGCCGCTGCGCATCTTCGGCAGCAGCTTCGAGGGCGCGTTCGGCGCGCAGGCGGTGGACTTCGACTTCGCCGCCCTCGGCGCGGAAGGCTTTCTGCCGCCGACGAGCACGCGCGCCTTCGCCGCCTTCGTGTACGAGGAGACGAAGCTCGGCGACCTCAAGCTCTCGCTCGGCGGCCGCTACGACAACACGCGCGTCGCGGCGGACGAGAGTGCGAGCTTCGGTCCCGCGCTGTCGCGCACCTTCGACTCGGGTGCGGTGTCGCTCGGTGTCAACTACGCGCTCATGCCGCAGTACGCGCTCGTGGGCTCGGTGACGTGGACGACGCGCCCGCCCAACTACCAGGAGCTCTTCGCGGACGGCCCGCACGTGGCCACGGGCGTGGTCGAGATCGGAGACCGCACGCTGGGCCTCGAGCGCTCGGTCGGCGTGGATGCGGGGGTGCGCGGCAAGGGGAACGGATGGTCCGGCAGCGTGACCGCGTTCTACAACCGCTTCCGCAACTACATCACGCCCTACGCCACGGGTGAGATCGACCTCGCGGAGGACCTGCCGATCTACGCCTACCGGCAAGGCGCGGCCACGTTCTACGGCCTGGAGCTGGAAGGCAAGCTGGCGCTGGGCGAAGCTGGCCCCGGCCGCTTCGACCTCGAGGTCATGATGGATTACCTGTGGGCGGCGAACGATGATCTGCACGTCCCGCTGCCGCGCATCTCGCCCGTGCGCATCGGTGGCTCGCTCGTGTACACCGCGCATCGCCTCGATGCGCGCGTCGATCTCTTTCGCACGCAGGCGCAGGATCGCGTCGCGCCCGACGAATTGCCCACGGACGGCTACACGATGCTCGACGCGAGCCTCACATGGCGTCTCACCCGCGATCGCTTCGGGCTCATGGCGTTCGTGAAGGGAACCAACCTCCTGGACCAGGAAGCGCGCAACCACGTGTCGTTTCTCGTCAACGTGGCGCCGATGGCCGGCCGTGGTGTGACGGTGGGCGTGCGGGGGACGTTCTGACCGGTACGACCGTATCGCGGCCGGACGGGTCCGGTCCGTGTCTTCCCTTGCGGCGGGTTACCATCCCTGCCGCAAGGACAAGTCGAAATGCCCCAATCTTCCTATCGCGTCGTCACGCCGGCAGCCGCGCCCGCCCGGCGCCTGGCCTTCACCCCCGCGCAATGGCGCCACCTCGGCGGGTACTACGGCTTCATCGGCCTGCTGCATGCGCTGGGCTGGGGCCTGTACCTCTACCACGCGGCGGACTATCCCAGCATCGTGGGCCTGGGGCTCGTGGCCTACCTCCTCGGATTGCGGCACGCCTTCGACGCCGACCATATCGCGGCCATCGACGACACCGTGCGCTTCCTGCTGCAAAAGGGCCGCTCCCCGCTCGGCGTGGGCTTCTACTTCTCGCTCGGCCACTCGTCGATCGTCTTCGTGATCGCGCTCGTGGTGGCACTGGCGGCGGGCTTCATCGCGCGGGAGATGCCGCACCTGCAGGCGTGGGGCGGGATCATCGGCGCGTCGGTGTCGGGCATCTTCCTCCTCGTCATCGCCGCGCTCAACCTCGTGGTGCTGCTGGAGCTCAGCGGCGTGTGGAGAAAGGCCCGCGCCGGGACCCACAGCCACGCGCACCTCGAGGAAGTGCTGGCGCGCCGCGGCTTCATCAATCGCCTCCTCGGCGGACGCCTGTCGAAATGGATCGACCACAGCTGGCAGATGTATCCGCTGGGGCTCCTCTTCGGCCTGGGCTTCGACACGGCCTCGGAGGTCGCGCTCATGGCCATGACCGCCGGCGCCGCCGCGGGCAGCCTGCCCTTCGGCGCGGTGATGTGCCTGCCGCTGCTGTTCGCGGCCGGAATGTCGCTGATGGACACCACCGACGGCGTGCTGATGTCCAAGGCCTATGACTGGGCGTTCCTCAACCCCCTGCGCAAGATCTTCTACAACCTCGCCACGACCGCGGTGTCGGTCGTGCTCGCACTCGTCATCGGCGTGGTGCAGCTCGCGCAGGTGGTGGTGGAGGTCACGGGTGCCACGGGCCCGATGGCGACGTTCGTGGCCGACATCGACTTCGGCGTGCTGGGCTACGTGATCGTGGGACTCTTCATGCTCGCCTGGGCGGCGTCGGTGGCCTGGTGGAAATTCGGACGCGCCGCGCCCCGCCACGGCAGCGGCGCGCTGCACGGGCATCCGCACAAGCACGCCGACGGCACCGTGCATACCCACCACCACGTGCACTGAGGGCGCGACGCCGGCGGACTGCAGGCGAGCCCGCGCCCTGCCCTGCGCCGGCCGCGTCGGCGCAAGGCCTGCGCCCTACTTCGCGAAGAGCTGGCCCATGTCCCTGAAGGCCTTGAACTCGAGCGCATTGCCGCAGGGGTCGAGGAGGAACATCGTGCCCTGCTCGCCCACCTGTCCCGCGAAGCGCACGTGAGGCTCGATGACGAACCTCGTCCCATGCTCGCGCAGCCGTTGCGCGAGCGCGTCCCATTCGTCCCAGCCGAGCACGATGCCGAAATGCGGCACCGGCACGTCGTGGCCATCCACCGCGTTGGTGTGCGCGTGCTCCTGCGAGGGCGTCTTGGGATGCTCGTGAATCACCAGCTGGTGGCCGTAGAAGTCGAAGTCCACCCACTGCGCGCTCGAGCGTCCCTCGGGGAGCCCGAAGACCTCGCCGTAGAAGCGTCGCGCGGCGGGAAGGTCGTGGACGGGAATGGCGAGGTGGAACGGGGAAAGGCTCATGGCGTGGCTCCAGGGGGTGGCCGTCGGGACAATCGCCATTCTAGGAGACTTAAGGAAACGCAAAGGGGCGTGGTCTATAGTGACGAGCCCGGCCGTCACGCGCTTGTGCCGCGCACGACACGACGCTGGCCGGCTCGACGCCATCCCCGACCTTCCGCACCCATGCGCATCCTGCTCGTCGAAGACGACCCCATGATCGGCCGCAGCGTGGAGACCGCGCTCGGCCAGGACGGCTACAAGGTCGACTGGGTGCGCGACGGCGCCGCGGGCAAGGTCGCGCTCGACACCGCCGACGGCGCCTACGGCCTCGTGCTGCTCGACCTCGGCCTGCCGAAGAAGAGCGGCCTCGACCTCCTGAAGGACGTGCGCCGCGCCGGCAACAAGGTGCGCGTCCTCGTGATCACGGCGCGCGATGCCGTGGCCGATCGCGTCGCCGGCCTCGATGCGGGTGCCGACGACTATCTCGTCAAGCCCTTCAGCCTCGACGAGCTCGCCGCCCGCATGCGCGCACTCCTGCGCCGCGACATCGCCCGCGAGGACAACGTGCTGCGCAACGGCGACCTGGCGCTCGACCCGGCGGCGCGCACGGTGGTCAAGGGGGGGGCGCAGGTGGACCTGTCCGCGCGCGAGTTCGCGCTGCTCGCGGCCCTGCTCGAGCGTCCCGGCACCGCGCTGTCCAAGACGCAGCTCGAGGAGAAGCTCTACGGCTGGGGCGAGGAAGTCGAGAGCAATGCGGTGGAAGTCCACGTGCACAACCTGCGCAAGAAGCTGGGCGCCACGGCCATCCGCACGATCCGCGGCGTGGGCTACGTGATCGAGCGGGCCTGAAAGGGCGCAACCAGGTGGCACGGCTGCGCATGGGCTCGATCCGCCGCACGCTCCTCGCGTACCTCCTGCTCGGGCTCTTCGCCGTCGCGCTGGTCGCCACCTGGCTCACCTACCAGGAGACGAAGCAGGAGGTCGGCGACCTCTTCGACCTGCAGTTGAAGCAGCTCGCCTATTCCACGCGCATCGACGACCTGATCCGCGGACGGCCGTCGTCGTTCCAGCCGCCGGGCGCGCGCGCGAACAATGGCGTGGCCGAGATCGTGACGCAGATCTGGGACCGCAACGGCGTCCTCGTCTACTGGTCGCGTCCCGGCGCCGAGCTGCCGGTGCCGGCGCAGGAGGGCTACACCAACGTCGTGCGCAACGGCCGCGAATGGCGGGTCTACACGCACGTGGAAGGCGCGCACGCGCTGCAGGTGGCGCACGCGCTCGACGAGCGGCAGGCGATCGCCACGCAGACCGCCCTGCGCACGCTGTTCCCGCTCGCCGCGCTCATCCCGCTCCTCGGGGTGCTGATCTGGCACGCGGTGGGCGTGGGCCTGAAGCCCCTCAACGCGATGTCGCGCGCGGTGGAAAAGCGCCGGCCCGATGCGATGGCGCCGCTCGCGGTGGCGAACATGCCGCGCGAGCTGAAGCCCCTGGGCCAGAGCCTCAATGCGCTGCTGGCCCGGCTGGACGAGGCGCTCGCCGCGCAACGCCGCTTCACGGCTGATGCCGCGCACGAGCTGCGCACGCCGCTCGCGGCGGTCAAGCTCCAGGCCGAGCTCGCGCAGCGCACGGCGCAGGGGCCCGAGCGCGACGCCGCCTTCGCATCGCTTTCGGCGGGCATCGACCGCGCCACGCATCTGGTCGAGCAGCTCCTCACCATGGCGCGCCTCGAGCCCGGCGCGCCCGCGCGCGATGCGCGTCCCGTGGAGCTTGCCGCACTGGTGCGCGACGCCGTGGTGACCCGCGCGGCGCTCGCCGACGACAAGGGCATCGACCTCGGCGTGGACCATGCCGACGCGAGCGACGTGAAGGGCGATGCCGCGAGCCTCGCCATGCTCATCGGCAACCTCCTCGACAATGCCATCCGCTACACGCCGGCGGGAGGACGGGTGGACGTCAGTGTCGACCGCGACGACACCGGCACGCTGCTGTCGGTGCTCGATACGGGACCCGGCATCCCGGCTGCCGAACGCGAGCGCGTGTTCGAGCGCTTCTACCGCATCACCGACACCGCAGGCTCCGCCAAGGCGCGCGGCGATGCCAAGGGGAGCGGCCTCGGCCTTTCGATCGTGCGGCGCATCGCCGAGGCGCACGGCGCCACCGTCGAGCTCGCCGAGGGCGCCGGCGGATGCGGCCTCGCGGTGCGCGTGCGCTTTCCTGCCTGACGTCGTTCGTGCGGTTTCGGCACGTGATCGTTGCGGCGACAGGTCGCCTTCACCCGACAGCCGCTCGCCTGCGCCACGCCGCAACTCGCCTACACTACCGGCCTTAAAAGCCCTGCCCGACATCCCGGAAAGCCACTCGCACATGATCCCGTTCCGCCTGCTCACCGCCGCCCTCATCGGGGTCGCCTCCCGCCGCATACTCGTCGCCGCCGCCATCGCCGGCGCCTTCGGCCTGCCGGCCACGTCCGCGTTCGCGCGCGAGCTGCCCAACTACGACGCGCTCGCCCGGGCCGCCGATGCGGCCGACGTCTCCCCCGCCGCACGCGCGTTGCCGAAGGCGGCCACCGGCGGTGCGCTGGCACCCGGGCTCGGCGTGCCCAAGTTCCTCTCCGCGCGGGAAGCCCGCGCGGCACTGGCCGCCAGCGGCGCGCCGCTCGCACGCCGCGCGGAGGTCACCGACGGTGCCGAACGCGCGCGCGGCTACCTGCGCGACGTGGCCGCGGTCTATCGCATCAGCGCCGCCGAGGTCGCGGCACTGGCCGTGTCGCATGCCGCCGAAGTCCCCGGTGGCGGATCGCTCGCGCGCTTCCGCACCGACGTCGACGGCATCGAGGTGTGGCGCGAGGAGGCGACCGTGCTCCTCGATGCGCGCGGCGAGCTCGTGGCGATCGGCGGCTACGTGACCGGCACGCCTGCGGGTGTACGCACGCTGCCGTCGATCGACACGCGCGCCACGGCCATCGGCGTGGCGCTCGCCGAGCAGGGCTTCGATCGTGCGGTCACGGCGAACCTCGTGCCGATGCGCGAGGAGGGCGGCTACCAGTGGCTCACGCTGCCCGATGGCACCATGGCCGAAGGCAACGTCATGCTGGCGGCACCGGTGCGCACCAAGCGCGTGTGGTATCGCCTGCCGGACAAGCTCGTGCCCGCGTGGTACGTCGAAGTGCAGGTGAAGGATCCGGCGTCGTCGCGCGAGCTCGACGCCTATTCGTATGTGATATCCGCCACCGACGGCGCGGTGCTCTTCCGCAACAGCCTCGTGAGCAACGTCGCCTTCTCGTATCGCGTGTTTGCCGAGAGCACGGCGCCGTACCTGCCCCTGCCCGGCCCCGGCGGCCGCGGCGGATTTCCGCATCCCACCGGCCAGCCCGACGGCTACCAGCCGCCGTTCCAGCCGCGCAACCTCGTGACGCTGCAGAGCGCCCCGTTCTCGCGCAACGATCCGTGGCTCGCCGACCTCGCCAACCGCACCACCGGCAACAACGTCGAGGCCTTCACCAACATCGCCGGGAGCGACGGCTTCGGCCCGCCCGGCACCGACGAGTGCAACCTGTCGCTCCCCGTCGACGGCGACCTGCACGCCTGCGTCACCGGCGCGCAGACCTTCGACCATCCCTACGATCCCAACGCGATGCCCAACGCCAACCGGATGCAGGTCAACTCGGTGGTGACGAACCTCTTCTACACCATCAACTGGCTGCACGACTGGTTCTACGACGCGGGCTTCGACGAGACGGCGCGCAACGCCCAGACCAACAATTTCAACCGCGGCGGCGCCGCCAACGACAGCATCTTCGCCGAGGCGCAGGACTACAACGGCACCAACAACGCCAGCATGTTCACGCCGCCCGACGGCCAGCGTCCGCGCATGCGCATGCACCTGTGGACCTCCTCGCTCTCGCTCGGCAAGGTCGTGGCGCCTGCCACGATCGCCGGCGTGAAGACGACCAACACCGCGACCTTCGGCGCGCAGTCGTTCGACCTCACGGGACAACTCGTGCTCGCGCAGGATGCCGCCGATCCCACCGGCCCCAGCACGACCGACGGTTGCACCGCGCTCACCAATGCCGCCGCGGTGGCGGGCCACATCGCGGTCATCGACCGCGGAACCTGCCTCTTCGTGGACAAGGCGAAGACGGCGCAGGACGCGGGGGCGGCGGCCGTGCTCATCGTCAACAATGTCTCCCCGGGCGCGCCGGGCATGTCCGGCGACGACGCCACCATCACGATCCCGGTCCTTTCCATCTCGCTCGACGACGGCGATGCGATCAAGGCGGCGCTCCCGCAGGGTGTGGTCATGCGCCTCGCCCGCCAGTCGGCGCTGCCGCGCGACGGCGCCTTCGACAACACGGTGGTGGCGCACGAGTGGGGCCACTACCTGTCCAATCGCCTCGTGGGCAATGCCAACGGCCTCGTGGCCAAGCAGGCGAGCGGCATGGGCGAAGGCTGGTCCGACTTCGTGTCGATGCTGCTCTTCGTCAAGGAGGAGGATCGCCACGCGGGCGGCGCCACGAACTTCGGCGGCACGTATCCCATCACGCCCTATCCCGACGGCGGTCCCGATTTCGCCCCGGACGTGCTGAACAACGCCTACTACTACGGGCTGCGCCGCTATCCCTACACGCGTGACATGGGCAAGAATCCGCTCACGTTCCGCCACATCGCCAACGACCAGCCGCTTCCCGCCACGCCGCCCGTCTCGCCGCGCGGCAGCAGCGCCGAGAATGCGGAAGTGCACAACACCGGCGAGGTGTGGGCGGCGATGCTGTGGGAGTGCTACAGCAACCTCCTGAACGACAGCAGCCGCTTCACCTTCGCGCAGACGCAGGAGCGCATGAAGCGCTACCTCGTCACGAGCCTCAAGCTCACGCCGGTCGACCCCACGTTCGTGAACGCGCGCGACGCGCTGCTGGCCGCGATGCAGGCGCAGGACGCGCAGGACCACGACCTGTGCCTGGCGGGCTTTGCCAAGCGCGGGCTCGGCGTGGGTGCGGTGGCCCCCAACAACCTGTCCGAGACGAACATCGGCGTGGTGGAGAGCTTCCGCGTCACCGCGGATCCCGGTGTCGTGGCGCTGGCGATCGAGTATCACCACGCGGCCTTCGACCACTACTTCGTCACGAGCCTTCCGGAGGAGATCGTGAAGCTCGACAACGGCACCTTCCAGGGCTGGGCACGCACCGGCGAGTCGTTCGCCGTGTATTCGGATGCGCCGCCCGGCGCCTTGCCGGTGTGCCGCTTCTTCAGCACCGCGTTCGGCGACAAGAGCTCGCACTTCTACGCGCCGAGCGCGGCGGAGTGCACCATCGTGAAATTCGACCCCTCCTGGCAGATCGAGTCGGAGTCGGTGTTCACCATGCCCCCGCCCGACGACGCCGGCAACTGCGCGGCGGGCATGCCCGTCTATCGCCTGTACAACGACGGCCAGGGCGACGCCCCGAACCACCGCTACACCACGAGCCTCGCCACGCGCGCCACCATGCTCGCGCAGGGCTGGATCGCCGAGGGCTCCGGCGTGGGCGTGGTGATGTGCACGCCGTAGGGAAGGGGAAGCGCGAGCCGACGTCGCCGGATCCGTTTAAGGTGGACTTAAGCGACGGTACTTACATTGCGTGTGCGCGGCCCCGTGGCGGGCCCTTCCTCCAAAGGAGAGCACATGCAGTTGTCCAAGGTTACCTACGCCCTCGTCGCAGCCGGCCTGATCGGCGGCGTGGCGACGTTCTATCACCAGTCCACGCCGGTCGGCGAAGCATTCGCGGCTCCCGCGCCGACCGCGGTAGCGGCGCAGGCGATCGTCCCCACCGCGGCCGCCAATCTGCCTGATTTCACCGCGCTCGTGGACCGCGTCGGTCCGGCGGTCGTGAACATCGCGGTCGTCCACGACGGCAAGAAGGTCGCGGCCGACGACGACGACGAAGGTGCGGAAGATCCGTACCGCGAGTTCTTCAAGCGCTTCGGCGTGCCCGGCGGCCCCAACGGCGGCCCGCGCATGATGCCGCGCCAGCAGCCCTCGCAGGGCATGGGCTCCGGCTTCATCGTGAGCCCCGACGGCTTCATCGTGACCAATGCGCACGTCGTCGACGGCGCCTCCGAAGTCACGGTCAAGCTCACCGACCGCCGCGAGTTCACCGCCAAGGTGATCGGCGCCGACAAGCGCACCGACATCGCGCTCATCAAGATCGAGGCGAAGGACCTGCCCGCGCTCGACATCAACAGCACGCCCGGCGTGCGCCGCGGCGAGTGGGTGATCGCCATCGGCGCGCCGTTCGGCTTCGAGAACAGCGTGTCGGCCGGCGTGGTGAGCGGCGTGCACCGCGCCCTGCCCAATGGCCAGATGGTCCCGTTCATCCAGACCGACGTCGCGGTGAATCCGGGCAACTCCGGCGGCCCGCTGCTCAATTCCAAGGGCCAGGTCGTGGGTGTGAACTCGCAGATCTACAGCCGTTCCGGTGGCTACATGGGCCTGTCGTTCGCGATCCCGACAGACGTGGCGCTGCGCGTGGCCGACCAGCTGAAGACGCACGGCAAGGTGATGCACGGCCGTCTGGGCATCGGCATCCAGCCGCTCGACCAGACGCTCGCGCAAAGCTTCGGCCTCGCCGATGCGAATGGCGCCGTGGTGGGCACCGTCGAGGCCGACAGCCCCGCCGCCAAGGCAGGCTTCAAGGCCGGCGACGTGATCCGCAAGATCGACGGCCAGGCCGTGAGCGACAGCACCGACGTGACGAGCCGCATCGGCAACACCGCGCCGGGGACGAAGGTCAGCATCGAAGTATGGCGCGAAGGCAAGAGCGTCGAGCTCGCCGCCACCGTGGGCACGCTCGACGACAGCAAGGTCGCGTCCGCCAGGGACGACGATGCCGCCACCAGGGGCAAGCTCGGCGTGGCCGTGCGTCCGCTCTCGCCGGAAGAGAAGAAGGAAGCCGGCAAGGCGGGGCTCGTGGTCGAGAAGTCGGGCGGCGCGGCAGCCAAGGCCGGCGTGCAGGCGGGCGACCTCATCGTGGGCGTGGGCTCGACCAAGGTCTCCACGGTCGACGAGCTCAAGTCGGCCGTCGACAAGTCGGGCAAGACGGTGGCGCTCCTGATCGAACGCCAGGGCCGGCAGATCTTCGTGCCGGTCAAGGTGGGCTGAAACGCTTCCGGCCCCGCGCACGTCGCTGTCCGGCCGTCCCAACTATCCGGTTCGTGCGTGGGGCCGAAGGCCGCGGGAGGATCCTGCGGCCTTCTTTTTTTGTGAAGAGCAGACGAACGATGTCGCTCCGCCCGGTGCGATCGCGATCGGCCGCTCGATGGAGTTGCCACGGATGAAACATGCGACACGCTTTCCGGGCAGCCAGGCACGGCCGTCCCGCAGCTCGCTGCTCGTGCGGGTGGCGCGGATCAGCATGCCCCGCTTTGCGCGCAGCGCGGGCGGCATCGACCGCGGTCCCGAGGCCTGTCCGGCGACGTCGATCCGCGCGGAGCTCGCCGCGCGCGGGGAAGCGCAGACGAGACACATATCGGGCTACCGGGCTGGTGTGCCACGCATTCCGCGGCGTACGCTCCGCCGCACGCGCCGGTCCCGTTGACGGATTGCGCTCGCCAAGTTCCGCCCGCCGGCGCAGCCGCACCGGTCAGCGCAGCCAGGGCGCCGCATCCTCCGTGGCCACGCCATAACGGGCGATGGCCTCCGTCACCCGCTTGCGTCCCGCGGCATCGTGCGCAAGCGCGTGCAGCGCCGCGATCGCGACGTGATGGCGGTCCACCTCGAAGAATGCGCGCAAGGCGCGGCGCGTGTCGCTGCGGCCGAAGCCGTCGGTGCCGAGCGCGGTGAACGGCGCGGTGACGTGGGCGGCGATGAGCTCGGGATAGGCGCGCACGTAATCGGTGGCGGCGACGACCGGCGCGTCGCCGGCGAGCATCGACTGCACGTGGCTCGTGCGCGGCGGCGCCTCGGGATGGAGGCGATTCCAGCGCTCGCACTCACGCGCATCGCGGGCGAGCTCGGAGAAGCTCGTCGCGCTGAAGACGTCGCTGGCGATACCCCAATCCCGTGCCAGAAGCTCCGCGGCCGCGATGACCTCGCGCAGGATCGTGCCCGAGCCCACGAGGCGCACGCGGCCATGATCGCCTTCGTGCGCGGCGAACCGGTACATCCCCCGCACGATGTCGTCCGCCACGCCTTCCGGCAGCGACGGCTGCGCGTAATTCTCGTTCATCACCGTCACGTAATAGAAGACGTCCT
>CAZUGY010000026.1:0-30793 GCA_964620265.1 uncultured Alcaligenaceae bacterium
GCTCTACGGAGAAACGTCGGCTAAGCCATCGAACTCGGAAGAAAAAGCAGAAGGGGACGACCTTGGTCGTCCCCTTCTGCTTTGGGGTGCCTGACAGCAACCCACTGGCGCAGGAATCGAACACGAAGTCGCAGGCCCAGACCTGATTGGCCGCGAGCGGCGACAGCAGTCGTGGCCGACTGACCACAACTCGTCGAGCGGCCGTCGTCAGGCCTCCAGCACGACATCCCAATTCGCTGCCAGCGCCGCCGGTTCCATCACCGCGCCGCGGTCCACGTAGCGCCCGGTAGAGGCGCGACGCGCGGACGTGTCGAGATTGCGATACAGGAAGTCGCGCTCGTTGAGCGCCTCGCCCTCGAAGAACATCTGTGTCGTGAGTTTCGTGCGCGACGCGGCCACGATGAAGTGGATGTGCGGCGTGCGGCCGGAGTAGGGCGGCGGCTTGATCGTCTTGAACCGGTACATGCCGTCCGTTCCCGTGGCAAGGCGGCCATAGCCCTGGAAGCCCGGATCGAGCGGGCCCGAGCGGTCGCCGTCGGCGGGATGCGTGTAGCGCCCGAAGGCATTGGCCTGCCAGACCTCGATCGCGGCATAGGGAAGCGGCTTGCCGCTCACGTCGAGCACGCGCCCGCTCACGTACAGAAGCGTTCCCTGCGCAGGGGCGGGCTGCCCCGCCACTTGCGTGAGGTCGGCGTCACTGTCCACAGGCTTGCGGTCGGGATAGAACGGGCCGAGCGAATTGCGGGGCGTGGGCGTCAGAAAAGTATCGACGGCCAGCAGCGGTGCGTTGATCGCGAGCGCTGCGCCGGCAACGGCAAGGCGCAGGGCGTCGCGACGCGTGGAACGCGCGATGAGGACCTGGCCGGGGGTGCGGACGAGCATGGCCATCGCCCGTTCAGCGCTTCTTGCCGCCGAGGAGTGATCCCAGCACGCCACGCACGAGCTCGCGGGTGATCGCGCTGCTCGCCGTACGGCCGGCGGTCTTGGCCATGGCATCGAGCATGCCTTCGCGCTTGCCGCCGCGCGGGCCCGTGGAGCCGAAGATTAGGTCCTTCAGCCCATCCATCATGCCGCCGCCGGAGGCCCCCCCTGTGGCACCTCCGCCAGCCGGCGCAGCGGATGCCGCGGCATCGGCACGCGCCTTCAACTTCTCGAACGCCGATTCGCGGTCCACCGTCTTGTCGTAGGCTCCTGCGACCACCGAGCCGGCCATCACGTTCCTGCGCTCGTCCGCGGTGATCGGCCCGATGCGGCTCGCGGGCGGAAGGATGAACACGCGCTCCGTCACCGAGGGCCGTCCCTTCTCATCCAGGAACGACACGAGCGCCTCGCCCACGCCGAGCTCGGTGATCGCGGCCTCCGTCCTGAACTTCGGATTCGCGCGCATCGTCTCCGCCGCCGACTTCACGGCCTTCTGGTCGCGCGGCGTGAAGGCGCGCAGCGCGTGCTGCACGCGGTTGCCGAGCTGGCCCAGCACGGTGTCGGGGACATCGAGCGGATTCTGCGTGACGAAGAACACGCCCACGCCCTTGCTGCGGATGAGCCGCACCACCTGCTCGATCTTGTCGAGCAGCGACTTCGGCGCATCGTTGAAGAGGAGATGCGCCTCGTCGAAGAAGAAGACGAGCTTCGGCTTGTCGGGGTCACCCACCTCGGGCAGGCGCTCGTAGAGCTCGGAGAGGAGCCACAGCAGGAGCGTGGAATAGACCTTGGGCGACTGCATGAGCTTGTCGGCGGCCAGGATGTTGATCACGCCCTTGCCGTCGACGGTCTGCAGGAGGTCGTCGACGTTCAGCATCGGCTCGCCGAGCAGCTTGTCGGCCCCTTGCTGCTCGAGCGTGAGCAGGCCGCGCTGGATCGCACCGATCGACGCCGCGGAGACATTGCCGTAGTTGGTCTGGAATTGCGACGCGTTGTCCCCCATGTACTGGAGCAGCGCGCGCAGGTCCTTCAGGTCGAGCAGCAGGAGGCCGGTGTCGTCGGCGATCTTGAAGGCGATCGTGAGCACGCCCGCCTGCGTGTCGTTGAGATTGAGGATGCGCGACAGGAGTAGCGGACCCAGGTCCGATACCGTGGCCCGCACCGGGTGGCCCTGCTCGCCGTAGAGGTCCCAGAACGTGACCGGGAATCCGGAGAATGCCGGCTTGTCGGCGCCGATCGCCTTCAGGCGCTCCTCGAGCTTCGGCGAGTCCTTCCCCGGCTGCGACAGCCCGGCGAGGTCCCCCTTGACGTCGGCCATGAAGATCGGCACGCCGAGGCTCGACAAGCGCTCCGCGATGACCTGCAGGGTCACGGTCTTGCCCGTACCCGTGGCGCCGGTGATGAGGCCGTGACGGTTGGCGAGGGCGGGCAGGAGGTCGCAGGTGAGCTCGCCGTGGATGGCGATCGGCAGCGGATCGGGCATGGCAGGTTCCGAAGTCAGGCGTGACCGCGCAAGTGTAGCGTGGCGGATCGCCCTTCCGGTGCCCCGCGGGGCGCCGGGAGCCCATCTTCAGTTCCGTGGGGTGATCTGCTACAATATTTGGCTTGCGCGGGTGCTGCTTCGGACGGACGCCGGAAGGTCGGTGCGGCGGGGCAGGCGGGGTCAGCGCCAGGTTTTGGCGGCGAGTGGAGACGCCCCGGTGTGCCTCGAGTCGAGGGCCACGGGCGCGGGGGCCGAAAGTGCCCTGCCGCAATACGGGCAGTCAAAAGAAATGGGCTTTTCCGGCCCATTTTTCTTTTCTGCGGTGCTTTTTCGTGGGGTCGAGCGCATGCCCGGATGCTGTGTGGCGGGCGTGCGAGGTGTGCAGGAAAAGGGGTGTGCAGGACACGATGGCAGACAGCCGTGCACTGATGGGTGAGCTCCTCGAACGAACCGTCCCTCCGATGGGGTACGAGCTCGTCGATTGGGAGCTGCAACCGCGGGCCGGGCTGCTGCGCGTGTTCATCGATTCGGAAAAGGGTGTCGACGTCGAGGATTGTGCGCGGGTGAGCAACCAGCTCACGCACCTCTTCACCGTCGAGAACGTCGACTACGACCGGCTCGAGGTGAGCTCCCCCGGGCTCGACCGGCCGTTGCGCAAGCTTGCCGATTTCAGCCGCTTTGCCGGCGAGGAGGCGCAGCTCACGCTGCGCGAGATGATGGATGGCGCACGCCGCATGAAGGGCGTGCTGCGGGGTGTGCAGGGCGGACCGGGCGGCGATCGCGTGCTCGTGGAAACCGCCAAGGGCGTGCAGGAGATTCCCTTCGCGGGGATCGACAAGGCGCGCCTCGTGCCCCGGATCGAGTGGAGAAAGAGCAAATGAACCGCGAACTGTTGCTGCTGGTCGACGCCCTGGCGCGCGAGAAGAACGTGCCCAAGGAGATCGTGTTCGTCGCGCTGGAATCGGCGCTGGCGTCGGCCACCAAGAAGCGCTTTCCCACGCAGGAGATCGACGCGCGGGTGTCGATCGACCGCGAGACGGGCGACTACGATTCGTTCCGTCGCTGGACCGTCGTGCCGGATGAGGAGCACGAGGAGCCCGCGCACCAGCTCGCGATCACCGATGCGGTGGAGCGCGATCCCGAGTTGAAGCTCGGCGACGTCGTGGAAGAGCCGCTCGAGCCGATCGAATTCGGACGCATCGGCGCGCAGGCGGCCAAGCAGGTCATCCTGCAGAAGATCCGCGATGCCGAGCGCGAGCAGATCCTCTCCGACTTCCTGGAGCGCGACGACAACCTCCTCACCGGCACGGTGAAGCGCATCGAGCGCGGCAACGTGATCGTGGAGTCGGGCCGCATCGAAGGCGTGATCCCGCGCGACCAGTTGATCCAGAAGGAGATGCTGCGCGTGGGCGACCGCGTGCGTGCCTACGTGATGAAGATCGACCGCACCGCGAAGGGTCCGCAGCTGATCCTGTCGCGCGTGTCGCCCGACTTCCTCGTGCGCCTCTTCGAGCTCGAAGTTCCGGAGATCGAGGAAGGGCTGATCGAGATCCGCGCCGCGGCGCGCGACCCCGGCATCCGCGCGAAGATCGCGGTGAAGTCCAACGACCCGCGCCTCGATCCGCAGGGCACCTGCATCGGCATGCGCGGCTCGCGCGTGACCGCGGTGACCAACGAGCTCGCCGGCGAGCGCGTGGACATCATCCTGTTCTCCGAGGATCCCGCCAAGTTCGTGATCAATGCGCTGGCGCCCGCCGAGGTGCAGAGCATCCTCGTGGACGAGGACAAGCACGCGATGGACGTGGTCGTCGACGAGGAGAACCTCGCGATCGCCATCGGCCGCAGCGGGCAGAACGTGCGGCTCGCCTCCGAGCTCACGGGGTGGCAGTTGAACCTCATGAGCGTGGAAGAGTCGGCGCAGAAGCAGGAAAGCGAAACGGGCCGCCTGCGGAGCCTCTTCATGGAAAAGCTCGATGTCGACGAGGAAGTGGCCGACATCCTCATCGCCGAGGGCTTCACGTCGCTCGAGGAAGTGGCCTACGTGCCGATCAACGAGATGCTCGAGATCGAGTCCTTCGACGAGGACACGGTCAACGAGCTGCGCAGCCGCGCGCGCAATGCGCTCCTCACCGAGGCGATCGTGCGCGAGGAATCGGTGGAGAACGTGGAAGAGGCGCTGCTGTCGCTCGAGGGCATGGATACCGAGGTCGCGAGCAAGCTCGCGGCCAACGGCGTCACCACCCGCGACGCGCTCGCCGACCTTGCCACCGACGAGCTGACCGAGATGACCGGGCTCCCCGAGGAGCGCGCGGTGGATCTCATCATGAAGGCGCGCGCGCACTGGTTCGAGACGGAAGCTTCCGACCCGGCCACGGCCGCGGCCACGAAATAAACGGCGCACCACGCTGCACGAGCGCCGGCAGCACCCGGCAGGAGACGAAAACGCATGCCGCAAACGACGATCGAACAATTCGCAACCGAGCTCAAGATGCCCGCGGGAGCGCTCATCGAGCAGCTCGCCGCGGCCGGAGTATCGGCCAAGAAGTCCGGCGACTCGCTCACCGAGCAGGACAAGACGCGCCTGCTCGACTATCTGCGCAAGCAGCATGGCGCCGCCGCCGAGCCCAAGAAGCGCATCACGCTGACGCGCAAGACGACCGCGGAGATCAAGGCCGCCGACTCGTCCGGCAAGTCGCGCACGATCCAGGTCGAGGTGCGCAAGAAGCGCGTGCTCGTGCGGCGCGAGGACGAGGCGGCCCCGGCCGGACCGGTCGAGGAGGCGGAAGACGTCGCGCCGGTGGCCGAACCCGAAGTCATCGCAGCGGCCGCCGTGCCCGAAGTGGTCGAGGTGGCACCCGAGCCCGTGATCGAGGCGACGCCCGAGCCCGAGCCGGAACCGGTGGCCGAAGAGCCCGTGGCGGCCACGCCCGTGGTCGAGGCTCCGGTCGCGCCCGCGATCCCGTCGCACCTGACGCCGCAGGAGGTCGCGGCGCGCCAGGAAGAGCACCGCAAGACGCAGGCCCTCTTCCAGCGCCAGCAGCAGGAGCTCAAGGAGAAGCAGGAGCGCGAGGCCGCGCGCAAGACCCGCAAGGAGAAGGAAGTCGAGGAGGCCGCGGCCAAGGCGGCTGCGGAAGCCGCGGCCAAGGTTGCCGCGGCGAACGCGCCGGCCACCGTCAAGCCGAAGGAAGGCACCCTGCATCGGCCGGCCGCCAAGCCGGGCGAGAAGCGCAGCGATCGTCCGACCAAGAAGGCGCCGGGGCAGGTGTTCCAGGAAGAGGCGGCCCGCCGACGTGCGTTGAAGCTGCGCGGCGACACGGGCGGTGCGGGTGCGCCCGGCTGGCGCGGCCCGAAGATGGGCGGACGTCATCGCGACGACGACGGCGGCGATGGTGCCAACCTCGCGGGTCCGGTGGTGCGCGAGGTCACGGTGCCGGAAACGATCACCGTGGCCGAGCTCGCCCACAAGATGTCGGTCAAGGCCACCGAGGTCATCAAGGCGATGATGAAGCTCGGCACGATGGTCACGATCAACCAGAACCTCGACCAGGAAACGGCGATGATCGTCGTCGAGGAAATGGGTCACAAGGCCGTGGCCGCGAAGCTCGACGATCCCGATGCGCTGCTTGCCGAGGCCCATGGCGAGCATCAGGCCGAGCTCCTGCCGCGGCCGCCGGTGGTGACCGTGATGGGTCACGTCGACCACGGCAAGACGTCGCTGCTCGACACCATCCGTCGTACGCGCGTAGCCAGCGGTGAAGCCGGTGGCATCACGCAGCACATCGGCGCGTATCACGTGGAAACGGCGAAGGGCGTGATCACGTTCCTCGACACGCCGGGCCACGAGGCGTTCACGGCGATGCGTGCGCGCGGCGCCAAGGTCACCGACATGGTCGTGCTCGTGGTGGCGGCCGACGACGGCGTGATGCCGCAGACGAAGGAAGCCATCGCCCACGCCCGCGCGGCCAACGTGCCGCTCGTGGTGGCGATCAACAAGATCGACAAGCCGGAAGCCAATCCGGATCGCGTCAAGCAGGAGCTCGTGGCGGAGAACGTGCTGCCCGAGGAATACGGCGGCGACGTGCAGTTCCTGCACGTGTCGGCGCGCACCGGCGAGGGCATCGATCGCCTGCTCGACGGCCTCCTGCTGCAGGCCGAAGTGCTCGAGCTCAAGGCCGCCAAGGATGCGCCGGCCAAGGGCATCGTGATCGAGGCGCGCCTGGACAAGGGCCGCGGCCCCGTGGCGACCGTGCTCGTGCAATCGGGGACGCTCAAGCGCGGCGACATCGTGCTCGCCGGTGCCGTGTTCGGCCGCGTGCGCGCGATGAACGACGAGAACGGCAAGGCGGTGAACGAAGCCGGCCCCGCCATTCCCGTCGAGATCCAGGGCCTGTCCGACGTCCCGCTCGCCGGCGAGGACGTGATGGTGCTGGGCGACGAGCGCAAGGCGCGCGAGATCGCGCTCTTCCGCCAGGGCAAGTTCCGCGACGTGAAGCTCGCCAAGCAGCAGGCGGGCAAGCTCGAGAACATGTTCGGCGAGGTGGGCGAGAACGAGGTCAAGACGCTCACGCTCATCATCAAGGCCGACGTGCAGGGCAGCTACGAAGGCCTGTCGCAGGCGCTGACCAAGCTTTCGACCGACGAGGTCAAGGTCAATATCGTGCATGCGGGCGTGGGCGGCATCACGGAGTCGGACATCAACCTGGCGCTTGCATCGAAGGCGGTGGTGATCGGCTTCAATGCCCGCGCCGACGCGCAGGCCCGCAAGCTCGCCGAAGGCAGCGGCGTGCAGATCCGCTACTACAACATCATCTACGACGCCGTGGATGAGGTGAAGGCGGCGCTGTCGGGCATGCTCGCTCCGGAGCGCAAGGAGACCCAGCTCGGCATGGTGGAAGTGCGCGAGGTCTATCGCATCTCCAAGGTGGGCACGGTGGCGGGTTGCTACGTGCTCGAGGGTCTCGTCAAGCGCGGCGCGCGCGTGCGCCTGCTGCGCGACAACGTCGTGGTGCACGAGGGCGAGCTCGACTCGCTCAAGCGCTTCAAGGACGACGTGCGCGAGGTCAAGGCCGGCTTCGAGTGCGGTCTCTCGCTCAAGAACTACAACGACCTGCAGAAGGGCGACCAGATCGAGGTCTTCGAGATTGTCGAGGTCAGCAGGACGTTGTAGACGATGAAAAAGCATTCGCAGCGCGCGCAGCGGGTCGGCGACCAGATCCAGAAGGAGATGGCCGACCTCCTGCACCACGAGGTGAAGGATCCGCGCGTGGGGCCGGTGACGGTCACGCGCGTGGACGTCTCGCCCGACCTGTCGCACGCCACGATCCACTTCACGCATCTCGCCGGACGCGAGCACGGCGACGACACCGTGCGCGCGCTCGCGCGCACGGCGGGGTTCCTGCGCACGCAGCTTTCGCACCGCCTCGACCTCTACTCGGTACCGCAACTGCACTTCGCCTACGACGACTCGATCGAGGCGGGGATGAAGCTCTCGCAGTTGATCGACGACGCGGTGGCGTCGGATCGCAAGCTCGCTGAATAGCGCGCTCGCTGCACGCGCAGCGACCTCACCGTGAAGCAAGCCGAACGGATCCGCATCGTCCGCCGTGACATCGACGGCGTGCTGCTGCTCGACAAGCCCACGGGCATGACGTCCAACGCCGCCTTGCAGAAGGCGCGGTGGCTCCTGCGCGCCAACAAGGCCGGGCACACGGGCACGCTCGATCCGCTCGCATCGGGGTTGTTGCCGCTGTGCTTCGGCGAGGCTACGCGTTTCGCACAGCGCCTGCTCGACGCGCGCAAGAGCTACGTGGCCACGATCCGCTTCGGTATCACTACCGCGACCGGCGACGCCGAGGGCGAGGTGCGCAAGGAGCGTCCGGTGACGTTCACGCGCGAGGATCTCCTGGCGGTGCTGGTCCGCTTCACGGGGCCGCAGGAGCAGGTGCCGCCGATGTACTCGGCTCTGAAGGTCGACGGGCAGCCGCTGTATCGCTTCGCGCGGGCGGGTGAGGAGGTGACGCGCGCGCCGCGGCCCATCGTCGTGTACGGGCTCGCGTTGCTGTCGTGGGAGTCGCCGGTGGCCACCCTGAGTATCGATTGCAGCAAGGGCACCTACGTGCGCGTGCTGGCCGAGGATGTCGGCGAAGCGCTCGGTTGCGGCGCGCACCTGACGGGTCTGCGGCGCACGGCCACGGGTGGATTCGGCCTCGAGGGCGCCGTCACGCTCGTGGCACTCGAGGCGATGCGGGAGCCCGACCGCGAGGCATTGCTGCGTCCCGCGGCCGAGTTGTTGCAGGACATGCCGCGGATCGTGGTGGGCGCCTCGGCCGGGCGCGGTTTTGCGCATGGCCAGGCGATTCTCGTCGCCTCGCATCCAGATGGGGAGTACGCGGTCTTCACGGGCGGGCGCCTGCTCGGGCTCGCCACGGTGGTGGACGGCAAGGCGCAGCCGTCGCGGGTGTTGCCATCGGCTTTGGCGGAATCCGGACCGGACGTCGGACCCTTGTTTGATATTCGATGACAATATTGACTATTTCATAGTATTTGAAACAAACTCCCACTATGCCGGTCCCCGTTTCGCACGAAGAGCACATCCTTCGCCTTGCGCGCAAACGCGGGCTGCTGCGTGCGCGCGATCTCGTGCTGTACGGGCTGCCGCTGGTCACGCTCACGCGCATGGTTCGCAGCGGCAAGCTGGAGCGGCTGGCGCGTGGCCTCTACAGCGTGCCGGGCAAAGCGGTCACCGAATACCGCTCGCTCGCCGAAGTGGCTCTGCGCGTGCCCAAGGGCGTGGTGTGCCTGCTCTCTGCGCTGCGCGTGCATGACATCGGCACCCAGGCGCCGTTCGAGGTCTGGCTCGCCGTCCCGTACAACACCGCGGCGCCACGACTGGGCCAGCCGCAACTACGTATAGTCCGCATGAGCGACAAAGCCCTGGCAACCGGCGTCGCTCGCATCAAGGTGGATGGTGTTCCGGTGCCCGTGTTCAGTGCCGCAAAGACGGTGGTGGACTGCTTCCGCTTCCGCAACAAGATCGGCGTCGACGTTGCCATCGAGGCGCTGCGCGATGGTTGGGCCAAGCGCAAGTTCACGATGGACGAGCTGTGGCACCATGCTCAGGCCGGACGTGTGGCGGGAGTGATGCGGCCCTACATCGAGGCCATCACTGCATGAGCACGAACCGTGCGGCCTCCATCCGCGCCAGGCTCAAGAACCATGCCGATTCGGCCAAGGAGGACTTCAACCTCGTCCTCTCGCGCTACGGTATCGAGCGCCTGCTCTACCGCTTGGCAACCTCGGAGCATGCATCGCAATTCGTACTCAAGGGTGCGCTGCTTTTCGCGCTGTGGTACGGCCAGCCGCACCGGCCGACGCGCGATGCCGACCTGCTCGGCTTCGGCTCCGACGACCCGGAGCGCTTGGCTGCCATCTTCCGCTCGCTATGCACCATGTCCATCGACGACGGCATCGCGTTCGACGCGGCATCGGTACAGGTCTCGCCGATTCGCGAGGACGCTCGCTACGGCGGCGTGCGCGTCGAACTGCGAGCCACGCTCGATGCCGCCCGAATCGCTCTGCAGGTCGATGTGGGCTTTGGTGACGCCGTGACGCCTGCACCGCAGGCCATGCCCTATCCTGGTCTGCTGCCCGACGTGCCTACCGCGACGCTGCGCATCTACCCCAAAGCCACGGTCATCGCCGAGAAACTACACGCCATTTGCCTGCTCGGTATGGGTAACAGCCGGATGAAGGACTACTTCGATCTGGACCACCTGCTGCAGGACCGCGAGGTCGATGCCGCCGTCCTGCGGCGCGCGATTGCAACGACGTTCGAGCGGCGGCAAGCGCTCATCCCGGCGGAACTGCCGGCTGGGTTGAGCGATGCCTTCGCGGCCGACGCCGTCAAGCGCACCCAGTGGGCGGCGTTCCTGCGCAAAAATCGCCTCGAGGCCCGCGACTTGGGCGATGTGGTGCGGCGCGTCCGTGACCGCGCTCGCGAGGTTGGCATTCCTGCGCTGTAACTGCGGCGCGCGCCTTCGCGAATCTACGCGGCTGGTCGGTGAGCTTCTTGTCTGCCATGCCGTCAGTGGTACTTCACGCGGCGATTATTGAACGCTGGCTTTGTCCCTTCCAGGACATCGACCACATGTTTGTTGATCTCCGGGCTCTCGATTGCACCCGCGGTATAGGCGATCTTGGAGTCGTCCTTCCTGTCGAAGGTGGCCCACACGATCTGCTCCGCGTCACAGACGACCGCGAGGTTCGGATTGTGCGTCACCATGATAATTTGCCTGCGCTCGGAGCTGCGCCAACTTCGCCTCCAGCCGCCGCCGGACATCGCAACTTTGCCAAGACTGGTCATTTGCGGGTTGCCCTGACGCCGGGACGCCCCGCATCTTGCCGAAACCGTATTTTTCGGCTTATAATTTAAGACTTTGCGAAATCGCAACCGGATAGACGAGAGAAGAGGAAGAACGCCATGGCCGTGACGGCTACCGACAAGGCGAAGGTGATCGCCGACAACCAGCGCGGCAAAGGTGACACGGGCTCCCCCGAAGTCCAGGTCGCGCTGCTCACCGCCCGCATCAACGGTCTTACCGACCATTTCAAGTCGAACGTGAAGGACCACCACTCGCGCCGCGGCCTGCTGCGCATGGTGTCGCGTCGGCGCAAGCTGCTCGACTACCTGAAGTCCCGCAACACCGATTCGTATCGCTCGCTGATCGACAAGCTCGGCCTGCGCAAGTAACTCCCCCGTCATCGCCCGCGCAACCTGCGGGCGATGTCGTTTCCACCGCTTTCCCGCGAGGGCCGCGCTTCGCAACTTCGAGCGCGGCCCTCGTCGTTCATGGGATACCCACTATGCCTACTGCCATCAAGAAATCCGTCCAATACGGCGCGCACACGCTGACCCTCGAAACCGGCGAGATCGCCCGCCAGGCCGGAGGCGCCGTCATGGCGAGCCTCGGCGATACCGTGGTGCTCGTCACGTGTGTGGCCGCCAAGACCGCCAAGGCCGGCCAGGACTTCTTTCCGCTGACCGTCGACTACCAGGAAAAGACCTACGCCGCGGGCAAGATCCCGGGTGGCTTCTTCAAGCGCGAAGGCCGTCCCTCGGAGAAGGAGACGCTGACGTCGCGTCTCATCGACCGTCCGCTGCGCCCGCTCTTCCCGGATGGCTTCTACAACGACGTGCAGATCGTGGCCACGGTGATGTCGATCGATCCGGAGATCGATCCGGACATCGTCGCGATGATCGGCGCGTCGGCGGCCGTGTCGCTCGCCGGCATCCCGTTCGCGGGCCCGATCGGCGCGGCGCGCGTGGGCTACCTCCACGGCCAGTACGTGCTCAATCCCTCCAAGACCGAGCTCGCGACGTCGCAACTCGACCTCGTGGTCGCCGGTACCGAAGCTGCCGTGCTGATGGTGGAGTCCGAAGCCCACGAGCTGCCCGAGGA
This sequence comes from uncultured Alcaligenaceae bacterium, assembly GCA_964620265.1. GTDB lineage: Bacteria > Pseudomonadota > Gammaproteobacteria > Burkholderiales > Casimicrobiaceae > VBCG01. Next base: position 11,863 of record CAZUGY010000026.1, read on the forward strand.
AGTGATGCTGGGCGCGGTGGTGTTCGGCCACCAGCAGCAGCAGGTGGCGATCGACCTCATCCACTCGCTGGTGGAAGAGGGTGGCAAGCCCGAGTGGGACTGGCAGCCGCCGGTCAAGGACGAAGCGCTCCTCGCGCAAGTATCCGCCGCCGCCGAGGCCGACCTGCGTGGCGCGTACCAGATGCGCCAGAAGCAGCAGCGCCAGCAGCGTCTGAAGGAAATCTACAAGGCCGCTACCGCGCAGGTGCTGCCCGCGGATGCCCCGCCCGATCTTTCGCGCACCGTCGGCAACATGCTGTTCGACCTCGAGGCCAAGATCGTGCGCCAGCAGATCCTTGCCGGTGAGGCGCGCATCGACGGTCGCGACACGCGTACCGTGCGTCCCATCAGCGTGCGCACGGGCGTGCTGCCGCGCACGCACGGCTCCGCGCTCTTCACGCGCGGCGAGACGCAGGCGCTCGTGGTGGCCACCCTCGGCACCGCGCGTGACGAGCAGATCATCGACGCGCTCATGGGCGAGTATCGCGACCGCTTCATGTTCCACTACAACTTCCCCCCGTACGCCACCGGCGAGACGGGCCGCGTGGGAAGCCCCAAGCGCCGCGAGATCGGCCACGGCCGCCTCGCCAAGCGCGCGGTGATCGCCGTCCTGCCCACGGGCGAGGAATTCGCCTACTCGATGCGCGTCGTCTCGGAAATCACGGAGAGCAACGGCAGCTCGTCGATGGCGTCGGTGTGCGGCAGCAGCTTGGCACTCATGGACGCCGGCGTGCCCACCAAGGCGCACGTCGCGGGCATCGCGATGGGCCTCATCAAGGACGGCAACCGCTTCGCGGTGCTGACCGACATCCTGGGTGACGAGGATCACCTGGGCGACATGGACTTCAAGGTGGCCGGCACCGATCGTGGCATCACGGCGCTGCAGATGGACATCAAGATCCAGGGCATCACCAAGGAGATCATGGCCGTGGCGCTGTCGCAGGCGCGCGAAGGCCGCATGCACATCCTCGGGATCATGCAGGAAGCCATGCCGCACGCGCGCACCGAGATCTCCGCGCACGCGCCGCGCATGTACACGTTCAAGATCAATCCGGAGAAGATCCGCGACGTGATCGGCAAGGGCGGCGCGGTCATCCGCGCGCTCACCGAAGAGACGGGCTGCACGATCGACATCAAGGACGATGGCACGGTCACCATCGCGTCGGTCAACGCCGAAGCCTGCGAAGTCGCGCGCAAGCGCATCGAGGGCATCACGGCCGAAGTCGAAGTGGGCAAGATCTACGAAGGCCCGGTGCTGCGCCTGCTGGACTTCGGCGCGATCGTGCAGCTGCTGCCCGGCAAGGACGGCCTGCTGCACATCTCGCAGATCGCCAAGGAGCGCGTGAACCAGGTCTCCGACTACGTGAAGGAAGGCCAGATCGTGCGCGTGAAGGTGATCGAGGCCGACGAGAAGGGCCGCGTGCGCCTGTCGATGAAGGCGGCGGCGGAAGAGGATGCGGCCAACGGCAAGGGTGGTGAGGCCGTGGCTCCGGCGGCGGCTGCGGTGCCGCCGATCGGCATCGCCGAGTAAGATTGCGTTTCGCCGGCGCCCATGCGCCGGTCGAGTGGAAAGGGCGCCAGTGATGGCGCCCTTTTTCATGGCCGCTTGATGGCCGGCCACCACTCGTCGCGCGGCCGCTCGTCGCGCCGCGCCAGTCGCCGTTCCTTGCGCGGCGCGCTTATTGCTCCGCTGTTCAACCTGCGGATCGCGGAAGGCCTCGCTCGGCTCGACCATGCTTTGTACCGGACAAGACGTATGTTCCTGAAGACGCTCGTGTGGAGCGACGCCGCAGGTTGGTCGTCGCCGCTGCCCGTCGAGCTCGATTCGCCCGGGACGCTTGCCATCGTCTTCGGTGGCACGTCCACCGCGCGCCTGCGTGGGGCGCTGGCGGAGCTCGCCGCCTGCCTGCCGCGCGCCGCGCGCATGGGCTGCTCCACCGCGGGGGAGATCGCTTCCGGACGGGTGCGCGACGACAGTCTCACGGTCGCGATCGCGCGCTTCGAGGCCGTCACGTTGCGCAAGGCGATGCGCCCGATTGCGGCAGGTAGCGACGCCCGTCTGGTGGGCGAGGCGCTCGGGCGCGACCTCGCCGCGCCCGGCCTGCGGGCGGTGCTCGTGCTGTGCGACGGCCTGTCCGCCAATGGGAGCGAGCTCGCAGCCGGCCTCGATGCATCGTTTGCCTCCGATGTCGAGGTCGCGGGCGGCCTGGCCGGCGATGGCGACCGCTTCGGCTCGACCTGGGTGCTGGGGGACGACGGTCCTCTCACCGGCCAGGTGACGGCGGTGGGCCTGTACGGCGAACGCCTGCAGACGGGACACGGCTGCCACGCAGGATGGTCCGCCTTCGGCCCGGAGCGCACGATCACGCGCGCCGCGGGCAACATCCTCTACGAGCTCGACGGCAAGCCGGCGCTGTCGCTCTATCGCACGTATCTCGGCGAGCGGGCGTCGGGCCTTCCGGCCACCGCGCTTCTCTTTCCGCTTGCCGTGCGCCATCCCGAGGACGACGGCTCGCCTCTCGTGCGCACGATTCTCGGCATGAACGAGGACGACCAGTCGCTGCGCTTCGCCGGCAACGTGCCGCAAGGCTACCGTGCGCGCCTCATGCGCACGCGCACCGACAGCCTCGTGCAGAGCGCGGGGCTCGCCGGGGCGCGCGCCGCGCGGTCGTTCTGCGAGTCGGCGTCCCCGCTCGCCCTCGCCGTGTCGTGCGTCGGACGGCGGCTGGTGCTGGGCGAGCGCACGGAGGAGGAGATCGAGAGCGTGCGTGATGCCTTGCCGCGCGAGGCCGCACAGGTGGGCTTCTATTCCTACGGGGAAATCGGGCGCCGCCATCCGGGCGACGCATGCGACCTGCACAACCAGACGATGACGGTCACGCTGTTCGACGAGGCACCGGCGTGAACCGGCTGCATCCCCTGCTCACGCGCCAGCTCGCGCGCCTCGGCATCGATCGCACGCAGGGCCCGTCGCAGGAACAGTGGGAGGCGGTGCTCGAGAGCGTCAGCCGCGCGTATCGCGAATCCGACCAGGACCGCTACCTCCTCGAGCGCTCGCAGGACCTGGCGTCGGCGGAGATGACCGAGCTCTATCGCGCGCTCCAGCACGAGAAGATGCAGCTCGAGTTGCGCGTGAGCGAGCGCACCAGCCGGGCGCGGGCCACGGCGGCGCACCTCGTGGAAGCGCAGCGCATCGCAACCCTCGGCAGCTTCAGCTACGTCCCGGAGTCCGGCACGCTCGATTGCTCCGAGGAGTGCCATCGCCTGCTCGGCCTCGATTCCTCGCTCGGCCCTCCCTCGGCGGCGCAGCTCGTGGCACGGGTGCACGTCGACGATCGCGAGCGCATGAAGGGGCTCGCTCACCGTGCCCTGGCCGCCGGCGCCAATGCCGACACCGAGCTCCGCGTCGTGCACGACGGCGGCCACGTGCTCTGGCTGCACGCGTTGCTCGAGGCCTTCACCGGACCTGCGGGCGAGGTGACCCTGCTGCGCGGCACGTTGCGCGACATCACGCGCGAGAAGCACGCCGAGGACGAGCGCGACGCGGCGATCGCGCGGCTCAACACGGCGCTCTTCGGCTCGAGCCTCATCCTCGTGGACGTCGACACGTCGGGCCGCGTGTACCTGTCCGAGCGCTGGAACGAGCTCCTGGGCGGCGAGCCGCGGCCGACGAACACCGACTTCGCATCGCTCATGGCGCTCACCCACGAGGACGAGCGCGAGGCGATCCTGCACGAGTACGTCGAGGTGATCACGGGCCGCAAGGCCGACTACAACCTCGAGCACCGCGTGCATGCGCGCGACGGCTCGTGGAAGTGGGTGCGCTGCCGCGGGCGCGTCTCGCAGCGCGATGCGAACGGACGCGCGCTGCGCCTGGCCGGCATCAACGAGGACATCACCGCGCGCCGGGAGGCCGAGGCGCGACTGCGCCACAGCGAGTCGCGCTTTCGGAGCCTGCTGGCACTTTCCTCGGACTGGTACTGGGAGCAGGACGCCGACCTGCGCTTTACCGAGGTGTCGGGCATGGATCCGGATCGCGACTGGCCGGGCATCGCGCAGTTGCGCGGCAGCAACGGCGCGATCCAGGGACCCATCCCGCTGTCCGAGGCGGACCTCGCGCGCTACCGATCACTCACGACGGCGCGACAGCCCTTTCGCGATCTCACGCTCACGGTGCGCGACAGCGACGGCGAATGGCGTTACCTCTCCTTCTCGGGCGAGCCGGTGTTCGATGCCGACGGCGCGTTCACCGGCTACCGCGGCATCGCGCGCGACGTGACGCAGTCGCGCCGCGCCGAGGAGCGCATCCGGCGGCTCGCGCATTTCGACGAGCTCACCGGCCTGCCCAACCGCACGATGTTCATGCACACCCTGCAACGCGCCTTCTCGCTCGCGCAGCGGCGCAACAGGCAGTTCGCCCTCTTCTTCATCGACCTCGACCGTTTCAAGAACATCAACGACAGCCTGGGGCACGAGGCGGGTGACCGCTTGCTGCAGGAGGTCGCGCGCCGGTTGCGTCATCACCTGCGCGAGAGCGACACCGTGGCGCGCCTGGGCGGTGACGAGTTCGTGGTCCTGGTCGAGGATGCCGCCGAGGTGCGCGAGGTCACGGCGATTGCGCAGAACGTCCTGGCCGCGATCGGCCGTCCCTACATGCTGTCGGGACGCGAGTTCCACGTGACGGGCAGCATCGGCATCTCGACCTATCCTGTCGACAGCCAGGATCCGCAGGCGCTCCTCAAGAACGCCGACATCGCGATGTACGTCGCCAAGGACCGCGGCAAGAACACGTTCCAGTTCTATGCGGCCCAGCAGAACGGCCATTCGTTCGAGCGGCTCGCGCTCGAATCGTCGCTGCGCCAGGCGCTCGGCCGGCGCGAGTTCGTGCTGCACTACCAGCCGCGCGTGGACATCGGCAGCGGGCGCATGGTGGGGGTGGAGGCGCTCCTGCGCTGGAACCATCCGGATCTGGGCATGGTGGCGCCCAACCAGTTCATTCCGCTCGCGGAGGAGACGGGCCTCATCGTGCCGATCGGCCGCTGGGTGCTGCGCTCCGCCTGCGCGCAGGCGGTGCAGTGGCGCGCGCAGGGTCTCGTGGGCATGCGCGTGGCTGTCAACCTGTCGGCCCGCCAGTTCGCCGCCGATGACCTCATCGTGGACATCAGCGATGCGCTCGCCGAGACGGCGCTGTCGCCGGATGGGCTCGAGCTCGAGATCACCGAGAGCATGGTGATGCAGAGCCCGGAGCGCGCGGTGACCCTCCTGTCGCGCCTGCGCGACTTGGGTATCGCGGTGTCCATCGACGATTTCGGCACCGGCTACTCGTCGCTGGGCTACCTGAAGCGCTTCCCGATCGACAACGTGAAGGTCGATCGCTCGTTCATCAAGGACCTGCCACACGACGCCGACGACGCCGCCATCACGCGCGCCGTGATCGCGATGGCGCGGAGCCTGCGCATCCGTGTGGTGGCCGAAGGGGTGGAGACGCGCGAGCAGCTCGACTTCCTGCGCGCGCACGAGTGCGACGAGTGCCAGGGGTTCCTCCTGAGCCATCCGTTGCCGGCGGACGAGCTCGCGGTGCTCGCGGCCACCTGGGCGCGCGAGCATGCGGCGCGGCGCGGGGTCTCGCGGCTGACGTCGGTGGCCTAGGCGCTGCCGCGACTGGCGCGCAAGGTGCACGTGCACTACTGTAAGCTCCGGGACCCGCGGGGCGCCAGCGTGTGTCCCGGGTCCTTCGTTCCTCTCGCGACTGCCTTGCGGCAGGCCGGGCCAACAGGTCGTTCATCACGGAGTGCGTGTGCGTGATTTCAGGGTAAGGGCTCTCCGCCTCGCGGCGGTGAAGCGGATTCGCGATGCGGGCAGGGTGCTGCGAGGCGGTGGCCTTGCGAAGCTTGCCGGCGTGGCGCTGGTGGGTGTGATCGGCGTGCAGCTCGCAAGCTGCGGCGACTCCGACGATTCCGGCAATGCCGGTCCGTTCACGGTGGGCGGCACCGTCTCGGGACTCACCGCAGGGTCGGTCACGCTCGTCAACAACGAGATGGACTCGCTGTCGGTGCCGGCCAACGGCACGTTCCGCTTCGCGCTCACGGCCGACGGCGGAAGCGCCTATTCCGTGGAACTGTCGACGCAGCCGTCGGGGCAGGTGTGCACGCTGGCCGGCGCGAGTGGCGTGATCGCATCCGCGGACATCACCAGCGTGGCCGTGACGTGCAAGGTCTCGCCGGAGACCACGCTCTACACCTTCTCCGGCGGCAACGACGGCAACTACCCCGACTCCGGCCTCACCGCGGGGCCCGACGGCAACTTCTATGGCACCACGACCTACGGCGGCAACGGCGGCGTGGGCACGTTGTACCGCGTGACACCGCAAGGCGTGCACACGGTCCTGTACTCCTTCACCCCGGCACCGGGTGACGGGCAGTACCCCGCATCGGGCCTGGAGCTCGGTGACGACGGCTTCTTCTATGCGACCACGACCGCCGGCGGCGCGCATGGCGGCGGCACCTTCTTCCGGATGACGCTGGACGGCGCGGTCACCACGCTCTTCCACTTCGGCGCGGCCGCCAGCGGCAGCGCGCCGCAGGGGCTCACGCTGCGCGACGACGGCCAGTTCTACGGGACCACCACCACGGGGGGCGCCAACGGCGTGGGCACGGTGTTCCGCATCACCGCGGCCGGCGCGCACACCGTGCTGCACTCCTTCGCCGCCACGGGCGACGGTCATTCGCCGGTCGCGGGGCTGTCCGATTCGAACGACGGCTACCTGTACGGCGTGACCTACCACGGCGGCGCCAACAATGTCGGCACGATCTTCCGCATCGCGCCCGATGGCGGCAGCTATGTCGTCCTCCACTCGTTCGGCAGTACCGGCGACGATGGCCGCTATCCGGAGACCAAGCTGCGCAACACGGCGGACGGCAACCTCTACGGATCCACCAGCGCCGGCGGCACCAAGGGCGCCGGCACGCTCTTCCGTTTCAGTCCCGCATCGGCGTCGGCCACCGTGCTGCATTCGTTCGCGGGGGGTTCCGCCGACGGCAGCCATCCGTCGAGCCGGTTGCGCATCGGACACGACGGCAACTTCTACGGGGTCACGGTCAATGGCGGCTATTTCGACGCGGGCACCTTCTTCCGCATGACGCCCGCCGGCGCGGTCACCCTGCTGTACAGCTTCGCCGGCGGGATCGATGGCGGGAATCCCAACTCGAGCCTCCTCGTCGCACCCGACGGCAGCTTCTACGGCACCACGGTCACCGGTGGCGCCACGAGCAACGGCACGATCTACCGGATTCGCCTGTGATGGCCCACGAACTCGACTCGAAGCACACGATGCGGCACCTGCGGGCGCTCGCCGGCGCCGTCGTCCTCGGCACCTGCGCGCTCCTTGCCGCGGGTAGCGCGCTGGCGCAGGCATGCACGCCGGTGGTGTATGCGTTCCGTCACGCCGAAGACACGAATCCGCCGTCCCCCGGGCCGGTCTTCGCGCTCACGCCTACCGGACAGCGCCACGCCAACCTTTATGCCACCATGGTTCCCGCGCTCGCGACCGCCAACAACTTCTGTCCCGTCGACAAGGTGTACGCGACCACGAAGGCCACCAAGGTCGCGCCCTGCGGCAACAATTGCCTGAGTGCCACCAATGCGTTCGACACCGGCGCGCCGCTCGCGCGAGCCGTGATGGGGCGCGATCCGATCACTGCCGTGGGTGGCCACGAGCTCTACGAGTATCTCGGCAACGGCAACGACGCCCCCGACAACCCGAGCTACTTCACCGACGTGGCGGTCGCCTTGCGCGCGGCCCTGCGCGAGTCGGCCAACGCGGGCCGCTCCGCCGCCATCTTCTGGACGAGCCAGGGGCTCAACGTGCTGGGTGGGGCCATCGTCGCGGGCAAGAGCATCGTGCCGTCGAAGAAGGATGGCGATACGCCGCCACGCAACGCCGCGTATGTGTTCACGGCCAAGCGCACGGGCGGCGGCGGTACGCCCTACGACGCCTTCGACGACATCGCGTCGGCCACGACGTTCGTGCAGTGCTTCAATCGCGTGGAGACCACGCGGCAATTCAATCCGCCTGGTCCCCGCTTCTTCTTTCCGACCGCCGATGATCCGCTCCAGCGCTACTACTGTGGCTATGGCGCGCAGAGCAACCTCGGTGGCACGCCGGGCAAGTCGTGCGCCGTGAACGCGCAGTGCGGCAACGTGGCCAACGACGACGCGGGCAAGCCCGACGTGAAGTCGAACAAGGATATCGTGGGGAAGATCTGCAATACGCAAACGCAGATGCTTCCGGACTCTGCGGGCACGGATATCTTCGGCGGGTGCATCTAGGCCGCGGTCCGCCGCCTCTCTGCTGCACTGAGCGGATGAGTCTGTGTCTGCTCGCCACAACCGGACCTGTTCGACCATGCAGTGAGCCGGTCCTGGTCCTGGTCCTGCCGGACGACGTCCTGCTGAATAGTCCAACGTTCCGTGGCTTTCGCCGAATGTAGGCCACAGATCCCGGGCGTTGGGCGCGATGTTACTTGTTGTTACATGTGCCTGCACTGGGGCTTCTATAGGCTTTTTCAGAAGCCTCAGTCGGGTACATCGTGATGCGCATTGCCCTCGCATCTGTCGTGTTGCGTGTCGCGCGAGCGATGGCATTCGTCGCCGCAACCACGAGCGCCGGGGTCTCGAGCGCCGCGGTGGTTTCGTACAGCCTGCTGCTGGACACGGACAACGACTCGGCCACCGGATGCGGCGTTTCGAGCCCGGCGGGGCCGATTGCGGGCATCGAGCAGATCGCCACCACGGTGATCTCGACTACGTCCACGGGTGCGTCGGTCACCCTTCTTGCACGGCAGGTATGCAGCGGCGGCGCGATGGGCGCGGCTGCGACGTACGACGCCGGTGGCTGGAACGTGGGGCTGGGCAACGGCACGAGCGGCGCGGCGGTGATCGAGTCGTCGATGCCGCTGGCGATGCTGCCGGCGGGCGCCACGATGCGTGCGGTGGTGCTGTCGTCGGGTGGCGGGGCGCAGGACGTCACCTCACCGTTCGCGATCACGCTGCAGGCGGTGAGCGGTCCGGTGAACCCGGTGGTCCCGGTCCCGTTGTCACCGTGGCTGGTACCCCTGCTGGCGGTCGGCGTGTTCGTCGTCGGGCTGTGGATGCGGCGACGGTACCCGCAGCAGACGGGGCTGTTCGTGTTCCTCGTGGCGTTCGCGGTGTCGGGGCTCGTGTGGGCGGCCACGGTGATCCGGGACGGCAACGTGGGCGATTGGGCGGGGGTTGCGCCCGTGGTGACGGACGCGAAGGGGGACACGGCGGGTGACGCGGACCTGACGGCGGTGTTCTACCAGCAGGACGCCGCCAACCTGTACCTGCGCTACGACGCGGACGTGCGTGTCGAGACGGCGAACCAGGCGCCGGTGGTGAGCGCCGGCGCCAACCAGACGATCACGCTGCCGGCGCAGGCGAACCTGCAAGCGACGGTGAGCGACGATGGATTGCCGAGTCCGCCGGGCGCGCTGACGCTCGCGTGGAGCAAGGTATCGGGACCGGGGACGGTCGGCTTCGGCAACGCGTCGGCAGCGAGCACGACGGCGACGTTTTCCGCGGCGGGGACGTATGTCCTGCGGCTGACGGCGAACGACGGCGCGCTCGTCACGAGCGCGGACGTGACGGTGACCGTGATGGACATCCCCGGGCCCGGGGCGAACCAGCCTCCGGTCGTGAGCGCGGGGATCGCACAGTCGGTGACGCTGCCGTCGAGCGCCTCGCTGGCGGGAACGGCGACGGACGACGGCAAGCCGGCACCGCCTGGCGTGCTGGCGACGACGTGGAGCGTCCTGTCGGGGCCGGGATACGTGACCTTCGCGAGCGCGAATGCCTTGTCGACGCAGGCGAGCTTCAGCGCACCCGGTACATACATCCTGCAACTGACGGCATTCGACGGCGAGCTGTCGGCGAATGCGACCACGCAGGTGACGGTGGCGGACGGCGGTCCGCAGATCGTGCCGATCGCGGATCGCACGATCGCGCTGGGCACGCGGCTGCAGGTGGTGGTGTCGGCAAGCGATTCCGCAGGCGACGTGCTGACCTACGCGTTGCCGGCGGCGCCGTCGGGCGCGCGACTCGATCCTGTGCCGCTGATCGACTGGATGCCGACGTCGGGGCAAGTCGGCACGCACACGTTCATGGTGCAGGTGTCGGACACGAGCGGTCACACGTCGACGGCGAGCTTCGACGTGACGGTGACGGCACCTGCGAACCGGCCGCCGGTGTTGGGGACGCAGGAGAACCAGGTCGTCGCGATCGGGACGACGTTCGCGCGCAAGCTGACGGCGGCGGATCCGGATACGGCCGAGACGCTCACGTTCTCGCTGCCATCGGGTCCGCCGGGGCTCACGCTGACGGGCTCCGACCTCGCGTGGCCCACCGTGGGCCGCACGGCGGGTGACTACAGCGTCACGGTGCGCGTGACCGACCACGCGGGTGCCTTCGACGAGAAGATGTTCACGGTGACGCTGCAGACCTCGGCATCGCCCATGGCCGTCGACGACACGTACGAGGCGCGTGTCGACCAGACGCTGTCGGTGCCAGCGCCCGGCGTGCTGGGCAACGACGAGAATCCGAGCGGCAAGGCGATCACGTCGGTCAAGCTCACCGATCCGGCGAAGGGAACGCTGTCGTCGTTCAATGCCGATGGCTCGTTCACGTTCGTGGCCCCGGCATCGATCGCGCCGCCGCCGTTCGGCGTCGAGGAAGCCTGGCGCAATAGCGTCGGGGGCCAGCTCGTCTTTTCGTTCCCGGTCGTCGGCGACGTCAACAGTGACGGTTTCCCCGACCTGCTGCTGAATCACCAGGGCGGAACGCGCGCGGTCGACGGGCGCACGGGCGCCACGCTCTGGAACCAGGACGTCACGGGCTACACGGATTGCTCCTTCTTCACCAATGCCGTCGCGCAGGTGCTCGCGGACATCGACGACGACGGCAAGCTCGAGTACGTGGGAGCACTGGCGGGATGCGAGCGCGACACCAGGATCGGTGCCGCGGGCTTCGCGCCGTTCGACCGCATCTTCGCATTCGACACGACGACCGGACGCATCAAGTGGATGTCTCCGCGCGTCTCGGTCCCACTCGGCGACGTGCTGGCGCCCGGGAGCCCGCCCAGCACCGAGGATCGTTACCAGCACGCGTACGACGGCACGATGTTCTCGAGCATGCACGTCGCGCGCTTCTCGGCCGCTGCCGCGCCCACGCTCCTGTTCCGCGCGAACATCGCCGCCAGCGAGGGGGTGTACACGCCGGCCGGGGGCGGTCCGAACAAGACTGCTGCCTGCCGGAGCGTGACGGGTGACGCGGCGGACCAGGGTGTGGCCTGCCGCCTGACGATCCTGATGAGCGGCATCGACGGCACGATCCTCGAGAAGCTGAAAGCCCCCAATCCATCGGGCCATGGCTACGACGCCGGCGGCCGCGATCCATGGCGCGAGCGCGCGCCCTTCACGGTCGACCTCGATGGCGACGGCGAGCTCGAGATCGTGTCGGGCAGCGACGTGTGGAAGAAGAGCGGCGGCACATGGACGCTGCTGTGGCAGTCCTTCTACGAGCCGATCCAGGCTCTCGCAGCCGACCTCGACGGGGACGGCAAGGCGGAGATCGTTCACCTCCACGCGTTCGACAAGACCGGCGGCCCGAGCAATCCGTCGGAACCGTTGTACCGGTTCAATGGCCTCATTGTTTACGACGGAGTCACCGGCGCGGTGAAGCGTTACATCCGGCTGCCGTTCTACTGGACGCCGTGGCTCACCATCGCCGACGTCGACGGCGACGGCGCGCCGGATTTCGTCATCAACGCGCACGACCTCGTGACGGCGATCGCCGCGGACGGCCGCATCAAGTGGACGTACACGATTGCCGCGCGTGGCACGGTCGGCGCGGGCTTCCGCTCGGGGGCCGCCAACGTGCAGGTCTACGACCTCGACGGCGACGGCATTGCGGAGGTCGTGACCAACTCGTCGACCGAGATCGTCATCCTGAATGGGCGCACGGGCGCCTTGAAGGCGTCGATTCCGGCGGCCGGACTCCATGGCAGCCAGGGCATGGCCACGAACGTGCAGATCGTCGACGCCGACAACGACGGCCACGCGGACATCCTCGCCCAGAACATCAGCACCAGCACCTCCGGCCTCGTCCATACGATGGTCCGCGGCGCGCCCAACAACTGGCTGCCCGGCCCGAAGAGCGCCCACCAGGTGAACTTCATGGAGGGCGACGTCGACGACGCGGGGCACGTGCTGTTCAACACCGCGATGCCGCGGAGCTTCCGCAATCCGAAGCAGCGGGGCACCGTCGGCGATCCCCGCCTCACGGAAGGCACCGAGTTCACGTACGCGGTCAACGACGGCACGGCGAACTCCGCGCCCGCGACGGTGTTCATCAAGATCAAGCCCGCGAACGTGCCGCCCGTGATCACGTCCACGCCGCCGACGTCGCTCCTGCAGCGGTTCAACCCCAATCCTCCGGGCGGGCTGTTCACGAATTACTACCAGGTGACCGCGTTCGATGGCGACGCGGGGGACACGCTCACGTACTCGATCTCGGCGCCGAGCCACGTGACGATGGACGCGAACGGACGCGTTCGCTTCGAGCCGACGTGCGGTTCGTTCGGAAATCCATGCCCATGGGGTTGGACGTTCGTCACGGTGCGCGTGACCGATTCGCAGGGTGCCTACGCCGAGCAGTCGTTCATGGTGAACCTGACGACCACCGGCGCGTCGGTTCCCAACGTCGTGGGCCTGCTGCTGCCCGCGGCCGAGACGGCGCTCGCCGCCGCCGGGCTCGGCGCGCGCGTCCTGAACGAGGTCTACGACCTTGCGCCCACCGGTACGGTGCTCGCGCAGGACCCGGCGGCCGGGGCGCCGAACATTGCGGTGTCCGCGGCGGTGAACCTCACGGTGTCGAAGGGCCCGCAGCCGGTGGCAATGCCCTTCGTCGTGGGCCAGCAGATCGCAACAGCGTATGCCACGCTCGGCGCGCTCGGGCTCACCGTCAATGTGACGTCCGCATTTTCGGCGACGATACCTGCAGGCGAAGTGATGACGCAGGCTCCCGCATTCGGGACGCTGCTCATTCCGGCATCCGCGCCACCGGTGGATCTCACCGTGTCGGCAGGCGGGCCATTGCGCGCGCCGATCGCGCGCATCGATCTCGAGCCGGGCAACGTGACACGCGTGGCCGGCGAGGAAGTCGCGTATCGGGCCGTCGCGACGCTCACCGACGGTACCGGCGCCGACGTCACGCTGAAGGCGGCGTGGTCGTCTTCCGTGGGATCGGTCGCGTCGATCACGCCTGCGGGAATCGCGAAAGCGATCGCGGCCGGCAGCAGCAACATCCGCGCGACCGTCGGCGCCGTGCACGGCGAGGCGACGATGACGGTGCTCGCGCGCACTCCGATCGACACGACGCCGCCCGTCGTCCAGATCACCACACCAGTGGACGGTGCGTCGGTGAACGGGCCCGTCGTGGTGGCCGGATCGGCGACGGATCCCAACTTCGCCCGATACGAGCTCGAATTCGCGCCGGCGGGGAGCGATGCCTGGATCGTCATCGGCCAAGGGACGTCGCCCGTTTCCGCCGGCCCGCTCGGCACGTTCGACCCCACGACGCTTCTCAACGATCTTTACACGCTGCGTCTTTCCGCATTCGACCGCGGCGGCAACAAGAGCGTCGCCGAGGTCACCCTCCAGGTGGTGGGCAACCGCAAGATCGGCGAGTTTTCGCTGTCGTACACCGATCTCAATCTCCCGTCGCCGGGCGTGCCGGTCACGGTCACTCGCACGTACGACAGCCGCGTCAAGACGCAAGGGGACTTCGGCATCGGCTGGCGCCTCGGCGTGCAGACACTTTCGCTGCGCACGAACCGCATTCTCGGCACGGGATGGGTGCGCACCGTCTCGGGCCCGACGGTCACGCTTGCGCCACTGTCGGAGCACCGCATCAGCCTCACGCTGTCCGACGGCACGGTCGAGCAGTTCGACCTGCAGCTCTCACCGACGTCGAACCTGGGCTCGCTCGATTTCACGCGCGTCACCGGCATCGTGCCGCGCGCGGGGACGCTCGGCCGCATGGAGTATCTCGGCAACCCCGACCTCCTGATCCTCGACGACGGCCCGCGAACCGTGCTCGTGGACGACACGACGTTCGACATCTTCGATCCGCGGCTCTTCCGCTATACGACGATCGACGGGATGGTCATGGAGATCGACCGCATCGACGGCGTCAAGCGGGTCGTCGATCGCAACGGCAACACGGTCACTTACGGCCCGGCCGGCATCGTCCACAGCAACGGACGCAGCGTGCTGTTCCACCGCGACGCGAAGGGCCGCGTCGTGCAGGTCATCGATCCCGACGGTCGCGCGTTCACCTATGCTTACGACGAGAACGGCGATCTCGTACGCGTCGTCGATCCTGCCGGTGCCGAGTCGCGCTACAAGTACGATTCGCGCCACGGCTTGATCGAGATCGCCGATTCCAGTGGACGCGGCGGCGTGCGCAGCGAATACGACGACGCGGGTCGGCTCGTCGCGGTCATCGACGCCGCCGGGAAGCGGGTCGAATTCACGCACGACCTCCCGTCACGCCGCGAGACGGTCATGGACCGGCGCGGCAACGTCACTACCGTCGACTACGATGACGACGGCAACCCTACGCGCCGGCAGGCGGCGGTCACGATCGACGGCACGCTTACGCCGGCCGTGTCGACCATGTCGCACGATGCCTACGGGAACGCAACCGCACTCACGGACGCGGACGGACGCCGCCGGACATCGACCTTCGACCGCGTCCTTCCGCTGACGGAAACGGTGGATCCGGGCGGGCTCGGCCTGACGACGACGTTCGCTTACAACGCGAGAAGCGACCCCACGCGCGCGGTGGACGCAGCGGGGCGCAATTTCGACTTCGGGTACGACGCTTCCGGCAATGTCACGTCGGCGTCGAACCCGCTCACCGGCTCCAGCAGCGCTACATACGACGGGCGCGGACTAGTGGCGGAGCGCGTGGATGCGCTCGGCAATCACACGCGGTTCACCCGCGACAGCGCCGGCAACACGATCAGCGAGGAGGTGTTCGAGGGCAGTGCTACGTTGCTCCGGCGGACCGAACATGCCTACGACGCCAGCGGACGCCGTATGCGCACAACACTTCATCGCACGATCGGCGGCACGCCGACCGCAACCGTCACGGACTACATGTACGATGCTGCCGGGCGTCTTGTCGGCACGCGCGATCCGCTCGGCGCGACGACCAGGCACGAATACGACGCCGCGGGGCGCATGACCGCGCTCGTCGATGCGCAGGGCAGGCGCACGACGTACGCGTACGATGTGTTGGGGCGCCTCGAGCGGACGACATTCCCGGACGGCAGTTTCGAAACGCGGGGATACGACGCGAACGGCAACTTCGTCCAGTCCACCGACCGCGCCGGACGCACGACCACGTACGCGTACGACGAGCTCAATCGGCGCGTCGCGGTCACGTTGCCTGACGGTGCCACGACGCGCTCGATCCTGAGCCCGGCCGGCCTGGTCATTGCGACGATCGACCCGCGCGGGCAGCGCACCGATTTTACCTACGACAGCACTGGACGTCCCGTCGAGTGGCGACTTCCCGAAGTGCTCGACGTCACCACCGGCACGCTGGTGCGGCCGCGCTTCGCACGGACGCTGAACGCTCTCGGTGCCCCGTTGACGGCCACCGATCCTCGCGGCGGGGTGACATCGTTCCACTACGACGGGTCCGGCCGTCTCGACCGGATCACGCATCCGGATGGCACGCAGACGTCGCGCAGCTACGACGCGCTCGGACGCATCGTCCAGGAAGTCAACGAGGAGGGGCAGGCCACCAACTACGCATTCGACGCATTGTCGCGCCTCGTCTCCGTTACGGGAGCCCGTGGGCAAGCGTCGTACGCGTACGACGAGGCAGGTGCGCTGGTCGCGCAGACCGATGCGCTCGGACGCGTGACCCGGTACGTCTACGACGCCGCGGGCCGCCTCGTCGAGCGGCGCACGCCTGCCGGGCGCAGCGAGCGCTATGCCTACGCCTCGACCGGCGAGCTCGTCGCCCGGACCGATCCCGCGAACCGCGTGACCACGTACGCGAACGACGCGATGGGACGCGTCGTCAACATTCTCGCGCCGGGCGCGGCCCCCATCACGTTCTCGTACCGCCCCGACGGACAGCGCGAAAGCGTGGCCGACGCGCGGGGCGCGACGACCTACACGTACGACAGCGCCGGCCGCCTCGCGTCGGTGACGGTTCCTGGCGGCGACACGGTGAGCTATACCTACGACTCCGCCGGGAACATCGCGACCATGGCAACCCCGTCCGCGAGCGTGGCGTACGCGTGGGACGCGGCCGGACGCGCGCTGGATGTCGTCGCACCCGAAGGCGTGACGCACTACGGCTACGACGCCGCGGGCAACCGCGTACGTCGCACCGCGGCGAACGGTGTCCGCAGCGACGCCGTGTTCGACCTGCGCGGCCGGCCGACGGATCTCACGCATCGCGATGGCGGCGGCGCGGTGCTCGCGTCCTTCACCAACACCTGGTCGCCGTCCGGACTGCGCACGCGCACGGTCGAGAACGGTGGAGCGATCGAGGACTATGGCTACGACGCTACGGGACGCCTCGTGTCGCACGTGCGGACGGGCGCCGATGCGTTCACGGACGCGTTCTCCTACGATGCCGTCGGCAATCGCACGCAACGCGTGCGCGACGGTGCCGCGACGGCGTACAGCTACGACGTCGACGATCGGCTCCTGACGGCGGGGGCGAGCACGTACGGCTGGGATGCCAACGGCAACCTGGTGACCGTGTCCGGCCCCGGAGGCCCGATCCAGTACGGATACGACGCCTTCGACCGGATGGCATCCGTCACCACGTCGAGCGGCGTCGCGCAGTACGAGTACGACGTGGACGGCGGCCAGATCGGCGTCAACGCCGCCGGATCGAACGTTCGCCGGCTCGTCGCGCATCGCAACCCGACCGGCTTGTCGCAAGTGCTCGAGGAACGTGCCGGCGACAGCTCGCTCGTCGCGCGTTACACAACGGGTCCGGACCTGCTCGCGCAAACGCGTGGCGGTGCGACGGGCACTTACCTGCGCGACACGCTGGGAAGCGTTCGCGCGCTTGCGGACGGCGCGGGTAGCGTCACCGACAGCTATCGCTACGACGCATGGGGCGCGGGACTTGCCTCGACGGGTGCCACGGTCAATCCGTTGCGTTTCGCCGGCGAGCGCCTCGATCACGCTTCAGGGTTGTATCACCTGCGCGCGCGTCATCTCGATCCCGCAAGCGGTCGCTTCACGTCACGCGATACCTTCGATGGGAGCCCGAACCGACCGGCATCGCTCAATCGCTACGCGTATGCCGAGGCCGACCCTGTGAATCGAGTCGACCCGCTCGGGCATGAGTCGTTGTACTCGCTGGTGTTCTATCAAAACATGACCGCGATGATGGAGCGCGCGGAATATGTGTTCAAAGCGCGCGCGGCGTGCAAAGCGATGGGCAAGGTTGGTACGGCGCGGCTGTTGATCGGGCTCGGCGGCCTCGTCGTCTCTGCCCTGGCATCGCTCGACAACTATGACCTTGGCCAGCACGGCGATGCCCAGCTCGCGTGGACCGGGGCGGCCGAGGGTCAGCTACTTTTCCTGACGCTCCAGGACGGGGACAACCTTCCCCCGGGGACGTTCAAGAAGTTCGACCTGCGGTGGATCGCCGGCGGCGGCAAGCACGGCGTGAAGATGGCGTTCGAGCTCGCGCATCGTCCGACGCTCGAGCTGCAGGCCGCCACACCTCCGCCCGAGTTCCAGGTGAGCGCAGGGTGGACGGGGGAACGGATACCCATTTCGAAGATCGAAGAGTGCGGCATGGACGTGGGCGAACTGTACCTCGAGCTCAGCGGCAAGCTCGTCCGCGGGGTCGTGCCCGTGCAGTCGAGGGGCATCTCGGGCGCATTGGACCTGAAGCTCGATCTTTTCGGCGGAGGGGTCCAGTGGGGCGTGCCCGCGCTCGCATTCGACGTAGGGACGGCCGGCATGAAGCTCTCGATCTTCGGGGCTTCCATGACCTTCGGAAGGGTCGGGATTCACTCCTTGTAATTCGCCACGAATCCACCAATGCTGGTTTCGGCAGCAAAGCATCGGCGTCGGCATGTCGGGCAAGCTATAACAGCTACCCGTTCAAGCAGTGCGGCATTCCTGTCGGCGCTGCCAACGCGCTACGGCCTGCGTGCGCCCTCGAGCACGGCCTCGCCCGACACCGTCACGCTCACCTCGGTGTTGCCGCCTTCGACGTTGACCGGCGGCGCCGCTCCTGTCGCCATCGGCGCCGCGGCCATGCGTGCCATCGGCATCGGGCGGTTGGGCTCGCTCGTCATCACGTTGATGCGGCCGGTGCGCCATGCGTCGTAGCCCAGCGCGCGCGCCGCGTTCCTGGCGCGGGCCTGCCACGAGCGGATGGCCTGCTCGGTGAGCGCATCCTCGGCCTTGCGGCGCGCGTCGCGGCTCACGTCGAAGTTCATGCCCGAGAGCACGAGGCCGTCCTCGGCCTGCAGCTTCGTCATGAGGGTCGCCATCGTGGCGAAGTCGGTGCCCTCGAGCGTGATCGACTGCGTGACGCGCCAGCGCGAGGGCTGCGTCTTGTCGGTGATCTGGTACGACGAGTAACCGGATGTCTTCACGTCCACGCCCGGCGTGCCCTTGATGCGCGCGAGCGCCTTGCCGATCCTGCCGTTCACGTCGGCCGCGGCGCGCGCGGGATCGGGATTGTCGGCTTCCACGCGCAGCCACGCGAGCATGCGGTCGTTGGCCACGGTGGTGGTGGCCGAGGCCGACACGGTCAC
>CAZUGY010000026.1:30893-34196 GCA_964620265.1 uncultured Alcaligenaceae bacterium
CCGAACACGTGCTCCGTGTTGTGCGTGACGCCCGGCGCGTAGCGATGCGCCCACTGCGCAAAGATCTCGAAGTCGTTGTGCATCTTCCAGTCGACCACACCTCCATGTGCGTCGGCATCGATCCCCGTTTCCTCCGCGAGCTCGCGCCGCGCCGTCTCGGCGAGCGTTTCGCCGGGCTCCTGGCTGCCGGTGACGGACTGCCAGTGATCCGGGAAATCGGCGCGCTCGAGCAGCAGCACCGTGAGGTCCGGCGTGTAGACCAGCACGAGCACCGATACCGGAGTCTTGTAACGCACGCCCGGAGCGATCGGGGTCGAGGTGAGCGCGTGCCGGCCGCCGGGCGCGATCGCTCAGGCCTTGAATACCCAGAACGGCACGTGCAGCTCCTTCCAGAACTCCACGGCTTCGGCGAGGATGTCCTCGAACGTGGCCCAGTCGGTGGGGTGGTCCTTGCGGTAGGCCGCCACTCCGGTGAGGAGAATCACGCGTCCGGTCTTGCCGAGCCAGTCGCGATCCTCGAGCACGTCGGCGAGCGCGTCCCAGTTGTGGCCGAAGTGCTCGGGCAGGCCGAGCTTGCGATCGAGCTCGGCAAAGAGTGCCGCGCGATCGTTGGCGGGCGCGAGCTCGCAGGTGGCAAACGCGAGATGCGCGTGGCTCGCGGCATTGCGCAGGGGCTCGGCGGAGCCTGACCATGCGCGCACGGCGGCGTCTTCGACTTTCGCGAGATCGGGTGCCTTCATTCGCGGATCCTCGCAAAGGACTGGTAGTGGTCGGCGGTGTACCAGCACGCGACGGGCTTGGTCTTGGGCCCGCCGCATACGATGCGCCGCGCGCCGCGATTGCGCGCGCCGGGCGTGGGCACGGTGTATTCGTGATAGTACCCGCGTGCCTTCGCCGGGAGGAGACGCTCGCGGTTGCCGAAGACCACGCCGTCGCGCTCGTAGCGGAACGGCCCTCCCGCGCGGATCGTCACCAGTACCTGACGTGCCTCGTGGGGCAAGGCTTCGACGCCCACTTCCGCTTGGGCCAGCGCAAGTGCCGCGGTTGGCACGAGCAGCAGCGCCGCGCAGAGGGACGCGAAGCGGGCCACCATCGGCAAGGACGAGAGGCGCACGTACCGCATGCGTCCCAGTGTAGCGCAACCCCTTGGAACGCCTAGAGCGGCCGGCCCATCGTTGCAGCGAAGGCGCGAACGTCCGGCTCGCGCGGCAGCGATGCTTGCGCGCCGTGGCGCGTGACCGCGAGCGCCGCGGCGACTTGGGCGAACGCCACCGCGTCGTCCAGCGCGCGGCCCGTGCTGCGCGCGTACGCGAGCGCCCCGATGAAGCAATCGCCCGCGCCGGTCGTGTCGACGGCATCGACGCGAAGCGCGGGGAAGTGCCGGGTGCCGAGGCTGTCGGCGATGAGGGCGCCGGCATCACCCAGCGTCACGACGATGGTTCCCGCGCCGCGCCGTTGCAGCTCGGCCACGGCGCGGGCCGTTGCCGCCGGCGTGCGTGCATCCATGCCGGTGAGCGCTTCGAGCTCGGTTCGGTTCGGCACGAGGAGGCCGAGCCGTGCAAACCACGACGATGGCAACGGTTGCGGTGGCGCGGGATTGAGCCACACCTCGGTAGCGTGTCCGCGGGCGGCGTCCAGCACGGCTTCGACCACCGCGAGCTGCGTCTCGAGCTGGCACACCACGATGCGCGAGCGCCGGATCACCGCAGCCGCGCGCACGACGTCCTCCGCCGCGAGCGCGGCATTGGCGCCGGGCTGGACGATGATGAGGTTGTCACCGCGCGCATCGACGGCCACGACGGCGATGCCGGTCGCGCGATCCGGCACTTCACGCAGGCCGGCCACGTCGATGCCGTCGCCTTCGAGCGCCTCTCGCACGCGCACACCGGAAGCATCGGCACCGATGCTGCCGATGAAGGTGACCGCGGCGCCCAGGCGGGCCGCGGCCACGGCCTGGTTCGCACCCTTGCCGCCCGGCGCCCACCGCTGGTCCGTCGCGAGGACGGTCTCACCCGCGCGTGGCAGATCCGGGCACGCCAGGATCATGTCCACGTTGGCGCTGCCGACCACCGTGACCCGTGGTTCTTGCGCGAGAGGTCGGCTCACGGTTTCGATGTGCGCGGCAGGACGCCCGTTCAAGGCACCGTTGGCGCTAGCTCGCCTTCACCGCATCCGACGCACGCACGCGGATGTGGAGGTCGCGCAACTGCTGCTCGGTCACCGCGGTGGGCGCGTCCACGAGCAGGTCCTGCCCGCGCTGCGTCTTGGGGAAGGCGATCACATCGCGGATCGACTCGGCGCCGCACATCAGCGTGACGATGCGATCGAGGCCGAAGGCGATGCCGCCGTGCGGCGGCGCGCCATATTGCAGCGCATCGAGCAGGAAGCCGAACTTCTTGCGCTGGTCCTCGGGCGAGATGCCGAGCGCCGCGAACACCTTCTGCTGCACCTCGGGACGATGGATGCGCACCGAACCGCCACCGATCTCCCAGCCGTTCATCACCACGTCGTAGGCCTTGGCGATCGCATTGGCGGGATCGGAGGAGAACTTGTCCTCGTCGCCGTCCTTGGGGGCGGTGAACGGATGGTGGCGCGCGGCCCAGGTCTTCTTCTCGTCGTCGAATTCGAACATCGGGAAGTCGACGACCCATAGCGGCTTCCACTCGCCGCTGGCAAAGCCGCGGTCGTGGCCGATCTTCGTGCGCAGGGCGCCCAGCGCATCGTTGACGACCTTTTCCTTGTCGGCGCCGAAGAAGATCACGTCGCCGTTGGCCGCACCCGTGCGCAGCAGGATCTCGCGCAGCACGGGCTCGCCGAGGAACTTCACCACCGGCGACTGCAGGCCTTCCTCGTTCGCCTTGGTCACGTCGTTGACCTTGATGTAGGCGAGGCCCCCGGCGCCGTAGATCTTCGTGAAGGCGGTGTAGTCGTCGATCTCCTTGCGCGTCAGCGTGCCGCCGTTGGGCACGCGCAGCGCGGCCACGCGGCCGTTGGGCAGGTCGGCTGCGGCGCGGAAGACCTTGAAGTCGACCGCCTGCATGAGGTCGGTGAGCTCGGTCAACTCGAGCGAGATGCGCAGGTCGGGCTTGTCGGAGCCGTAGCGCGCCATCACCTCGGCGTAGGTCTTGATGGGGAAGGGATCGGGCAGGTCGACGCCCATCGCCTCCTTCCACATCGTGCGCACGAGGCCTTCCATCATCGCGCGGATCTCGAGCTCGCCCATGAAGGACGTCTCGATGTCGATCTGCGTGAACTCGGGCTGGCGGTCGGCGCGCAGGTCCTCGTCGCGGAAGCACTTGGTGA
>CAZUGY010000027.1:0-16884 GCA_964620265.1 uncultured Alcaligenaceae bacterium
TCGTTGTTCTTGTTGTTGCGGAAGCTGTGCCACTCCGATTCGTTGGAGTGGGCCACGATCACGCCGTTGAAGGGGATCGCGGAAAATCCCTCGGTGCCCTTGAAGTTGCCCTCCTGCGTGGCGGTGAGCAGGGGATGCAGCATCTTGATCGGCGCCTTGAACATCTCGACGAATTCGAGCAGGCCCTGGTTGGCGAGGCACAGGCCGCCCGAATAGCTGTAGGCGTCGGGGTCGTTCTGCGAGTAGTGCTCGAGCTTGCGGATGTCGATCTTGCCGACGAGCGAGCTGATGTCCTGGTTGTTCTCGTCGCCCGGCTCGGTCTTGGTGATCGCGACCTGCCGCAGCACCGACGGCATGATGCGCACGACGCGGAACTGCGTGATGTCGCCGTCGAACTCCTCCAGGCGCTTCAGCGCCCACGGCGACATGATGCCGGACAGATATCGCCGCGGGATGCCGTATTCCTCCTGCAGCATCTGCGCGTAGCGGTCCGCGGGAAAGAGGCCCAAAGGCGTTTCGTTGACCGGAGAGCCCTTGAGCGCGTAGATGGGACGCATCTCCATCACGGTCTTCAGGCGCTCGGCGATGGACGATTTTCCGCCTCCGACGGGACCAAGGAGATAGAGGATCTGCTTCTTTTCCTCTAGGCCCTGCGCGGCATGCTTGAAGAAGGCGACGATCTGCTCGATCGCCTCTTCCATGCCGTAGAACTCGCGGAAGGCGGGATAGCGCCGGATGACGCGGTTGCCGAAGAGACGCGAAAGCCGCGAATCGTTCCGCGTGTCGACCATCTCGGCGTCGCCGATGCTCGCGAGCATGCGCTCGGCGGCTGTGGCATACACCGCTGGATCCGTCCTGCAAAGATCCAGATACTCGTCCAGCGACAACTCTTCTTCGCGTGTCGCCGAATAGTTGGTACGGAACGTCTCCAGCAGCTTGCCCATCGCATCTCCTATCGCGAGCGGGCGGAACGCTTCGGCAACTATTGTCTTTGTAGGGCCGTCAACGCCCGCGACTCCCGCGGCTTGGTCCTCGATTCACTATATGTCGCTTTCACGCTTTCGCAAGGTGCGTGCCACATTGCGGTCACATCGCGTGTTGGCACTTGCATGCCGAGAGTGCTTGCGCGAGTGCGCGAGTCCTGCGACGCGAGCTCCGCGATGCGGCGCCAGCCTCGTGCCCGCCGTGCGTATCATGGCGTCGAGCGTTCGCTGCAGGGTCGCGTCGGCGTCGCCGTGGCAACGACATCCGGTGGCAGGAAAGGGCACTGCGCTCGCTTGCGTGCGCGATCAAACCGTCGGGGTGGAACGACACCGCTGCCGCCGTGCGCCGGTGTGCGGCCGGCGCCCTGACCCGTGGTGGGGCACATCGCTCACCAATTTCGCGCACCTCGCTCATCGCTGCCCTCAACGGGAACGGCGAGCAAACGGTTTACGTGGGTGCGTGCAACACGCGGAATTGCGACCGCCGCGCCGGGTGCGATCCGGCGCGGTGTCGGGGAAGGTCAACGGGGTGCGGCGCGCAG
Source organism: uncultured Alcaligenaceae bacterium (assembly GCA_964620265.1). Lineage (GTDB taxonomy): Bacteria > Pseudomonadota > Gammaproteobacteria > Burkholderiales > Casimicrobiaceae > VBCG01. The sequence continues at coordinate 1,526 of CAZUGY010000027.1, forward strand.
GACCCGTCAGGCGCGCCGGCGCCGCGTGCCCGCCGCCACCATCATCACGAGCAGCACGAGCATGGCGAGCGCCCATTCCGACAACGTGGGAATGTTCACCACCGGATCCTGGACCAGGAGGTTCGTCGACGCCTCGGCGACATAATCGTTGACGCCACCCGTATCGATGCGCTCGCCGGCGGTCGAGCCGGGCGCGCCGGGGGTTGCCACGCCGTCGGCGGTGGACCCGTGGCTGCCGGGCAGGCTCGTGAAGGCCACGGTGGCGGTATTGCTCACCGGTTGTGCGGGCAGGAGGCCGGGTGCGGTGGCGAGCACCACGATCGTGATCGATCCGCCCGGATCGAGGCGTGCGGCATTGATCCTGACCGTGGTGTCCGGCGAGAGGTTGACCACACCCGATGCCCCGGAGGAGGTGATCGACTCCACCGTCTTGGAGGTGAAGATCGACGGCAACACGTCGCGGATCTCGAGGTCGAACGCGGGCGACACGCTGTTGCTTCCCGCCTTGGCCACGGATCCCGCCGTGGCCGCGGCAGGCGCGGCATTACGCACCACGATCGTGTAGCGGACGCTGCCACCGACCGTGCCGAGGATCCCCGGGCTCACCGCGAGCGTGATGCCGACCTGCGGCTCCTGGACCACGAGCCGCACCACCGCGGGCGCCAGCGCCTGCGGTTGCAGCAGCGCATCGCGCCACGTCACCGTCGCCGAGTTGATCGCGGCCACGCCCGCCTGGTTCTCCGGCACGTTGGCCACCACCGCGCGATATTCGAGGACGTAGCTCTCCGCGTCGAGGTCGGCATCGGAGTTGATGACGTCGCCGAGCGTGACGGTCAGCGTCGAGGCACCGCCGGGGGTTGAACCGATCGCGATGCCCGTCCCGTCGGGCAGGGGGACGAACGTGCCAGAGGCAGCGCTGTTGATCGAGCCGGGATTGGCCGAGGCCTGCAGGCCGGTGTCGAACGTGCGCGCGAGGCGCGCGCTGCCTGGCAGGTAGTGCAGCCCGGGGGGCAGCGTGTCGCGGATCGCGACGTCGAGCGTCGTGCCCGCGTTGATGTCGAAGGCCACGCGGTAGCGCATCACCTCGCCGATGACCGCGTCGGTCCCCGGCGTGATGTCGTCGGGCTCGCTCGAGCCTTCGAGCGTCTTGCGCAGGCTGCCGGCGTCGTTGGTGCCGACGGTGACGATCGGGGTGAGCGTGGGATTGCGTCCGTCCGCGGCATTGCCGTTGTCATCGGTGAGCAGGGGCAGGAGGCTGCCGTCGCGCGTGATGCGTGCCTGGTTGGCCACGATCACCCGGGTCGCGGTGGTTGTGTCCACCAGCACCTGGAACGTGATGTTCGCCGTGGCACCCACGGCCAGCGTGCCCAAGTTGACCTCGATCGGCGCGGTACCCACGATCGCGCCCTGGCTCGTGGTGAGCGATCCCGCGACATACGTCGTGCAAGGATCGAGCGCGCCCGTGCAATTGGGCGTGGGATCGACGAGCCGCACGTTCGTGGCAGGTACCGGGCCGAAGTTGGTGACGGTGATCGTGTAGAGCAACGTGTCGCCGGGGCTCGGCACGCCCGACGGCGGCGTGGCGTCGATGGCGAGCGACCAGCGCTTCTGCGCATCGAGCACCGGGTCGACGGCCCCGCCTGCGGTGGCATGGAAGATCGTGGGCTGCGCGCCATCCACGAGGCTCGTGTTGCCGTCGGTGAGCACGCTGCCGGTCTGCGTGGACGTGGCGGTGCCCTGGTTCACGTAGGCCTGCGTGGGCGGCGTGACCGAGACGATGGTGACGTCGAAGGTGGCGGTGGTCGACGCGCCCGAGGCCAGGAGCAGGATGGAGTCCCAGGCCACGGCTTGCCCGGTGATCGTGATCGTCCCCTGCGTGGCGGTGGCGCTGCCTGCGACGTAGGCGAGGTCCGCGGGGATCGTGTCGGTGAGCGAGACCGCCGTGAGCGGCGTGGTGCCGGCATTGCGCAGCTCGATCGTGTAGCGCATGCGGTCGCCCTGCGTGATCGAGCCGGAGCTGTCGGCGTCCTGCACGAGCGCGACCGACTTCAATGCGCGCAGCAGCGACCCCGGGGGAATGCCGCCGCCGACGTAGATGTCCGTGGGCTGGTCGCCGTTGGCATCGTTGCCGTCCCAGTCGGTGAGCTCGGGAACGGTTTCCGCCGACGTGACCACGCCCTGGTTGCGGATCAGCGTGCCCGCAGGCGTGCCCGCATTGACGGTGACGCGGAAACGGATGGTGACGGTCGCGCCGGGGCCCATTGGGCCGATCGTGACCACGAGCGGGTTGCTGCCGGTCACGGTACCGGCGGTCGTCGTCGCGCTGCCGGCGACATACGTCGTGTTGACCGGCGTGCTGTCGGTGAACACGACGTTGGTGAGCGGCGTGGTTCCGTTGACGAGCGTCACCGTGTATTCGAGCGTGTCGCCGGGTGTGAGGTCGCCGCTCGCGTCGGCGTCGATCGCGATGGCCACGGTCTTGGTGGCGTCGACGCTGGCGTTCGCGTTGGGCACCACGCTGGCGCTGGCGTCGGTGAAGTAGTCGTTGAGGTCGCCGGTGCCGTTGCGGCCCGAGTCGGCGGCACCGGTGGCGCCCGCGGTGCTTGCCCAGGTGAGGTGCGCCTGGTTGACGAGCGGCACGTCGACCGTGGCGGAGGGGTCGATCTGCGCATTGAAGACCACGCTCGTGGAGCCGGCCGCCCGGGTGAGGGCGCCCAGGTCGAAGGTCAGGACCTGTCCGGCCGCCGACACCAGCGCGCCGGCGGGAATAACGCTGCCTGGCACGAACGTGAGGCCCGCGGGAAGGGTATCCACGACGCGGACGTCGAAGGCATCCGCGGTGGAGGTGGGAAGGTGGCTCACGTCGAGCTTGAACACGACGTTGGCGCCCAGCGCCTGCGACGCCGGCAGCGCGGTCTTGGCGAGCGCAAGCTGGGGCTCGATCACCGTGACGACGCGTCCCTGCCGTCCGGGCGTGTCGGGATCGGCATCGAAGTACACCGTGGAGGGTCCGCTGCCGTAGGTCACGAACACCGACGAGCCGTCGGCCTCCTCGCCGTTGCGCAGCAGCGTGCCGTCCTGGTTCGGCGCGATGTTGTCCACGCGCGCCTCGATCTCGATGTCGACGAAATCGTCCGTGGCCACGCCGTTGGCCGGATTCACCACGTCGCCCAGGTCGAAGCGCACGGTGGAACCGGTGCCCTGGCGCGTGTCGTAGGCGGGATTGCCGAGCGTCATCCCCAGGCTGCCCACGGCGATCGTGTGCGCGACGTAGGTCATGCCGGGTGGCATGACGTCGGTGAAGGAGAGCGCGGGCGTGGTGCCTTCGATGAGATGGATGCGGTGGCGGAAGCTCACCACTTCGCCCACCGCCGCCTTCTCGGGGAGCGCACGCTTGGTCACGGCTACGCTGTCGTTGACCACGAGCGATGCGGAATCGCTGTCGACGTAGTTGTTGAGAATGGCGTCGTTGTCGTCGTCGGCCAGCACGCCGGAGCCGTCGCGGCATTCGGGGTTGCTCGGGCACGCCGACTGGCTGGCGTACGGCACGCGCAGCACGTTCACGATCGTCTGGCCGGGGACGACGGTGTCCATGAGGATGGCGCGGAAGGTGAGCGTCACCGAGGCGCCGGGGGCGAGCTGGAGGTAGTCGGTGCCGTCGGGCCCGGCCTGCGCGAGGTCCAGCGTGTCGTTCGTGCTGGTGGTCGTGACGACGTGGGCGTGCGAGGTGGCCACCAGCGTGGCCGTGCCTTCGAGGAACGCATCGCCGGTGGCGGTGAGCGCCACGTTGGCGATCTGGAAGAGGCCCGCCGGCAGCACGTCGCGGATGTCCACGCGGTGCGCGATCGACGAGCCGTTGTTGGCGATCACGAGCTCGAAGTCGACGTTGTCGCCGGCCTCGGCGCCGACCCCGCCGGCCACGATGTTCTTCGTCACGTCGAGATTGGGCTCTTCGACGGTGATCACCGGCGGATTGGCGGCGGTGACCGTGATCGGCTGCGACGTCACCGAATCGAAGTACGTCACGGCCACGCTGTTGGCCAGTTGCGTGTAGCGCTGGTTGGACAGCACGTTGCGCACGATCGCGCGGTAGCGCAGCACGATCTCGCCGGCCGTGGTGGCGGTGAGGGTGCCGAAGTCGAAGGTCACCACGTTGCCCGCCACCGTGGCGGGGATGCCCGGGAGGCTGGTGGCGATCGGGCCGCCGGTCGTGGTGAGCGACGCGGAGCCCGTCACGTAGGCGAGGCCCACCGGGAGCGTGTCGGTCACCACCACGGATTGCGTGGTGCCGAGCGGCGAGGACAGGCGCACCTCGTATTCGACCTCGTCGCCGATGGCGTAGCCGGTGGCAGCGCTGGTACGCGTCTTGACGATGCCGAGGCGCTGCAGCGTGAAGGGCGCGGCGGTGGCGTCGCCCAGGTTGTTGACGCCACCGGTGCCGGTGCGCTCGCCGTTGGTGGCGCCGGGCGTTCCCGGCGTGGCACCGCCGGTGCCGTTGGGCCCGGGAAGCGAGGTGGCCTGCGTGCCGGCCGCGTTGGCGATGGTGGTGCCCGTGGCCGTGGCCGGGTCCACGCTCGCGGTATAGCTCACCACCGCCTGCTGGCCCGGATCGAGGCGCGCGACGGTGCCCGTGAGCAGGTGGCCGGCGAACGAGGCCGTCACGCCGGGGGGCAGTGGCGTCACGAGCTGCGGATTGGTGAGCGTGGCCGGCAGGGTGTCGCTGAAGGTCCAGTCGAACGCCGGTCCTGCGCCGGCGCCGGTGGCGGTATTGGCGATGGTCAGCGTGTAGGTGATGGTGTTGTTGCCCGGGTCGAGCTGCTGCGCCACCACCTTGTTCACGCGCACCACGGGGCTCACGACGCGCACCGCGACCTGGCCGCCGTTGAGCGTCTGGTCGGAGGCGCTGCCCTGCGGGCGATACACGACCTGGCCGCGATTGTTGCGCGTGACGTTCATCGCATTGGCCGTGACGTTCGAGGTCTGGAACGCGATCTCCAGCGTGTAGCGGTCGGTGGCGCCGCCGGTGGCGGGGTCGTTGGCCACGTCGCCCAGGTCGAAGCGGACCTGGTTGGCCGTGCAGGGCGCAACGCCCACGCACTGCGGCGTGACCGCCACGAAGGTGCCGGGAGCGGCGCCGTTGATGCCGCCGGGGTCGGTGGCGGACACCAGCGCGGCGGTGTTGCGCGAAAGGCGCGCGCTGCCGGCGATGTAGGTCATGTTGGCGAGGCCGCCCTGCATCTCGTCGACCAGCCGCACGGCGCGCGAGAGGCCGTCGGGCAGCGTGTAGGTCACGCGGTACACCACGCGCTCGCCGATGGCCACGAGGTTGCCCGCCGTCACCGCGTCGGGCTCCGTGGTGGAGGCGATCACCTTGGTGTCGATGGCGGGGCTGCCGAGCGCCAGCAGCGCCGATCCGCTCGCGCCGACGGGCTGCCCGCCGCTCTGGTCGGAAGGCAGCGTGTTTCCGGCGAGCGTCGCCACGTTGTTGACGGAGCCGCCCGCGATGGCGGTGGCGCGCAGGCCCACCTGCACCAAGGCGCCGCCCACCGGGACGTCGGGGCAGGGCGTGGTGGTGCTCGTGGCGGTGTAGGTGATGAGGCCGGTGGTGGTATCGAGGCTCACCGCGTAGCCGGCGGGCGTGGTCACCGCGACGAGCGTGCCCGGGTCGAAGTTCACGATGTCGATCGGGTCGGTGATCACGCACTGGAACATCGGATTGGCGGCGTTGCCGTTGCTCCAGCCCAGGCGGATCTGCACCGTGTCGCTCGCGTCGGCGCTCGTGGGATTGAATTGCTTGGTGACCGCGGGCGCGGGATTGCCCACGGTCCACGACGACGTCGCCGTTCGCACCGGGACGTTTTGCGCCTGGAACGACACCGTGTTGGTGCCGCTCGCGCTCTTCTGCTGGCTGTAGGTGTAGGTGATCACGCCGGTCGTGGTCTGCGGCGTGGGCGTGACCACGAGGGTGGCCCCGGCCACCGTCACGTTGGCCGAGCAGGTGTAGCCCGGCGTGGCGCAGTTGACCGGCGGCAGCGCAAAGGCGGAGTCGGTGAACGAGACGTTCTGGTACTCGCCCTCGGCGAGGTTCAGCGTGAGCAGGAACGTGAGCGTCTCGCCCGCGTTGATGTTGGGCGTGGTGGTCTGCGGGAGGCTCGAGGCGGTGATCGCCTTGGTGAGGGCCGTGACGTTGGCCACCGCGATCCGCGCGCGGCGCACGTTCGGCCCCGGGAACTGCTGGTTCGCGGCGAAGTTGAACTCCGGGTCGCTCACGTGGCTCGGCTCGTTCGAGAAGTAGCGCAAGCGGGCGGTGTTGTCGATGCGGCGGTCGGGGAGCAGCGGCAGCGCATTGGCCGGGATCGTGCAGCGATAGTCGATCACGAGCCGTTCGCCGGGGAGCACCGCGCTGTCCCCATCGGCCGGGATCGTCGCGATCACGAGGCCGCCGGAGGCCGAGGTGTCGAAGAGGCTGCCGGTGGTGGCCACCGTGGCGCCGTTGCCGTCCTGCACCGAGAGCAGGGTGCACGCGCTGAGGCCCGCGGCGGGATTGGCGCTGTCGTCCACGCGCACGTTGTAGGCGGGCGAGCGGCCCCCGTTTTCGAGCGTGAGGCGGAAATCGACGGTGTCGCTCGCGTCGCAGCCGCTGCGCGCGCTGTCGTAGTTGGCCGGCGGCGTGGCGGTGACGCATGCGGGATTGGACGACGCCACGATCGCCTTGCGGATCGTCACTCGCGGGGCGCGCGTCTGCACCTGCGCATTGCTGATGGCGAGGTCCTGGTCGCCGGTGCTGTTCTGGAATGTCACGGCGGCAACGTTGGTGAAGGAAAGCCCGTCGCCGAAAGGCTCGTCGGTGGCCTCGACCGTGAGCAGCAGGTCCATGATGCGGCCATTGGCCGTGGTGACGCTGCCGTAGTCCCACGTGATGGCCTCGTTCGCGGCGGACGTGGTCACGATGGGGGCGACGTCGGCGACGATGGCGCCGATCGTCGTGGCGTCGTCGTCGGGACCCGTGGTCCAGCGCCCGGCCGCGGGCGGCGTGCCGGTGCCGGCGATCGCAGCCTCGCCGGCGGTCTGGAAGCCGGTGACGCGGAACAGCGGCGACGGCAGGTAGTCGCTGATACGCCCCTGCTCGAATGCTTCGCTCGAGCGCTCGAGGCGGAGGCGGTAGGTCACGGTATCGCCCGGCGCCACGAGGAAATTGGCGGGCGGCGGCACGATGCCGTTGTAGGCATAGACCGTCTTTTGCAGCGTGCCGCTGCCGATCGTCGTGGTGGCCGATGACGAGTCGGACGAGGCTTGGCCGTTCGACGTGGTGGCGGTCGACACGTCGTTGCCGACCGTGTCGCGCAGGCCGATCGAGGGGTCGCCCGGACCCGGGAACGGATTGGCGGAGTACGCGTCGTCGATGCGCGCGAGGAAGGTGACGACCACACGCGTGGGGCCCGATTGGATCGCGTCGTTGGCGAGGTCGCCGTGCAGCGAGAGGCCGAAGGTGCCGGTGAGGGCAACGCCCGCGTTGAAGGTGATGGTGGTCTTGCCGGTGACGGGGTCCTTGCCGGTGTCGCTGCACGCGCCGCCGCCCAAGGGGGCAGGCGCGAGCGTGGTCCCGTTGGCAAAGGCGCTGATCGTGGTCCCGGCGTCGGCGCATCCCTGGAACGTCTGGCCGTCGCCCAGCACATCGGTGAGGGTCAGCGCGCCGGGGCCTGCCAGCGCGACGCTGAAATAGTCGGAGACGTCGTAGGTCAGCGTGTAGCGCAGGAGGTCCCCGCGCGTGGGGCCGTCGCCGCCCGGATCGGAGGCGACCGCGACCGTCTTGCGGATCGGCGCGAGCTTGGCCGTGAGGGTGGCGTTGCCGCTGCCCGTCGCGGGGCCGGGCGGGTCGCTGCCCGGAGGATCGTAGGTGCCCGCGGCCTGTCCCGTGTTGACGATGCTGCGCGTGGGGCTGCCTGCCGTGATCACGGGCGTGCCGCCGGCGTCGTCCTGCGCCACGAATGCGCTGAACTGCAGGACGAGTTGCCCGGGCGCGCCGGCGCCCGTGATGGTGGCGCACTCGCGGCCCACGGTGCCGCCGGGCGTGGCGCCGGAGGGTGTGCCGGTGTCGGTGATGCTGCCCGTGCAACCCGTCAGCACGGCCGATCCGGCGACGTATTGCAGCGTGTCGGGGAGGGCGTCGAAGACGTTGAGGGGGGCGATGACCGCGCCGTTGGCGATGCCCACCTCGAGGCGCACGGTGCGCGCGAAGTTGGGGCCGGTGGCGGTCTCGCCCTCCGGCGCATCGATCGACTTGCGCACGACGATGAGGCGCGGCGTGACCGGCACCGTGGCGGTGGCGCCCGAGATGGGCGCATCCGTGGCCGGATTGTCGAGGGCGTCGGCGCCGAAGGAGAAGATTGGCGTGAGCTGCAGCGCGCGCGTGAGGTCGATCGGTGCGGCGACGGTGTCGCCCAGGGCCAGCGCGAGGTCGGTGCACACCGCCGGAAGCGCGGGGGCCATGGCGCCGAGCGCATAGCGCACCACGGCGAGGGTCTCGCCCTCGGCCAGGGGTACCGTCACGCCCGTGTCGGGATTGACGAATCCGGTGGGGCAGCCACCCGCCGCGCTGCAGGTGCCGATGGTCTCGACCGTCTGGCCGAAGCCGCCGGCGGAGGCGGATTGGAGCGTCGACCCTGCGGGCACCACCACTTGGAGCGTGGGTGCGTATCCCGTGTCCGCCGGCGAGAGGTTGTCGAAGCACGCCTGGGCGGAATAGCCCGTATGGGCGAGGACATCGCCGCCGCCGCTCGGCGCCGGCGTAAAGCCGGGAACGGGGGCGGCCCAACTCGCACCCGTGCCGGCGAGCGCAAGTGCGAGACCCAGCATCCAGCGTACGGCAACCGACTGCCCAACCCGCATCGTTCCCCTCCCGCGGGTAGTTTAGCCAGATTGTGAAGAGCGGGAATCTAACCTAAAGCTCAGTGCCCCGAGGCGGCGTGCCGTCCGGAAGCACGCGTTCGCCCCGTGGCAGGCCGGAATGGCGGAGGGCGGGAAAATGTTCGAATGGCCTCGATCCCGCGCAAAAACGACAAAAGGGCCGGGGGGGCCCTTCCAATGGAATCGAATGGTAGGCGCGATTGGACTCGAACCAACGACCCCCACCATGTCAAGGTGGTGCTCTAACCAGCTGAGCTACGCGCCTCCGAAGAGAGGCGCCATTTTAGCTTATGCGTCGCCGGGCATCAATCGAAGGGCGAAGTCTGCCACTACGAGCGAACTCGACGACGACTCATGTCTTTCCACGTGGCTCCGATGGGATTTCGCTGGATGCGCGCGGCTTGCCGCGTCGCGGCCGCGCTGATTCTCTGCGGCGCAGGCGCGGCGCTGGCCCAGGTGGACAAGGCCCGTTGGTGCAACCCACGACACGGTGCGCCGTGTGGTCATTCTCACCGCGAGCGATTCGACGCTGCCGGCCTTCGTTGCCATCGATAAAGGCACGCGTGCAGTGCTCGCGGCCTCGACCCAACCCCGATTCGAGGTCTTTACCGAACCGCTCGATCTGATGCGCTTCCCGGGCGCCAAGTTCGAGCCGGAGCTGTTGGCGCTGATGGCCAAGAAGTACGCGAATCAGCACATCGACGCGATCATTGCCGCCGGTCCGCCCGCGCTCGAATTCGCCGCACGCCATCGCGACCGCCTGTGGCCCGGTGCGCCGATCCTTCGGCTGGCCGGAACAGCGCCGTCGGGTACATCGGTGTCGACACGTCGCTCAAGACGCAGTTCGGCGAAGTGGCCGTCGCGTACCAGATAGCGGGCGACCGATCGGCGCCGGATGGCGCTACCTCAACTTCTCCCGCAACCACGATGGCAACAACACCGATATGTCGTACAACGGGCCGATTCTGGGCGTGGTTGCGAAGTTCTGAAGTGGAGCGGCGCCGGATCGTTCAACCGAAACGACACCTGACCCCAGCCCGCGCCAAGCCACAGGCGGGTTGGCACCGGCCAGTCGGCTGGGCCGGGAACACAGCAACCGCTCGGCGCTTCACCGCTAGCGCACCATCTTTTCCCGTGTCTTCTTGAGGGCATCGATGAAGCCGTTGAGGCCGGATTTCGAAAAGCCGCGGCTGTCCACCTCGAACTCGATCAGCAGGCGCTTGCCGTCCTCGGACAGATGGCATTTCACCGTGCCATCCGCGCCCAGGTCGAACTGCTTCGTCTTCACCTTGTCTTTAGGCATCGCGATCATCCCGTTGCAAAGAGAGCGCAATGCTAGCGGAAATGCCGCGGGCGATTGTTACAACGCGTGTCGACGCGTCCCGTTGGGGCCTCCGCGCTGGCGCGCTCCGGGCTTGTTCGCGCTTGGGCGTCGCGCGCAGCATCCCCACGATCATCGCGATCTACGCCTCGGGACCACGCCGAGATGCGCGTCGTGGGCGATGTCCTGTACTGCAACTGCGGCGACTGGGTCGAGAGCCTCACGGCGCTCGTGGAGGCCGAGGGCGGCACGTTGTCGACGCGTGCGGGCCCGTGCTGCCTCGAAGGACGTGAGCCGGCGCCGGTCCTACCGGCGTACCAGTACCGCGGCGATCGTCCACGCGAGCCCCATGAGCAGGGGCTGGTGGAGCATGTACACCGCGAGGCTGTGCCGGCCGAGCACATGCAGCACGCGCGGCGCGTGCGCGAGGCCGCGCACCGGCCGGAAGTCGCGCGCGGCCAGCGCGTGACCCAGCGCGATGCCCACGAGCAGCACCCCCATCCACGGGAAGAGCGGCACGTAGTCCTCCGTGGGAGGACGCACGGTGGCAAAGCCGATCCAGCCGAGCGCGGGCGTGTCGAACGCCGGCGCGGCGAAGAGATTGCCGGCGAGGATCATCGCGATGCCGATGGCGAGCGCCAGCACGGGCCGCCGCACGAGCGGGCGCGCGAGCACCAGCGACACCGCGATCGCGTGCAGCACGCCGAACCAGATGAAGCTGCGCGGAAATACGATGACGGTGGCGAGCGTGACCAGCAGCGCGCAGGCCGCGATCCGGCCGACATGGACGAGGAAGTCCCGCGTCGACGCGCCGGCGCGATCCGCCAGCACGAGGCTCGTGCCCGCGAGCAGGAGGAACGACGACAGGATCGCCGTGCGCGCCTGCAGCCAGAAGGGATCGCGATAGAAGTTCCAGTCCGCCACCCCCACGTGGGCCAGGTCGAAGGCGAAGTGGTACCCGACCATCGCCACGATCGCGATGCCGCGCAGCGCATCGATGCCCGGCACGCGCGCGGGCCTGGGCGCCACCGCGGCCGCGCGCTCCCGCGCAGGCGCGCGCGGCCGCGCCGTCATCGCACGTTGCCGCGCCACACGATCCGGGTGCGACCCGCGCTGTCCTGCGCACCCAGTGCGGCGAGAAGGCGCACGATGGTGGGCGGCGCGTCCGCGGCGGGAGTGAGCGTGGCGTCCATCGCGAGCGTGGGGCTGGCGTAGGTGAGCGTTCCCTCGACGCGCACGTTCCCGCCGTCGTTGGCGATCGTCCCCGCGAGGCCGTTGCCCTGCGGCTTCGCGGCCAGATGCACGGTGCCGAGGTCGGCGATGGCATCGCCGGCCACGATGCGCGCACCGGTCCAGCGCGCATCGAGCGTTCCCGATGGCTCGCCGTGCGCGAGGCTCATCGCGGGCGAGGTCACGCCGAGCGTGCCGCCCAGGGTCGGAGCCACCCCCGTGGGAAACGCGGCGGCCAGCGCGCTGGCGGGAGCTTCGAGCGCGAGATCACGCACGTCCACGCCGTTGTTGCGAACGCCGATCACGCCTCGCGGTCCGGCTGCATCGTCCGGCGGCAGCAGCGTGACCTCGTGCTTGCCGCGCAACACGTCGAGCGGATCGATCCGCCAGCGAAACGGGATGCGCCACGTGCCGCTGGCATCGGCGAGGGTGCCGCGCCCGCTCCACACCGTGCCCGCGGCGTCCGCCACGCGCAGCCTGCCTTCGGTCATCGCGGCAAGGCGGCCGTCCACGAGTGAGGCCGGCAGGAACGCGACGACCGCCACGGCCAATGCCACGAGCAGGATCACGACGAGGGCCAGCCTGCGCATGCGATCGTGTCCTAGCGTGCGAGCACGAGCTCGGCGCGCACGAGGCCCGGCTCCACGCGTTGGGTGACGGTGGCCTCGATCACGTGCAGGCCGCCGTCCCGGGTGAGCGCAGCGAGGAACGGCACGAGCGCATCGAAGCGCACCGCGGCGAGGTTCACGCGCACGCGGCCGTCCTTGTCGTCGAGGGCGCCGGCGTCGACGCGCAGCCCGTGTTCGGCCAGCGCGCGCTCGATCGCCGGCACCATCGGACCGCGTGCAACGGCGGGCGCTTTCTCCAGCGCGAGGAGATCAGCCGCCTGCGCGCGGGAGGACGTGAGCATCGCGCGCTCACGCGGGAGGTCGCGTGACAGTCGCGCCACGTCCGCCTGCATGGGCTGCCACAGCCACGCCCACCCCACGCCGCCCACCACGACGAGCGCCGCGAGGACGACGAGGCGCCGCTCGCGCGACGAGGCGCGCACCCAGGCGTCGATGGCGGTGCGCAGCATCAGGGAAGCTCCGTGCCGGCCGCGGGCGACAGGCGCATGCGCAGGCCGGACGCGCTCGGTGCGGCCAGCACCGCGAGTCCCGCAGCGACGAGCTCCCGATCGAGCCGCGCCGCGACGGCTGCGTCGAGACGCGCGAGATCGAGCGTCCAGCTCCCGGCGACGAACGTGGCGCTCTTCAACGCGCCCGGCGGCAGTTGCGCGAGCGCGGGCGCGGCACGCGCGAGGAGCGGCAGCGCGTCGCTCGGTGCGCTGTGCCCGGCGCGATGGCGCGCCTGCACGAAGCGGTCGCGCAGCGCCACGGCGGAGGCGTCCGCACCGTCCGCCTCCGTGATGCCCGCATCGCGGGCGGCGGCGACGATCGCCCGTTGCGTCTGCCACGATTCGTAACGCAGCGCGCCCCACTGCGCCACGGAGGCGAGCACGTGCAGCGCGAGCGCGCCCGCGGCGATGCACGCCGCGAGACGCAGCGTGCGTGCGCCGCGCCCGGGGGCGGCGATCGGCGTGCGGGCGAAGTCCCCCTGCAGCAGGTCCATGCCGGCGGCGAGGGCGGGGCCGTCCTGGTCCCATTGCCAGGGCGGCACGCGCGCGAAGGCGACACCGCTTTCCTGCGACCAGGTCGCAAGCGCGGCATCGTTCACCGGGAAGGCCACGTCGAGACGCGCGGGCTTGCCCGGCGTGCGCGCGGCGTGGCTCAGGGCGAGCGCGAGCTCGGGCGGCAGCGGGGCGCCGTCGGCGGGGATCGGCACGGCGAACGCGCTGCCGTCGGCCCGGCGCACGAAGCCCCCGTCCGCGGCGGACGCATGCCAGCGCCACGTCGAGGCCGGCGGCACCGGCGCGATCGCGGGCTCGGCCACGACACGCGCGAAGTCGCGCGCGAGTGGCGCGAACAGATCGCGCGCGGCGACGGCCACGTCGACCGCGCCGTCGCGCTGCCGCGGCGCTGCCACCAGATGCTGTCCCTGCGCGGGACCGGCGAGCCGGTCCTCGAGCGCGAAGGCGGCGGCGGCGGCAATGCGATCGGCCGGCATCGGTGGCAGCGCGATCCGCACGAGGCGCACGGCGCTCGCCGCCAGCACCGCTTCGCGGCGGTCTGCCGCGGGAAAGCCGGAAGGTGGGCTCGTGCCACGGCGCACGACGCGCTCCTGCCCGTCGAAGAGCGCCCACGGGACGGCCTGCGCGGCATCGGGCGCTGCACGGACGAGGACACGCAGGATGGACATCAGTATCGGGAAGCGAAGCGACGAGGCAGTGTAACTGGCGCGTGCTGGCGAGCGCGCTGGAGCGCTTTCACTCGAGCGTCTGCCACACCACTGCGGGCGTGCCGCCGCCACTGCCACCGCGCCGGACGAGCGCGCGCGCCTGGGCGAGCGCATCGCCTTGCCGCGACTTCACCGTGACGAGGAAGTAGCTGCTCGCGAACACGAAGGTCGCGCCGGAAGGAAGCGTCACGCCCGTCGGCAGCCGCTCGCGCAATTCCGCCATGGTGGTGAAGGGCTTGCGCGCACGCTCGGCGAGGAACGCCGCCAGATTGTCGCCGGCGAGGCCGGGGATCGCTGCGGCGAGTACGTCGGGCGCGGCGGTGTTGACGTTGAGCGTGGTGCCCGGAGGCAGGGCCACGACATGGGCGGCGAGCGCGGCCCACGCAGCGGGTCCCACGTCGCGCACCGAGGCGAGCTCGGCTGCGCGCAGCAGCGGTGCATTGGCGGCCGCCGCCCCTTTCACGCGCTGCGCATAGAACGCGTCCTCGGCGCCGTCGGCGCGAACGCTGCCATCCTCGTCGATCCAGTCGGCGAGCGCGGCGATCGCCTTCGGATCGAGTCCCTTGGCCGCGAAAAGCCGCGCCAGGCGCGCGCGCTCCACGTCACCGGCAGGCGCCGGCTGGTCGACGTTGTTGAGATTGACGCGTCCCTGCGCATCCTCGATGCGGCCCTCGATCGAGCCGTTGGCGATCGGCGTGGCCGGCAATGGAAACGCCCAGATCTCGGCCAGGTGATCCACGCTGCCGGCGCGCGCATCGTCCTGCAGGATCTGCCGCGCCCACTGCACGCCGGCAAGGGCGAGCGACTGCGCCTGCACCTGATCGCGGCGGCTGGCGACGTCGGCGAGCCAGCGCTGCTGGTCGCCCGCGAGCGCAACCGCAACGGTCGCGGCAAGCGCCGCCACGAGCATGGCGACGATGATGGCGGCGCCGCGCGCGGACTTCATCGCAACGCGAACAGGCGCTCGATGCGCACGCCGTCGGCCAGCGTCAGCGTGAGGCGCACCGCGCGCGGCAGGTCGTCCTCGCCGAGCAGCGGCCAGCGCTCGCGCCACGCGCCGCTGCGCACGAGATACTCGAGGTCGAAGCTCGCGATGTCGCGCACGAGCGGATACACCACGGGCTGCAGCGCCGCGTCGTGATCGAGGGCGGGCCAGTAGGCGAGCTCGAGCGTGCCGTCGCGCAGGCGGTAGCCCACGCGCTGTCCGGCCAGGCCGGGCTCCGCGTTGAACTCGGAGCCCGCGCGGGTGAACACGACGGCGCTGGCATTGCCGTCGCGGGTGCCGAGCCACGCGGCCTCGCGCTGTCCTCCCGCGCGCACCTGGCGCGGAATCGCCTGGCGGAAGTCGGCTTCGACGCGCGTGAAGAGCGTCTCGAGCGTGCGCCAGCGCTGCGCTTCGGCGGAGAGCTGCGCCTCGCCGGTCGCGAGCGCGGCCGTCGCGCGATAGGCGAGCAGCGATATCACGCCGAAGATCAGCAGCGCGAGGAGCGCCTCGACGAGCGTGAAGCCACGCGCCCGCCGCCCACGCATGAGCTTGCCCTCCGCGCTGGCGCGCTGCGGGGCT
>CAZUGY010000027.1:16984-28740 GCA_964620265.1 uncultured Alcaligenaceae bacterium
GCCACGGCGGCGCTCGCGATCGCCAGGATGGCGATCACGACGAGGATCTCGATGAGGGTGAAGCCGCGCGCGTACCGGCGCGTCAAAGATCCCATGAGCCGATGTCGGCGTCCACGCCGCCGCCGCCCGTCTGCCCGTCGGCGCCGAAGCTCATGACCTCGATCTCGCCGCGCACACCCGGGTTGATGTAGACGTAGGGCCGCCCCCACGGATCCTTGGGCAGCTTCTCCAGATACCCGCCGCCCTTCCAGTTCGGCGGCACGGGCGGCGTCTCGGGCTTGGCCACGAGCGCCGCGAGCCCCTGCTCCGCGGTGGGGTAGCGCTGGTTGTCGAGGCGATAGATCTTGAGCGCCTGCATGATCGCGGCGATATCGCTCCTGGCCACCGTGACGCGCGCCTCGTCGGGACGCTGGATCACGTTGGGCACGATGAGCGCCGCAAGCACGCCCAGGATCACGATGACCACGAGGATCTCGATCAGCGTGAAGCCGCGCGTGCGGGACCGTGGGCGGCGCTGTGCCAGGTCGACAATCATCGGCCGATTATAATGCGCGATGCGTTGCCGATCGGTGCGGGGGCCGCCCGCTGCGTCGCCAGCGCCTCCCACCCGGCGTCACGTTCCGTTCATGAAGAAGCGCATCCTCGGGTTCCTGCTGCTCGCGCTCGTGGTGGCAGGTGCCGCCGCAGGTTGGTATGCGTGGCGCCTGTACACGCAACCCTTGCCCATCGCCGGCGCGAGCCACGCCTTCGACGTGCGCACCGGATCGAGCCTGTCGGCCGTGGCGCGCGAGCTCGGCAACGCCGGCGTGCTGCCGCAACCGCTGGCGCTGGTGGCGCTCGCGCGCTACCGCGGCGCCGATCGCGCCATCAAGGCCGGCAGCTACGAGATCGAGTCCGGCATCACGCTGCCGCAACTCCTCGCCAAGCTCACGCAGGGCGACGTGACGCAAACGTCGGTGGTGATCGTCGAAGGCACGACCTTCGCCGACGTGAAGCGCCTGCTGCGCGCCAACGCGTCCGTGAAGAACACGCTCCTCGACCTGCCCGACGACGAGATCATGGCCAGGCTCGGCGCGCCCGGCGTGGCGCCCGAAGGCCGCTTCTTCCCCGACACGTATTTCTTCGCTGCCGGTGCCACCGATGCCGCGATCCTCGCGCGTGCCAAGCAGGCGCTGGATCGCCGGCTCGCCGCCGCATGGGAGCAGCGGGCGAGCGGACTGCCGTTCAAGTCGCCCGACGAGGCGCTCATCGTGGCGTCGATCGTGGAGAAGGAAACGGGCAAGCCGGTGGACCGGCCGCTCATCGCCTCGGTATTCGTGAATCGCCTGCGCAAGGGCATGCGGCTGCAATCCGATCCCACCACCATCTACGGGATGGGCAGCAGGTTCGACGGCGACCTGCGCCGTCGCGACCTCGAAACGGATACTCCTTTCAACACCTACACGCGCGACGGCCTGCCGCCCACGCCGATCGCACTGCCGTCGCAGGCGGCGCTCGATGCCACGCTCAATCCGCCGGCATCGGAATACCTATACTTCGTCGCGCGGGGCGACGGGGGCTCGCACTTCTCGGCTTCGCTGATCGAGCACAACCGCGCGGTATCGCGTTTCCAGAAAGGTGGCAAGTGAGCGAATGCAGATCGACGGCAGGACACCCGGCGTGACACGGCGCGGACGCTTCGTCTCGCTCGAAGGCATCGACGGCGCCGGCAAGAGCACGCACGCCACGTGGCTCGCGGAGGCGCTCACGCAGCGCGGCCGCACCGTGGTGACCACGCGCGAGCCCGGCGGCACACCGCTCGGCGAGAAGCTGCGCGAGCTCCTGCTGCACGTGCCGATGACGCACGAATCCGAGGCGCTGCTCATGTTCGCCGCCCGCCGCGAGCACGTGCAGCAGGTGATCGCCCCGGCGCTCGCCCGCGGCGACGTCGTGATCTGCGACCGCTTCACCGACGCGACCTACGCCTACCAGGGCGCGGGCCACGGCGTGCCGCTGCCCTCGATCGCGGCGCTCGAGACCTTCGTGCTGCACGGCCTCGCCCCCGACCTCACGCTGCTCTTCGACGTGCCGCTCACCGTCTCGCGGGCGCGCCTTGCCCGGGCGGCGGAAAACGGCCGTGCCCTCGACAAGTTCGAGACGCAGCAGCAGGACTTCTTCGAGCGCGTGCGCGATGCGTACCACGCGCGCGCCGCGGCGTATCCGCAGCGCTTCCGCGTGATCGACTCCACCCAGCCCGTGGAGGCGGTGCGCAACGTGCTCGCGCGCATCGTCGACGAGATCGTGGCCTGATGGCCGCCGCCGAAGAGGATGTCGTGGCCGCGCGGTGGCAGGAGCTCCTGCCATGGCAAGCCGAGCCTGCGCGCGAGGCCTTGCGCCGCGGCCGCGAGGCATGGCCGCACGCGGTGCTGGTCACGGGACCCACGGGCATCGGCAAGCACATCCTCGCGCAGAATCTCGCGCGGGCGCTGCTGTGCGAGGCGCCCGTTGCCGACGGCATGGCCTGCGGCAGGTGCGCGAGCTGCGGGTATGTCGCCGCCGGGCAGCATCCCGACCTGCGCCTGGTGGAGCCCGTCGACGTCGACGACGAGGGCGCGATCAAGGTCCTCGACCAGATTCCCATCAAGCACGTGCGCGCGATCACGCGCTGGGCGAACGTCACGAGCCATCGCGGCGGGGCCAAGGTGGCGATCGTCACGCCCGCGGACCTCCTCAATCCCGCCGCGGCCAATGCGCTGCTGAAGACGCTGGAGGAGCCTCCCGCGGGGACCCATCTCATGCTGCTCACGTCGCGGCCGGGACGGTTGCTGCCCACGGTGCGCAGCCGCTGCCTTCGCTTCGCCGCACCGGAGCCAGCGGCGGACGTCGCTGCGCAGTGGCTGCAGGCGCAAGGCGTGGCCGATCCCGCCACCTTGCTCGCGCAGGCCGGAGGCGCGCCGCTCGCGGCACTCGCCCTGCGCGACGTCCAGCAGGAGCGCGCCGCGTGGCTCACCGCGCTGTCGAAGCCGCGCGCACTGTCGCCCGTCGCCCTCGCCGCGCGCCTCGACGCCGCGGGCAAGGACGAGCGCAAGGCGCTGCTGGCCCTCGTGATCGACTGGGTGGCCACGTGGGTGGCCGACCTCGCGCGCGTGGCTGCCGGAGGCCTTCCGCAGCGCAATCCCGACCACGCCGCGGCGCTCGCCGCGCTCGCGCCATCGGTGGCGCTGGTGGCCCTCTTTCGCTATCATCGCTCGCTTCTCGAGCAGCGCGCGCTCGTGGGCCATCCGCTGGCTCCGCGCCTCGTGGCCGAGACCGTCCTCATCCGCTACCGCGAGCTTTTCCGCTGACCATGGCCGACCGCAAGCCGCCTGCCTCACCTGCCGCCGCTTCCATGGCGCGGCCGGGCGTGCTGTCGCTCAACATCCGCGAGAAGGCTGCGCTCTACGCCGCCTACATGCCGTTCCTCAAGGGCGGCGGCATCTTCATCCCCACCTCGCGCCAGTATGCGCTGGGCGAGGAAGTGTTCATGCTGCTCTCGCTGATGGACGATCCCAACCGTCTCGCCGTGCAGGGCAAGGTGGTATGGCTGACCCCGGAAGGCGTGCAGGGCAACCGCACGCAGGGCATCGGCGTGCAGTTCACGCAGGACGAGACGGGCGCGGCCGCGCGCCAGCAGATCGAGAAGCTCCTGGGCGAGAGCCTGGCCTCCACGCGCCCCACGCACACGATGTAAGTCGCGGTTTGTTCGTCGATTCGCACTGCCACCTCGATTTTCCCGAGCTTGCCGCGGAGCTTCCGCAGGTTCTCGCCGCCATGCGCGAGCATGCGGTCACGCACGCGCTGTGCATCGCCGTGGACGCCCCCGACTGGCCGCGCGTGTTCGCCATCGCGCGCGCGCATGCGCACCTGTACGCGAGCGTGGGCGTGCATCCCGACTATCCCGACATCCCCGAGCCCACGGTCGACGAGCTCGTCGCGCAGGCCGCCACCGGAAAGATCGTGGCCATCGGCGAGACCGGCCTCGACTACTACCGGCTGGAAGGCGACCTGACCTGGCAGCGCGACCGCTTCCGCCGCCACATCCGCGCCGCGCGCGAGTGCGGCAAGCCGCTGGTGATCCACACCCGCGCCGCCGCTGACGACACGCTCGCGATCATGCGCGAGGAGCGCGCGCACGAGGTGGGGGGCGTGATGCATTGCTTCACCGAGACGTGGGAGGTGGCGGCTGCAGCGCTCGACCTCGGTTTCCACATCTCGTTCTCCGGCATCGTCACCTTCAAGAACGCGGTGGCGCTGAAGGACGTCGCGCGCCGCGTGCCGCTCGAGCGCATGCTGATCGAAACCGACAGCCCTTACCTCGCCCCGGTGCCGTTCCGGGGCAAGCGCAACCAGCCCGCTTTCGTCCGCTACGTGGCGGAGGAAATCGCGAAGCTGCGCGACACCACCGTCGAGGCCATCGGCGCCGCGACGTCCGATAATTTCTTCCGCTTGTTTCGCATCGACAGGAACCTCCATGCAGCTACGTAATGCACTTCGTCTGGCCACCTTCGTCGTCCTCGCGGGCGCCACCACCGTTGCCCGCGCCGATGCGGCGGGGGACTTCGTCATCGCCGTCGAGAACGATCGCGTGGGACAGGTGCGCGAGTTCCTCGCCAAGGGCGTGGATCCGAACACCGCGGCGCCCAACGGGGAGCCGGCGCTGGTGGTCGCCGCGCGTGCCGGCTATGCGGGCTCGGTGGATGCGCTCCTTGCCGGCAAGGCCAATGTGAATGCAAAGAGCACCGTGGGCGACACGGCGATCATGGCGGCCGCACTGTCCGGCCATCTGGAAATCGTGAAGAAGCTGCATGCCGCCGGCGCGCAGATCGACGGGCCCGGCTGGACGCCGCTCATCTATGCGGCCACGGGTGGCAAGGATGACGTCGTGGCCTGGCTCATCGCCCAGGGCGCGAAGGTCAATGCGGTATCCCCCAACGGCACGTCGGCGCTCATGATGGCGGTGCGCGAAGGCAAGGGCTCCACCGTCACGCTGCTCATCGCCCGCGGTGCCGACGTGAATCACAGGAACGAGAACGGCGCCACGGCGCTGGCCTGGGCCGAGCGCGGCAACGAGAAGTCGATGGCCGCCGAACTGCGCAAGGCGGGGGCGAAGTCCTGACCTGATATGGGGGACGCTCCGGCTTTGCGGGGGACCGTTCAACGCGCTTCGTAGCGAGATGATTGCGGGCGAGAGATGAAGAACCTCCTCATACTGCACCTGGAGAGCGTTTCCAGGTTGCGTCTGGCGACGCTCGAAGCGGCGTTTCCGAACACGCGTAGCCTGCTGCAGGAGTCGCTCGTGTTCGATCACTGCTTTTCGTCGGCCACGTCGACGCGGATGGTGATCACCTATCTCTTCCACGGCAACGACTTCGAGTACGACGCCGCGTCGCGCTACGAAGGCATGCGACCCGTCGCCAACAACCGCAACTTCTTCTCCGTGCTACGCGAGCGCGGCTACAGCGCCGACGTCCTGTGCCTGAGCGCGTTCCATCCCAACGGGCCGGTGCCGCTCGAAGCGCTGTCCGACGAGCTGCCGCCGGTGTGGAGCACAAACGATTTCCCGACGCTGTTCGCGAAGTTCGACCAGATCACCGACGCGACGCCGTTCGCGATCTACGTCTGGGATCTGGTAACGCACGTCGAGCACAGCCGCGCGCTCGCGCCGCAGTCCGCAGGGCTCACCGACCAGACGTGGCGCGCCTGCGCCGTGGCCGACGACGCGGTGGGTGTGATGCTGTCCACGTTGCGGCGCAAGGGCCTGCTCGACAACACGACGGTCGTCGTCTACGGCGATCACGGCGACGATTTCTGGACACACGGCTTCAAGGCGGGCATGGTGCATGCCACCGAACCGTACACCGACATCACCTGGGTCCCGCTCGGCATTCGCGATCCTGGCCTGGCCTCCGGCCACACCCAGCGGCTGGCGAGCACGATCGACTTCGCGCCGACCTGTCTTGCGTTGCTGGGCATCGACCTGCCGCCTCCGTTCGCTCACTCGGGCACCAGCCTGCTCGAGGGCGAGCGCGAGTTCGCGTTCTCGCAGAATTTCGCCGCGAACCAGCCGGACGACGCGCTGCGCGGCATTCGCAAGGCTTTCTCGGTCAGCGACCGGAATCACACGTTGCTCGCGAGCTCCCGCGGCCTCGAGCTGTACGCGCATCGGCTCGATCCGGGCAATCAATGCAATCTGCTGCATTTTTTCGATCTCGACGGCAGCGGGCGGCTTCATTACGGGCACCGTGACGCGGTCGTTCCGCATTTCCGCGCCGCGATGCAGGAGAATCCGCACACCCTCGAACACCTGGCGGGCACTTTCCAGCGATTGCGCGCCGCGCTCGCTTCGCGAGTCGCGCAGAAGCGGGCCTGGATCGCGGCGCGCGGCGTCGAACCGGCGCACGCGCTCGATCCGGCTTCCTTCGATACGGTCAATCGCCAGGGTCGCGACGCGTTTTTCGGTCGCGCGGACGCGGTCGCCGCGGTCCGTATGCCGGCATTCGAGACGACCTACAAGCTGCGCTAAAGACGGTGGTGCATCGCGCCGGCGTTTCAGCTTCCTGCTGCCAGGCGCTGCAGGAACTCGAGATCGTCGGCGTTGGTGAGCTTGTGGTTCATCGGGTGACCCGGCACGAACGAGACCGCCTGCCCGCCCAACGCCAGGATTTGCAACGCGCTGAGATCACGTACCGGCCCCGCCCGGTCTTCGGCGGCGAATCCGCGCAGCATGCTCTTGCGGCTGAACGCGACCGGCTTTTGCATCGTCATCAGTTCGCCCGGGGCCGCCCGCGCGTTGCCGTCGGCTCCGAACAGGAACTCGGCATTGGGCAGCATCGCGCACGCCGCTCCGGCGCGGCGGGCTTCCGCCAGCACGCGCGAGGCGAGCTCGGGCGTGACCCCAGGGTGCACGACGTCGTGCAGCAGCAGCCACGGTGCCGTCGCGGCCGCAACGAGTTTTCGCAGTGTTTCGGTGCGGCGCTCTCCGCCGGCGATGACGCGAACACGCGCAGAACCGTCGAACAACGTGCTGGCGCGCGCGACCTCGGCGTCGGGGACGGCCACGATGACCCGAGCCGCCACCGCGAGCATGGGACTCACTGCGCGTTCGAGCAGGGTCCTGCCCGCCAGCACGACGAACGCTTTCGGTCCCAGGCCGAGGCGCAGACCGTGTCCGGCCGCCTGGATGATTGCCTCGACGTCGGTTGCCACGTGGGTCATGAGTGCCGGAGATGGTGCCGGGAAAACGGGGATTATGCCGTTCGTATCCGCGCCGTGCTCTGCGACTGCCCGCCCGACGTTCTGCTTCGCATCAGCCGACCTCCCGAGCACCGCTCGCCGCGGCTTTCGCTACCCGATAGTTCCGGAGATCTGCGTTGCAGCTCGCGTTCGCGGGCCGACCGCGGGCTGCTGAATCGCTTCCGCGCGTTCAGCTCCTAGGGCGTGAGGTCGGCCGGGGAGAGTGCCAGCGAGGAGACGGTCGGCGTCTGCATGACCGGCAGCGGGGACGCGGTCGCCGTCGAGACGATCGACGGCATGAGTGAGGGCGCCGAGCCCACCAGCCGGCGCGCGCCGTTGAATCGCTTCTGCCAGTACGACGCCGTGAACGTGGCGATCTCGACGTCGCCGCCTCGCGAGGGCGCGTGGATGAAGCGATTGTCGCCCACGTAGATGCCCACGTGCGAATAGGCAAAGCGACGCGTGTTGAAGAACACGAGGTCGCCGGGGGCGAGATCGCCCACCGCCACCTTGTCGCCCAGGCCGCTCATTTCCTTCGACGTGCGCGGCAGCGTGACCCCCGTGACGTTCTGGAACACGTAACGCACGAGACCGCTGCAATCGAGACCGGTCTCGGGCGTGCTGCCGCCGTACTTGTACTTCACGCCGATGAGCGACAGGGCGTAGAAGGTCACGTCCTGGGCGCCGCTCCAGGCCCTGCTGGCGGCCTCCGATGCGGCTTGGGAGAACGAGCGCTTGTCGGCGGCTTGCGACGGTGCTGCGACCGCGAGGACGAGCGACATCAGGCCCACGAGGGCGAGACGACGAGCGACAGCGCGGGGGCAACGGGCGGGCATCCGCCGATTGTCACCGAAAATCCCAATTTCGCCAAGGACTTGGCGCAAGAACCTTCGCGGCGGGTCTAACTCGGTGCCTTGGGCCCGACTGCCTTCACCTTGCGGGTGGGGGGCAACGGCTTCTCCAGCGCACGCGCCCGTCGCACGGCCTTGGCATCGGCGAGCAACGGTCGCGTGATCTCGATGCGATCGCCCTCGCGCAACGGCGTGTCGGGCGCGGCACGCTGGCCGTGGATCGCAAAGGCGATCGTCGACGGCAGTCCTTCGCGTTCGACGATGCCGCTCGCCGCCACCGCTTTGGCGACCGTCGCACCTGGAGGCACTGTCACGCGCACGATGCGCTCGATGCCGGGCGCTGCCCAGGCCACGATGACGGCGATGCCCGTCACCGCGCCGCCGCGGGCGACCCCTTGCCGCCGTGGAGTTGCTCCGCCCGATGCACGAAGGCGTCGATGAAGGTACGCGCGATGCGATCGAACACGGGGCCGATCGCGGCCTCGAGCAGCGACGTGCCGAACGCATAGGCCAGCACCAGCTCGACCTTGCACGCCTCGTCGGCGAGCGCCTTGAACGTCCACTCGCCCGCGAGCGTGCGGAAGGGCCCTTCCTCGAGCTTCATGTGGATCGACTTCGCCGGCACGTTCACGTTGGCGGTGGTGAAGTGCGCCTTGACGCCGTGGTAGTCGATGTGCAGGCGCGCCGTCTGGCCGCCCGCGTGCGTCTCCAGCACCTGCGCACCGCTGCACCACGGCAGGAACTCGGGATAACGCTCCACGTCGTCGACGAGTCCGAACATCTGCGCGGCACTGAACGGCACCAGCACGGAGCGCTCGACGCGATGCATGGATTCGCCTAAGGCCCCGGATTGCTAGAATGCAAGACCGCCGTGGCGGAGACGGCGCAATGGCGCCGTCCGATCGCAGGGCAAGGCGGTACAGCGCGAAGGCGTGTCATGAGCATCGTCGAGAACAGGAAGGCGTTCCACGACTATTTTATCGAGGAACGGGTGGAGGCCGGCCTTTCGCTGGAAGGCTGGGAGGTCAAGGCCATCCGCGGCGGCCGCGCGAACCTCAAGGAAGCCTACGTCGTGGTGAAGAACGGCGAGATCGTGCTCGTGGGCTCGCACATCACGCCGCTGTCGCAGGCGTCCACGCATGTGCATGCCGACCCCACGCGCACGCGCAAGCTCCTGCTGCACCGCGAGGAGATCAACCGGCTCGTGGGCAAGGTCGAGCGGGCGGGCTACACCCTCATGCCGCTCAATCTCCACTACAAGGGGGGCAGGATCAAGCTCGAGGTGGGGCTCGCCAAGGGCAAGAAGCAGCACGACAAGCGCGAGGCGATCAAGGAGCGCGAGTGGGCCCGCGAGCAGCAGCGCCTCGTGCGCAACCGCACCGGCGCTGCGCGCTAGGGGGAAGATTCGTGATCGACGACCTGCCGCGCAACCGCGCGAACTTCGTCCCCATGACGCCCGTGTCGTTCCTCGAGCGGGCGGCGCTCATCTATCCCGACAAGGTTGCGGTGCGCCACGGCCGCC
Organism: uncultured Alcaligenaceae bacterium; assembly: GCA_964620265.1. Taxonomy (GTDB): domain Bacteria; phylum Pseudomonadota; class Gammaproteobacteria; order Burkholderiales; family Casimicrobiaceae; genus VBCG01. The sequence continues at coordinate 26,609 of CAZUGY010000027.1, forward strand.
TCGCGTACACCTATCGCGAGTTCGAGGCGCGGGCGCGGCGCCTCGCCGCCGCGTTGGCTGCGCGTGGCGTGGGACGCGGTGACACCGTGGCGGTGATGGCGCCCAATGTCCCGGCACTCCTCGAGGCGCACTATGCCGTGCCGGCGCTGGGCGCCGTGCTCAATCCGCTCAACGTGCGGCTCGACGCACCCACGATCGCCTTCTGCCTCGAGCACGGCGGTGCGAAAGTGCTCATCACCGATGCCGAGTTCGCGCCGGTGGTGAAGGCGGCGCTCGCGCGGATGGCAGCACCACCGCTCGTGATCGACATCGACGACAGCGAAGGCCCCGCGGGGGAGCGCCTGGGCGCGGTCCGTTACGAGGACCTGCTGGCCGAAGGCGATCCCCACTTCGCATGGCCCGGTCCGCGGGACGAGTGGGATGCGATTGCGCTCCTCTACACCTCGGGCACCACGGGCGACCCCAAGGGCGTGCTCTACCACCACCGGGGCGCGTTCCTCAATGCGCTCGGCAACGCGATGAGCATGCGCGTGGTGCCGGAGAGCGTGTACCTGTGGACGCTGCCGATGTTCCACTGCTGCGGCTGGACGTTCACGTGGGCCGTCACGGCCGCGGGCGCCACGCACGTGTGCCTGCGCCGCGTCGATCCCGCGCTCGTGTTCCGCGCGATCGTGGACCATCGCGTCACGCACCTGTGCGGCGCACCGATCGTGCTCACGATCCTGATCCACGCGCCGGAGGAGGTGAAGTTGCGCTTCGAGCACGTGGTCGACGTCGCCACCGGTGGCGCCGCACCGCCGTCCACCGTGATCGCGGCGATGGAGTCGATGGGCTTTCGCGTCACGCACCTGTACGGCCTCACCGAGTCGTACGGCCCCGCCACCATCTGTGCCTTCCAGGACGAGTGGCACGACCTCGACCTCGTCGCGCGCTCGCGCAGGATGGCGCGCCAGGGCGTGCCGATCGCAACACTCGCCGGCATGCAGGTGGGCGATCCGGAGACGGGCGCGCCCGTGCCGCGCGACGGCGCCACGATGGGCGAGGTGATGCTGCGCGGCAACACGATCATGAAGGGGTACCTGCGCAACGACGCCGCCACCGCGAAGGCCTTCGCCCACGACTGGTACAACTCGGGCGACCTCGCCGTGTGGCATCCGGATGGCTACATCGAGATCAAGGATCGCAGCAAGGACATCATCATCACGGGGGGCGAGAACGTGAGCTCGCTCGAGGTGGAGGAGTGCCTGTATCGCCACCCCGATGTGATGGAGGCGGCCGTGGTGGCGCGTCCCGACGCGAAGTGGGGCGAGACGCCCTGCGCGTTCGTGACGCTGAAGCCGGGCAGCGCGAAGGTCACACCCGAATCCCTCATCGCGTACTGCCGCGAGAACCTCGCGCACTTCAAGGCGCCCAAGACGGTGGTGTTCGGTCCGCTGCCCAAGACCGCGACGGGGAAGATCCAGAAGTACGTGCTGCGGGAAACGGCGCGCGGAATGGAGCACAAGGAATGACGTCGGGCCTGTTCTCGGCCACCGCCCTCGCCGGGCGTGTCGCGCTCGTCACGGGGGCGTCCAGCGGCCTCGGCCGGCACTTCGCCGCCACCCTCGCGCGCCACGGCGCGGACGTCGTGCTCGCGGCACGCCGCACCGACCATCTCGCCACGGCGGCCGACGAGATCGCCGCCACCGGCCGGCACGCGCACGTCGTGGCGATGGACGTGCGCGACGCGGCGAGCGTCGATGCTGCCGTCAAGGCCGCAGTCGCCGCAGCAGGCCGCCTCGACATTCTCGTCAACAACGCCGGGGTGACCGCCGCCAAGCCCGCAGTGGCGATGTCCGAGGACGACTGGCGCAGCGTGGTCGACACCAACCTCGACGGTGCCTTCCGCGTCGCGCGCGCGGTGGCGCAGGCCATGATCGAGGCGAAATCCGGCGGGTCGATCGTCAACATCGCCTCGGTGCTGGGCTTTCGCGTGGGCAAGCAGGTCGCGGGCTACATCGCCGCCAAGGCAGGACTGCTGCGCCTGTCCGAGGCGCTCGCGCTCGAATGGGCGATGCACGGGATCCGCGTCAATTCGATCGCCCCCGGCTACGTGGTGACCGATCTCAATCGCGACTTCCTCACGTCCCCCG
>CAZUGY010000027.1:28840-31276 GCA_964620265.1 uncultured Alcaligenaceae bacterium
CCATGGACTTCTCGCTTTCCCCCGACATCGAAGCATTGCGCGTGCAGGTCGCACAGTTCGTGCGCGAGCGCATCGTTCCGCTCGAGTCCGATCCCGCCAACTACGACGAGCACGAGAACATCGCGCTGCCCGTGCTCGCGCGCCTGCAGGCGGAGGTCAAGGCGGCCGGACTGTGGGCGCCGCAGATCCCGCGCGAGTGGGGTGGTCTCGGCCTGTCGGTCGTGGCGCGCGCGGCGCTGTACGAGGAGATGAATGCGTCGATCTTCGGACCCGCGTGCTTCAACTGCGCCGCCCCCGACGACGGCAACATGACCGTGCTTTCCAAGGTCGCCACCGCGGCGCAGAAGGCGCGATGGCTCGCACCCCTCGTGGACGGCCGCGTGCGCAGCAGCTTCGTGATGACCGAGCCGCATCCGGGCGGCGGCTCCGATCCGACCATGATCCGCACGCGCGCGGAGCGCCGCGGCAACGACTGGGTCGTGCACGGCCGCAAGTGGTTCATCACCGGCGCCGATGCCGCGCAGCACTTCATCCTCATCGCGCGCACGAGCGACGACGAGCGGCGCGGCCTGTCGGCCTTCATGTTCGATCGCGACCAGCCGGGCTGGCGCATCGTGCGGCGCATCCCGATCATGGGACCCGAGGAGCATGGCGGGCACTGCGAGCTCGAGTTCGACGGCCTCGTCATTCCCGACTCCGAGCGCCTCATGGAAGTGGGCGACGGCCTGAAGGTCACCCAGATCCGCCTCGGCACCGCGCGCCTCACGCACTGCATGCGCTGGCTGGGACTCGCCAAGCGTTGCCTGGCCATCGCGCTCGACTACGTGAGCGTGCGCGAGAACCACGGCCGCACGCTCGCTTCCATCGACAGCGTGCAGGGCCTCCTCGGCGAGGCGGCGATCCAGATCGAGATCGGGCGCCTGCTCACGATGCGCGCCGCGGCCAAGCTCGATGCCGGCGACTTCGCGCGCAAGGAGGTGTCGATGGCCAAGGTGGTCGTGGCCGATGCGCTGCAGCGCGCGGCGGATACCGGCATCCAGCTCTGCGGCGCGCGCGGTTACTCCAAGGACACGCCGCTCGAGTGGATCTACCGCTACGCGCGGCAGGCGCGTCTCGTGGACGGCGCCTCGGAGGTGCACAAGGGCGTGCTCGCGGGTGCGCTCATGAAGGAACGGGAAAATTTCTGGCGCTGGGATCCAGCGTAAGCAGGCGTTCTCACCCAACGCCCGTGCTCGGACAGCACGGGTGTTGGGACCCGGCGCAAGCAGGCGTCCTCATGCCCGCGCTCGAACGGACGCACGCGCTGGGATCCGGCACAGGCCGGGCCCGCTGTCATGCCTGCCTGCGATCGGCGAGCACCGCTTCGGCGGCCGCGACCCCGCTGCGCACCGCCGCCTCCAGCGTGGCGGGAAACTCCGGATACGCATAGTCGCCAGCCAGATACACGCCCGCTGCGAAGCGCGGTGCCGCAGGCACCGGCCGCTCCGGCGTGCAGGCATACGTCGCGCGCTTTTCCACGATCACGAACGACCACGCGAGCGGCGGCAACTCGGGCCGCAGGTGGCGCAATTGCGCATCGACGTCGCGCACGAGCGCGTCGTGTGCCTGCGCGGTATGCGGACCGCTCGTGCTGATGATCACGGCCAGCAACTGCGCGAGCTCCGGTGCGTCGTCTCCGGCGCTTGCAAGCACGTCGGGACGCTCGACCAGCCACTGTCCCGGCGCGTCGTCCAGCCGCACGATGGGGCCGGGCAGGTCGATGCGGGAGCGATAACCGAGCCATACCGTCGAGATCGGTTCGTAGGCGAGGGCGTCGAGTGCCTCCGCGGCGGCGCGCAACGCCGGCTGCGCCGCCATCGCCTCGGGTGCGAGCGCGTCGGCCAGCCGATGCGGTCCCACGGCCACGATGGCCGCCGTCGCACGCTGCGGAGCGTCGTCTGCCGCGAGCAGCACGTCACCGCGCGCGGCGCTCACCACGCGTGCGCGTACGCCGGTATGCACCTTGCCGCCGCGCGCCTTCACATAGGCCGCTGCCGCCTCCGGCAGGAATGCCGAGAGGTCACACGTAGGCAGCACGAAGTCGCAGTGGGTGGCATCTCCCGTGAACGAGGCGCGCAGCACGTTCGCGAAGACCCGCGCCGACGCGTTCTTCACCGGCGTGTTGAGCGCTGCGAGGCATAGCGGCTCCCACAGCCGCTCGCGCACGTTCGGCGGCAATGACTTCAACATCTTCGCCACCGTCTCCCCGCGCGGACGCACGAACCCGTCGCGCTCCAGCGCGCGGAACCAGGCCACGTTGGCGAGGCGCTCGCGCCACGTGAGCCCTCCGGCAGTGAGCAGGCCGAGCGCGAGTCCCAGCCGCCCGGGCGCCCGCCGCACCGTGAGAGAGATCGCATCGCGTTGCGACGGTGCAAGCGGCACCAGCGCCAGCGGCCG
>CAZUGY010000028.1:0-26439 GCA_964620265.1 uncultured Alcaligenaceae bacterium
TTTCAATCCGCTGTGCTGCGACGAATCCTCGAGCCCGTTGCGCGTCTCGTTGGTGAACTTGCAGAAATTGACCTTCCACGCGTGGCTCGACAGGCCCAGCATGAAGATGTTGGCGCCGGAGCAGAACACCTTGTCGCGCGTGCTCGTGACGACCACCGTGCGCACTTCCGGATGCTCGAAGCGGATGCGGTTGACGGCGTCGTGGAGCTCGATGTCCACGCCCAGGTCGTAGCTGTTGAGCTTCAGCTTGTAGCCGGGGCGCAGGCCGGCGTTCTCGTCGATGTCGGCCGCCAGCGTGGCGATGGGGCCGTCGAAGGAGAGCTTCCAGTGCCGGTAGCGGTCGGGGCTCGTCTGGTAATCGACGCGGGGGGAGTCGATCATGGCGGATCTCCAGGGGGCGCGGTGTCCGGGGGAGGGAAACCGGAGTCACCGCAAGCAGGACAGCGCAGGTCTGCCCGAATATGAATAATAATGCCTGTTGACGTGTCATTCGTCAAGCAGTTTGCTGCATATCGAGCCCGCTCATGCCCAGCGCCTTGCGCACCGAATGGCGCAGGATCGCGAAGGTCTCGGGGAGGTCCTGGCCGCTCGTGTCGACCCGCAGATCCGCCTTGGCGTAGAAGGCGGCGCGTCCGGCGAGGATCGCCTTCAGGTCCTCCATCGCCTCGGAGGAGGCGGCCATCGGCCGCGTATCGCCCTGGGCGAGCACCCGCTTCATGTGGTCTTCCGGCAGCGCCTGCAGCCATACGGTCGTGCAGTGCGCGAGGAGCAGGTTGAAGGTGGAGGGATCCGACACGATGCCGCCGGGCGTGGCGATGACTGCCTCCGGATAGATCTGGATCGCTTCCTCGAGCGCGCGGCGCTCGTAGCGGCGGTATGCGTTCTGGCCGTAGAGCGCCTGGATCTCGCTGATGCTGCAGCCGGCGAACTTCTCGATCTCGCGGGAGAGCTCGACGAAGGGGAAGCCCAGGTCTTCCGCGAGCATGGCGCCCAGCGTGGACTTGCCGCCGCCGCGCAGGCCCACGAGTGCCACGCGTGAGCCGCGGGGATCGCCCTGCGTGGCGCTGCTGCCTTCGGCGCGTAGCAGGTCGCCGATGGCGATGCGCACGCGTTGCAAGGTGGCCTCGTCGCGCTCTGCCAGCATCTCGCGGATCATCAGCCACTCCGGCGAGGTGGTGGTGACGTCGCCCAGGAGCTCGGCCAGCGTGCATTGCAGCCCCTGCGCGACGTCGAGCAGGACGAGCGTGGAGGCATTGCCGACGCCGTACTCGAGATTGGCGAGGTGGCGCTCCGATACGCCCGTGGCGGTGGCGAGCGCCTTGCGCGTGATGCCGCGGCGGGAGCGCAGTGCCCGCACGCGCTCGCCCAGCGCCACGAGAAACGGGTGCTTGTCGCCCGCCGCCAGGTCGGCGGATTCGTCGCCTGCCGGCACGGGCCGCAAGGCGGCATCCGCGTCGCCGGGGGCGGAGTTTTCGAGAGGGTGGCTCACGACACGCATTATAATGCTTGACACAGCCGTTTGCACGTCCTAGAGTGCGTCCGATCACGATATTGCATCCAGCCGATGCTCCGCAAGCCGGGTCGACAACACCGGCGCCGGAGGAGGACCCCGATGACTCGACCCTATGATCCCGACCGCGGTGCCGGTGGCGCCAACCGGGGGGTATGCCCGCGATGACCATCTCGCCCGCCGCCGTGCGCGTCGAGCCGCCGCCGGCCACGTTCAACTTCGCCGCGCATCTTCTGGCCGTGAATGAAGCGCGCGCGTCGCGCGTGGCCTATATCGACGACCTCGGCGGCCTCACCTACGGCCAGCTCGCCGACGGTGTGCGCCGCCTCGCCGCCGGCCTGCGCGCGCTCGGCGTGCGGCGCGAGGAGCGCGTGCTGCTGCTCATGCACGACGGCAACCACTGGCCGGTCGCGTTCCTGGGCGCGTTGTACGCGGGTGTGGTGCCCGTGGCGGTCAACACGTTGCTTTCCCCCGACGACTATGCCTACATGCTCGAGCATTCCCGCGCCCAGGCCGTGCTGGTGTCGGGCAAGCTCCTGCCCGCACTGAAGGGCGCGCTCACGAAGAGCGAGCACGAGGTGCAGAAGGTGATCGTGTCGCGCCCCGAGGCGCCGCTCGACTTCGGCGAGGTCGACTTCGATGCCTTCGTGGCTGCGCAGGCGCCGCTGCCGCGCGCGGCGAATACGCAAGCCGACGATCCCGCGTTCTGGCTCTACTCGTCGGGCTCGACCGGCCGGCCCAAGGGCGCGGTGCATTCGCATGCGAGCCCGTACTGGACCGCCGAGCTCTACGGCAAGGCGATCCTGGGCCTCACCGAATCCGACGTCTGCTTCTCGGCGGCGAAGCTCTTCTTCGCCTATGGACTCGGCAATGCGCTGACGTTTCCGCTGTCCGTCGGGGCCACGGTGCTGCTCATGGCCGAGCGGCCCACGCCGGATGCGGTGTTCAAGCGACTCACGGGGGGTGTGGGCAAGGTGAAGCCCACCGCGTTCTACGGCGCGCCCACGGGCTACGCGGGCATGCTCGCCTCGCCGGCGCTGCCGTCGCGCGGCGACGTGGCGCTGCGCATCGTGTCCTCCGCCGGCGAGGCGCTGCCGGCCGAACTGGGCGAGCGCTTCAAGCGGCACTTCGGCGTGGACATCGTCGACGGCATCGGCTCCACCGAGATGCTGCACATCTTCCTGTCCAACCGTCCGGACCGCGTGCGCTACGGCACCACGGGCTGGCCCGTCCCCGGCTACGAGATCGAATTGCGCGGCGACGACGGCCGGCTGGTGGCCGACGGCGAGCCCGGCGACCTCTACATCCAGGGCCCGTCGGCCGCGATGATGTACTGGGGCAATCGCACCAAGACGCGCGAGACCTTCCAGGGCGGCTGGACGAAGGCCGGCGACAAGTACGTGCGCAACGCCGACGGCTCCTACACCTATTCCGGCCGCACCGACGACATGCTGAAAGTGAGCGGCGTGTACGTGAGCCCCTTCGAGATCGAGGCCACGCTCGTGCAGCATCCCGCCGTACTCGAGGCGGCGGTGATCGGCGTCACCGATGCCGACGGCCTCACCAAGACCAAGGCCTTCGTGGTATTGAAGGCCGGTGCGACGGCCACCGATCCCGAGCTCAAGGCCTTCGTGAAGGACAAGCTCGCGCCCTACAAGTATCCGCGGCACATCGAGTTTGTCGACGACCTGCCGAAGACCGCCACCGGGAAGATCCAGCGCTTCAAGTTGCGCGAGCGCGAGCGGGTGGCGGCATCCGCTGCCGCGCGCGGGTGACGCGTCGAGCCGGTCGCGAGGATGCCTGGACCTGTGGCCCCATCCGTCGAAATCCATGGCTGACGGCTCGGGAGGCGAGGCGCGGCCGATGGCGGAATCCGCAGCCGAGCTCGTGGAGATCCCGTGGCGCGACCGGCGCGTGCGCATCGAGCATCGCTGGGTGGGCGCCGCGGCGGGCGCGGCAGCCCCGCTCATCGTGTTCCTGCACGAGGGGCTGGGTTCGATCTCCATGTGGCGCGACTTTCCCGACAGGCTCTGCGCGGCCGCCGGTGCGCGCGGGCTCGTGTACTCGCGTCCGGGCTACGGCCGCTCGACACCGCGCGCCGCCGAGGAGGCGTGGGACACCGATTTCATGCACCGCCAGGCGCACGAGGTATTGCCTGCGCTCCTGCGCGCGCTCGGCATCGACGCCACGCGTGCGAAGCCGTGGCTCTTCGGCCACAGCGACGGCGGCTCGATCGCGCTCCTGTATGCCGCGCGCTTTCCCGAGGCACTCGCCGGCGCGATCGTGCTCGCCCCGCACATCATGGTCGAGGACCTGTCGGTGGCGAGCATCGAGAAGGCGCGCGAGGCCTATCTCACCACCGACCTGCGCGCCCGCCTCGCCAAGCACCACGACGATCCCGATTCCGCCTTCTGGGGCTGGAACGGCATCTGGCTGCATCCGCCCTTCCGCGAATGGTCGATCGAGGACGAGATCGCATCGATCCGCTGCCCGTTGCTCGCGATGCAGGGCGTGGACGACGAGTACGGCACGCTCGAGCAGATCCGCGGCATCGCGCGCCGGGTGCCGCAGACGGCGCTCGTCGAGATTCCCGATTGCCGGCACTCGCCGCACAGGGACGCGCCCGACGCCGTGATCCGGCACGCCACGACCTTCATCCACGCCCATCCAGGAGGAGATGCATGAATCCGCACCGTTTCGCGGCCGCGCCGCATACCCGCGTCGCAGCCAGAGATAACCCGGTAGAATCCTCCGGTCCATTTTCGCTCGTCGGGGAGAACCTGCAATGACGTCTTACTCGCATCGCATCGCACGCAGCCTGGTCGTGACCGGGCTCGCATTGGCCGCGTCGTCCGTCTTCGCGCAGGCGCCGCTCAAGATCGGCTTCATGGCCGAGCTCTCGGGCCCGCAGGGCGCGCTGGGCCAGGACCAGTACGACGCCTTCATGATGGTGGTCGAGCGCAACGGCGGCAAGCTCGGTGGCGTGCCGGTGCAGATCATCAAGGAAGACAGCCAGTTGAAGCCCGAGGTGGCGGTGCAGGTCGTCGACAAGCTGATCGAGAAGGACAAGGTGTCCATCATCACGGGCGTGACCTTCTCCAACATCATGATGGCGGTGAACAAGAAGGTCACCGACCAGGAAGTGTTCCTGATCAGCTCCAACGCGGGTCCCGCGCCGATCGCCGGTGCGCAGTGCACGCCGTTCTCGTACGTCGTGTCCTGGCAGAACGACAGCCAGGCCGAGGGCATGGGCAAGTACGCCACCGACAAGGGCATCAAGAAGGTCGTGCTGATGGCGCCCAACTACCAGTCGGGCAAGGACCAGCTCGCGGGCTTCAAGCGCTTCTACAAGGGCGAGGTCCTCGACGAGATCTACACGCCGTTGAACCAGCCCGATTTCTCCGCGGAGCTCGCCCAGCTCGCGGCCAAGAATCCGGAAGGCGTGTTCGTGTTCTATCCGGGCGGGCTCGGCATCAACTTCATCCGCCAGTACAAGCAGGCGGGCCTCATGGGCAAGATTCCGCTCATGTCCTCGTCCACCGCCGACGGCATCACCTTGCCCGCGGTCAAGGACGACGCGCTCGGCGTGCTCGCGAGCACCTTCTGGGGTCCGGACTTCACCAATCCGGTGAGCAAGCAGTTCGTGGAGGACTTCGAGAAGAAGTTCAACCGCATCCCGTCGCAGTACGCGGCGCAGGCGTACGACTCGGCGCTGCTCCTCGACTCGGCGATCGCCAAGGTCAAGGGCAACGTCGCCGACAAGAAGGCCTTCCAGGCGGCGCTGCGCGCGGCGGACTTCAAGAGCCTGCGCGGCAGCTTCAAGTTCAACACCAACGGCTTCCCGATCCAGGACTTCTTCATCTTCGAGGTCGCCAAGGATGCGAAGGGTCGCGTGAGCCTCAAGACCATCGCCAATCCCCTGAAGGACCACAAGGACGCGTACTTCACGCAGTGCTCGTTGAAGTGATGCGCTCCGGCGCCCGCTCCGCGCCGTGGAGCGGGCGCCGCTCCTTCCGGCGCGCGGGCGGCGCCTCGCCTCCGCCTGGCGCGCGCGTTAGCCGATGACCCTCGGTCTCTTCCTCACGCAGGCCTTGAACGGCCTGCAGTTCGGCGTGCTGCTGTTCCTGCTGGCGGCAGGGTTGACGCTCGTGTTCGGGATCATGAACTTCGTGAATCTCGCGCACGGATCGCTCTACATGATGGGCGCGTACTTCGCGGCGGCCGTGTTCGGGCGCACGGAGTCGTTCCTGCTCGCGGCGGCGGTGGCGATCCCGGGGACGATGTTGCTCGGCATCGTGGTGGAGCGCGTGGCGCTCATGCACCTGTACCGCCGCGATCACCTGGACCAGGTGCTCGCCACCTTCGGGCTCATCCTTTTCTTCAACGAGCTCGTGCGCATCATCTGGGGGCCCTCGTCGCTCTACATGAATACGCCCTCGTGGCTGTCGGGGACGGTGAGCCTCTTCGGCCTCGCCTATCCCGCGTATCGCTTCGCGATCATCACGGTGGGGCTCCTCGTGGGCGTGGGGTTGTACATGCTGATCCATCGCACGCGCATCGGGATGCTGATCCGGGCGGGTGCCACGCATCCGGAGATCGTGGCGGCGCTCGGGGTCAACGTGAAGCTCCTCAATACGCTGGTGTTCGGCCTCGGTGCGGCGCTGGCCGGACTCGCCGGCGTGATGGCGGGACCGATCGTCTCGGTGCAATCCGGAATGGGTGAGCCGATCCTGATCCTCACGCTCGTGGTGATCGTGACCGGCGGCGTGGGCTCGATCCGCGGCGCGTTCTACGGCGCGCTCATCGTGGGCATCGTCGATACCATCGGACGCGCGTTCCTGCCCACGCTGCTGCGCGAGTTCCTCGAACGCTCCATCGCGCAGGCGGCCGGGCCGGCGATCGCCTCGATGCTGATCTACGTGCTGATGGCCGTGGTGCTGGCGTTCCGGCCGCAGGGTCTCTTTCCCGTGCGGCACGGATAGCACGGCATGGCATCGGGCTCGCGCGTGTCGATCCGGCTCCTCGTGGCTGCCGCGATCCTGGTCGGGCTGGCGCTCGTGCCGGTGCTGGCGTCGCTGCTCGGACAGCTCTACTACGTCACGCTCTTCACGCGCATCGTGATCCTCGCCATCGCGGCGGTGGGCCTGAACCTGATCCTGGGCTTCGGCGGCCTCGTGAGCTTCGGCCACGCGATGTACGTGGGGATCGGCGCCTATGCGGTGGGCATCCTCGCGTTCTACGGCATCGACAATGGCTGGGTGCAGCTCGCGGCGGGGCTCGCGGTGGGCGCTGTGGTGGCCGCGATCGTGGGCTTCGTGTGCCTGCGCACGAGCGGCGTCGCTTTCATCATGATCACGCTCGCCTTCGCACAGATGCTCTTCTTCCTCGCGGTGAGCCTGAAGCAGTTCGGCGGCGACGATGGCCTCACCATCGCCAACCGCAGCGACTTCGGCCTCTTCACGCTGCACAGCAATGCGGCGCTGTACTACGCGGCCTTCGCGGTGCTGCTCGTGTGCCTCGGCGTGAGCTGGCGGCTCGTCCGCTCGCGCTTCGGCATGGTGCTGCGCGGGGCGCGTGCCAACGAGCGGCGGATGGCGGCGCTCGGCTTTCCGTTGCTGCGCTATCGCCTCACGGCCTACGTGTTGTCGGCGCTCGCCTGCGTGGTGGCGGGCATGCTGCTCGCGAATCTCACCAAGTTCACGTCGCCCTCGTACATGGCGTGGCAGGCCTCCGGCGACCTCATCGTGATGATCGTGCTCGGCGGCATGGGCACGGTGGTGGGGCCGGTGGCCGGTGCCATCGCGCTCCTCGTGCTGGAGGAGATCCTCGCCGGCTGGACACAGCACTGGATGGTGATCCTGGGGCCGGCGATCGTGATCATCGTGCTCACCGCCAAGAAGGGCATCTACGGCTATCTCGCCGACCTCGACGTGCGGCGCGGGGGAGAGCGGCTGTGAGCCGCCCGGTGAGCAAGACCCGCAGCGCGCCCGCCCGGAGGGTGCTGCAATGAATCTGCTCGAGGTGCGCAGCCTCATGAAGCGCTTCGGCGGCCTCACCGCCACCGACGGCATCGACCTCGACGTGCGCAGCGGCGAAGTGCATGCGGTGATCGGCCCCAATGGTGCCGGCAAGACCACGTTCGTGAACCTCGTCGCGGGCGAGCTTCGGCCGGATTCGGGCAGCATCCGCTTCGACGGCCGCGACGTGACCGCCGAGCCGGTCTACCGGCGCGCGCTGTCGGGCCTCGGCCGCTCGTACCAGATCACGTCGGTGTTTCCGGAGTTCACCGCGCTCGTCAACGTGATGCTCGCGGTGCAGGGGCATGCCGGCCACAGCTTCCGTTTCTTCCGGCCGTTGGCGGAGGAGACGGCGCTCATCGAGCCTGCGCAGCGTGCGCTCGCCGAGGTGGGCCTTGGCGACCGGGCCGATACCCCGGTCGCCTCCCTCGCGCACGGCGAGCGCAGGCAGCTCGAGGTCGCGATGACGCTCGCCACACGCCCCAAGCTGCTGCTGCTCGACGAGCCCATGGCGGGCATGAGTCTCGCCGAATCGGCGCGCATGGTCGAGCTCATCGGCTCGATCAAGGGCCGCTACGCGATCCTGCTCGTGGAGCACGACATGGATGCGGTATTCCGCCTGGCCGATCGCATCTCGGTGCTCGTCTACGGCCGGGTGATCGCCTGCGGCGAGCCGGAAGCGATCCGCAACAATGCCGAGGTACGCAGCGCGTATCTGGGCGACCAGGAGCTCGTGTCCTGATGGCGCTCCTCGACGTCGCCGGCCTCACCGCGCACTACGGCTCGAGCCAGGTGCTCTTCGGCATGGACTTCGTAGCCGAGGCGGGCCAGTGCATCACGCTCATCGGCCGCAACGGCATGGGCAAGTCGACCACGTTCAAGAGCGTGCTGGGCATGCTGCCCACGGCGCGCGGCCGCGTGACCTTCGACGGCCGCGAGCTCGCGGGACTGGCGTCCTATCGCATCGCGCAGGCGGGCATCGGCTACGTGCCGGAGATGCGGCAGATCTTTCCGACGCTCTCGGTGCGCGAGAACCTCGTGGCCACGAGCCGTGGGACCGCGGGGACGAATGCGTGGACGCTCGAGCGCGTGTACGGGCTCTTTCCGCGCCTCGCGGAGCGGGCACGCCATCTCGGCAGCCAGCTCTCGGGTGGCGAGCAGCAGATGCTCGCCATCGGACGCGCGCTCATGACCAATCCGCGCCTGCTGATCCTCGACGAGGCGACGGAGGGTCTCGCGCCACTCGTGCGGGCGGAGATCTGGAACTGCCTCGTCACGCTGAAGCGCGAGGGCCTGACGCTCATCGTGGTCGACAAGAACATCGCCCCGCTCGCGCGCATTGCCGACCGGCACTTCGTGGTGGAGAAGGGGCGCGTGGCATGGCAGGGGGATTCGGCGGCGCTCTTGGCGGATGCGCGGGTGATGCACGAGTACCTGGGGGTGTAGGCATTGCGCGAGGGGTGTCGCATCCGGATCGCTATACTTTGCCCATGACCGACAACGCCCCCGTCCTCCCCGGCATGGCCCGCCCGCGCGGAAAATATCCGCACTTCCGCCGCGCCGGCGACTTCATCCACGTCTCGGGGCTCTCCTCGCGGCGTCCCGACAACACGATCGCCGGCGCTTCGGCCGATGCGCTCGGCACGATGCAGCTCGACATCCGCGCGCAGACGCGCGCGGTGATCGAGAACCTAGCGCGCATCCTCGACGCCGCCGGCGCCTCCTTGAGCGACGTCGTGGAGGTCGTGACCTACCTCGTCGACATGAACGACTTTGCCGGCTACAACGAGGTCTACGGCGAATTCTTCGGCTCCGACGGCCCGGCGCGCACGACAGTGGCGGTGCACCAGCTGCCGCATCCGCACCTGCGCATCGAGATCAAGGCCACGGCCTGGAAGCCGCCAGGAAAGGACGCATGATGCGCGCACCGCTCAATCTGTCCCGCTGGATCGAGGATCACCGCGACGTGCTGAAGCCGCCGGTGGGCAATGCGCAGATCTGGGAAGACGGCGACTTCATCGTCACCGTGGTGGGCGGTCCCAACCGCCGCACCGATTACCACGACGATCCGCTCGAGGAATTCTTCTACCAGCTCGAAGGCGACATGTTCCTGCGCCTCATGGAAGATGGCCGTCCGCGCGACATGCCGATCCGCGCCGGCGAGGTCTTCCTGCTGCCGCCGCACGCAAGGCATTCGCCGCAGCGCCCGGTGCCGGGCAGCGTGGGGCTCGTGATCGAATACCGGCGGCCCCAGGGGGCGGTGGATGGCTTCGAGTGGTATTGCCTGTCGTGCCATTCACTCGTGCATCGCGTGGAGGTGCAGCTCGTGTCCATCGTGCGCGACCTGCCGCCGCTCTTCGAGAAGTTCTACGGCGATGCGTCGCTGCGCAAGTGCCCCGCGTGCGGCGAGGTGCACCCCGGGCGGATCGCGCCGCAGCCGGCCGCAGCATCCGCACCGTGACCCGCCGCATCGACATCCACGCGCACGTCTTTCCGCGCATCACGCGCGAGGAGGCGAGTGCCGCGGATGCGCGCGCACCGTGGCTCGCCGATGCCGGCGACGGCACCGGCCACATCATGGAAGGCGACGCCAGGTTCCGCCCGGTGGAGGCGCAGCTCTGGGATCCCGCGGAGCGCCTGCGCTGGATGGATGCCGCCGGCCTCGACACGCAGTTCGTGTGCGCCACACCCGTGATGTTCGGCTACACCTGGGACGTCGCGCATGCCGCGCCATGGGCCGCGCGCATGAACGACCGGATGCTCGATTACTGCGGCGCGGATCCGAAGCGACTCAAGGCGCTGGCGCAGGTGCCGCTGCAGGACATCGATGCCGCGTGCCGCGAAGTGACGCGCGCGAAGTCCACCGGCCACATCGGCGTGCAGATCGGCAACCACGTGGGATCGAAGAGCCTCGACGATGCGGGACTCCTCGACTTCCTGCGCCACTGTGCGAGCGAGCGGATGCCGGTGCTCGTGCATCCGTGGGACATGATGGGCGACGTCCGCATGAAGAAGTGGATGCTGCCGTGGCTCGTCGCGATGCCCGCCGAGACGCAGCTTTCCATCCTCTCGCTCATCCTGTCGGGGTCGTTCGAACGGCTTCCGCGCGAGCTCGATCTCATCTTCGCGCACGGCGGCGGCAGCTTCGCGTGGCTGCTGGGGCGCGTCGACAACGCGTGGCAGCACCGCGACATCGTGCGCGAGGATTGCCCGAACCTGCCGTCGTCGTATTGCGATCGCTTCTTCGTGGACTCCGCGATCTTCTCGCCGGGCGCGCTGCGCCATCTCGTGGAGACGATGGGGTCGTCGCGCGTGATGCTCGGCACCGATGCGCCGTTTCCCCTGGGCGAGCAGGCGCCGGGCATGCTCGTGAGCACGGTCTACGCGCAGGACCACGCAACGCGCGACGATATCCTCGGCGGCAACGCGCGCCGCGTGTTCCGCCTCGACTGACCCCGGCGGCGGTGACAACGTGGCCTCGAGGTCCAGCGGTGCTAACCTTCGAGGTTCCCTTCCACCCTGATACGGAGGCGAACATGCAGGTCGAGAAGAAGGCATCGGTGCATTGGGAAGGCCGCGGCAAGGCCGGCAAGGGCGCGATCACCACGGAGACGGGCGCGCTGGCTGCGTACCCGTATGGATTCCGCAGCCGTTTCGAGGACGATCGCAAGGGCACCAATCCCGAGGAGATCCTGGGCGCGGCGCATGCGGCGTGCTTCGCGATGGCGTTCTCCTTTGCCTGCGACAAGGCCGGCTTCGAGACGAAGGCGGTGGACACCAGGGCGAGCGTGCGGCTCGTGTCGCAGGGTGAAGGCTTCGGCATCGACCGTATCGCGCTGACGCTCGAGGCGGAGATCCCCGGCATCGACGAGGCACAATTCCAGGAGCTCGCGCAGGCTGCGAAGCAGGGCTGTCCGCTGTCGAAGGCCCTGGCCTCGGTGCCGGAGATCACGCTGGTCGCCACGCTCCGCGGATAGAGACCCGGCGGGTCGCGGCGGCCGGCGTACCCACCGCGACGCATGGATCACGCCGCCCTCATCGAGCAGTACGGGTACCTCGCGACCTTTGTCGGGACGCTCCTGGAAGGGGAGTCCCTGCTGATCCTCTCCGGCCTCGCGGCCCATCGCGGATATCTCTCGTTTCCCGTGGTCGTGGCGGTCGGTGCGCTCGGCGGGGCATTGGGCGACATCGGATTCTTCCTGCTCGGCCGGCATCACGGCGGACGCCTCGTCGAGCGCTTTCCCCGCTTCGCGCCCGCGGTGGGACGCGTGCATCGCATGGTCGAGCGCCATCCCGTCGCGACGATCCTCGCGGTGCGCTTCATGTACGGCCTGCGCACGGCGGGTCCGGCCATCATCGGGACCACGCGCGTGCCCTGGCTCACGTTCTGCGTCCTCAACGCGCTCGGCGCGTTCGCATGGAGCGCCTGCTGGGCCGGCGCGGGCTGGGTGCTGGGGAAGGCCGCGGAACATCTCCTGGGCGACCTCGCCCACCTCGAGAAGGAATTGTTTCTCGGCGCCCTCGTTGCCGCGGTGATCGCGGCGATCGGATTACGGTGGTGGCGCGCGCGGTCGCGACGGTGCGGTCCCACGCCCGGCGTCACGCCGTGAACAGGCGCCCCACGAGCACGCCTGCCACGCCCGCCGCCGCCGCGATGCCCAGGGTCTGCAGCGTGGTCGACAGCACGCGCCGCTTGCCGATGCGCGCCCGGGCGATGCCGAGCACGACGAGGACGGTCGCGGTGGCGGCGATCGACACGTAGCGCGCCTGCGCGATCGGCCACACCGCGAACGGCACCACCGGCACCAGCGCGGCGACGATGTCGGAGACGAACATCCACGTCGCATGCGCGAGCGGGCTCGCGTCGTTCTCGCGTTTGCGCTCGTCGTAGGCGGTGCGCAATGCACCCGGAAGCGCGGGATGCTCGCGCGTGACTTCCGCGAGCGCGTCGACCGCCGAGGGCGCGATGCCCTGCGCCAGCAGGCGCTCGCGCAAGGGTGCGGCGTCGTCGAACAACGTGGGGTCCGCGACCGCATCGCGCGCGCGGGCGGCGCGCGCCTGATCGCGCGCGGTTTCCGCATCGAGGTAGGCGCCCGCCATCATCGACACGGCGGCCGAGATGGCGCCGGTCAGCCCGGCGACCAGCACCACGCGCGAGTCGTTGGTGCTCGCGGCCACGCCGAACACGAGCCCGAAGATCGAGACCGTGCCGTCTTCCATGCCGAACACGATGTCGCCGAACGACGCGCGAAAGGAGCGCGCGATGCGCGCGGCGAGCGTTGGCTCACGTGGTGTGGAGGCGGTCATGCGAGGCGGATGACGAGGGGCAATCCAACTTGGTGCGTCGCGACGGTGCGTGCACCACTTTGCATCGACCGCGCTGCACGCAAATGCGGCGTCGCGGTCGAGCGCGGTCGCGGCCGTCGACTATTTGCCCATTAAATCATGGTTTTGCAGGGCTCGGCCAGCGCTGGCATGCGGCGTGCAATACAGCACGGGACATCGGATGAGGCTCGAACGACGACATGCCCACCTGTCCGATCCTCACGACCGGTTTTCACTGACCACGCCTTCCAACACGGGGAACCCTTCAATGCAACGCAGAAACTTCATCCGCACGACGCTCGCGGCGTCGCTCGCAGCGGTCGCGCTCGGCGCAGCCCTGCCGGCGCAGGCGCAGAACACGATCAAGGTCGGCATCCTGCATTCGCTCTCGGGCACGATGGCCATCTCCGAAACGTCCCTCAAGGACGTCGCGCTGATGACGATCGAGGAGATCAATGCGAAGGGCGGCGTGCTCGGCAAGAAGCTCGAGCCGGTGGTGGTCGACCCCGCGTCCAACTGGCCGCTCTTCGCCGAGAAGGCGCGCCAGCTCCTCACGCAGGACAAGGTCGCCGCCGTGTTCGGCTGCTGGACGTCGGTGTCGCGCAAGTCGGTGCTGCCGGTGTTCGAGGAATTGAACGGCGTGCTCTTCTACCCGGTGCAATACGAAGGTGAGGAGCTCTCCAAGAACGTGTTCTACACGGGTGCCGCGCCCAACCAGCAGGCGATCCCCGCGGTCGAGTACCTCATGAGCAAGGATGGCGGCGGCGCCAAGCGCTGGGTGCTGCTCGGCACCGACTACGTCTATCCGCGCACCACCAACAAGATCCTCCGTGCATTCCTCAAGTCGAAGGGTGTCGATGAAAAGGATATCGACGAGAAGTACACGCCGTTCGGTCACTCGGATTACCAGACGATCGTCTCCGACATCAAGAAGTTTGCGGCAGGCGGCAAGACGGCCGTGGTCTCCACGATCAACGGGGACTCGAACGTTCCCTTCTACAAGGAGCTCGGTAACCAGGGCCTGAAGGCCACCGACGTTCCGGTCGTGGCGTTCTCGGTGGGTGAAGAAGAGCTGCGCGGTGTGGACACCAAGCCGCTCGTGGGCCATCTCGCGGCGTGGAACTACTTCATGTCGGTGAAGAATCCGTCCAACGACGCCTTCAAGAAGAAGTGGGCCGACTACGCCAAGGCGAAGAAGCTGCCGGGCTCCGACAGGCCGCTCACCAACGATCCGATGGAAGCGACCTATGTCGGCATGTGGATGTGGAAGCAGGCCGTCGAGAAGGCCAAGTCCACCGATCCCGACAAGGTCATCGCGGCGATGGCCGGCCAGAAGTTCACGGCACCCGATGGCTTCGAGATCAAGATGGACGAGAAGAACCACCATCTATGGAAGCCGGTGCTGATCGGCGAGATCCAGCCCAACGGCCAGTTCAACGTCGTGTGGAAGACCAAGGGCCCGGTGCGCGCGCAGCCGTGGAGCCAGTTCATCGCCGGCAACGAAACGAAGAAGGACGAGCCGGAAAAGAAGTAACGCAGCGAACGGATGGACAGCCCGCCGGCGCGGTCCGGCGGCGGTCACGGAAGCCCCCCCGTGGCCGCCCCGGCAGCGCCGGCTTTTTTCGGCCTCGCTTCGCGGCATTGTCTCCAGACCTTCGCTCCTGCACGCCTCCATCCCACGACGCATTTGCGATGCACGCCCACTCCTCGATCGCGCGCCTCTTCCGCCGTCTTGCCGCCGTCGTGCTCGCCCTCCTGGCCGGTGCCGCGCTTGCCCTGCCGGCGCAGGTCGTGCACGAGCTCGCCTTCGGCGACAGCGATGCGCGCAGCCAGGCCATCGGCGAGCTGGTCGCCGGCGGCGATCCCGCGGTCCTGCCGCTGCTGCAGGCGCTGATCGATGGCGAGGTGCAGACCGTGGGCGACACGCAGGTCCTGATCGTCAAGGGCGATACCGCGATCGATGCGGTGACGGGCCAGGGCGTGAGCCCGCTGCCCGGGAATCGCGACGATGTCGTCGCCAACAACCGCCTGCGCCGCGAGCTCGCGACGGCCATCGCGGCCTTCCGGCTTTCATCCCCCGACCGCGGCGTGCGCCTGGCGGCGGCCCGGGAGCTGCAGAACAGCGCCGACGAGGAGGCGATCCCCGCCATCACGGCAGCGCTGGCCAAGGAGTCCGACGCCGAGATCAAGGGGCTGCTCACGCTCACGCAAGCTTCCATCCAACTCGGTAGCGGCGACCGCGCGACACGGCTCGCCGCCGTGAAGGCGCTCGCGCAAAGCGACAGCGGCGCCACGAAGACGATCCTCCTGGGGGTCCTCGCGAAAAAGGACGGCAAGTTCGTGGAGGCCGATCAGGAGATCCGCGCGGAGGCCGAGCGCTCGCTCTCCGCGGTGGAAGGGCGCCTGCTGAAGGGCGACATCGCCGCGCGCGTGTTCAGCGGCATCTCGCTCGGCACCATCCTGTTGCTGGCGGCGCTCGGGCTCGCGATCACCTACGGCCTCATGGGCGTGATCAACATGGCCCATGGCGAGCTCATCATGGTCGGGGCCTACGCCACCTACGTGGTGCAGAACCTCTTCCGCCAGCACCTGCCCGGCGCCTTCGACTGGTACCTCGTCTTCGCGATCCCCGTGGCCTTCCTCGCGAGCGGTGCCGTGGGGGTGCTGCTGGAGCGCCTGGTGATCCGGCACCTCTACGGCCGGCCGCTGGAGACGCTGCTCGCCACGTGGGGGCTATCGCTCATCCTCATGCAGGCGGTGCGCACGATCTTCGGCGCGCAGAACGTCACGGTCGAGAATCCGTCGTGGATGTCGGGCGGCATCGAGATCATGACCAATGTCGTGCTGCCCTGGAGCCGCATCATCATCGTGGGCTTCGCCGGCGGCGTGCTGCTGCTGGTCTACGTGCTCCTCACCCGCACGCGGCTCGGCCTTTTCGTGCGCGCCGTCACGCAGAACCGGCAGATGGCGAGCGCGATCGGCGTGCGCACGCCGAAGATCGACATGCTGGCCTTCGGCCTCGGCTCCGGCATCGCGGGGCTCGCGGGCTGCGCGCTGTCGCAGATCGGCAACGTGGGACCCGACCTCGGCCAGAGCTACATCGTGGACTCGTTCATGGTGGTGGTGCTGGGCGGCGTGGGCCAGCTCGCGGGGACCGTGTATGCGGCGCTCGGCCTGGGCATCGCCAACAAATTCCTCGAGGCGTGGCAGGGCGCGGTGCTCGCCAAGATCGCCGTGCTCGTCTTCATCATCATCTTCATCCAGAAGCGTCCGCAGGGCCTGTTCGCCCTGAAGGGTCGCCAGGTGGATGCGTAGGAAGCGCACGGCATGAAGACGCTCACGTCCGCGTTCGTTCCAGGTGTGCTGCCGCACGGCACGGGCTCGCTGCCGCGCCTGTGGTCGGGCAAGGCGTGGGCGTTCCTGGGCGCTGCCGCGCTCGTGCTCCTCGTGGTCGTGCCGATCTGCAACCTCGTGGTGCCCGAGGGTAGCTTCTTCCACGTCTCGGACTACACGGTCACGCTCATCGGCAAGATCATGTGCTACGCGATCGTGGCGCTCGCCATGGACCTCATCTGGGGCTATACGGGCATCCTGTCGCTCGGCCATGGGCTCTTCTTCGCGCTCGGCGGCTACGCGATGGGCATGTACCTCATGCGCTCGATCGGCCGCGACGGCGTGTACAAGAGCGACCTGCCGGACTTCATGGTCTTCCTCGACTGGAAGCAGTTGCCCTGGTACTGGAGCTTCACCGACAGCTTCTGGTATTGCATGCTGCTCGTGGTGCTCGTGCCGGGCATCCTCGCCTTCGTGTTCGGCTTCTTCGCCTTCCGCTCGCGGATCAAGGGCGTGTACTTCTCGATCATCACGCAGGCGCTGACCTACGCCTTCATGCTGCTCTTCTTCCGCAACGACACGGGCTTCGGCGGCAACAACGGCTTCACCGACTTCAAGCGCATCCTGGGCTTCCCCATCGCCGCGCCCGAGACGCGCATGGTGCTCTTCATGGTCACCGCCGCGGCGCTCATCGGCTTCCTGTGCCTCGGCCGCGCGATCGTGCAGTCCAAGCTGGGCCGCGTGCTCACCGCGATCCGCGATGCGGAGACGCGCGTGATGTTCTCGGGCTACAACCCCGTCTACTTCAAGCTCTTCATCTGGACGCTCTCCGCCGTGATCTGCGGCATCGCCGGCGCGCTCTACGTGCCGCAGGTGGGCATCATCAATCCGAGCGAGATGTCACCTGCCAACTCGATCGAGATCGCGATCTGGACGGCTGTGGGCGGTCGCGGCACGCTGATCGGACCGGTGATCGGCGCGGCGGCGGTGAACCTCGGCAAGAGCTGGTTCACGCAGGCGCTGCCCGAATACTGGCTCTTCGCGCTCGGCCTCCTCTTCATCCTCGTCACGCTCTACCTGCCACGCGGCATCGCGGGCCTGTGGATCAGGAAAAGATCATGAGCACGGGTACGGCACCCATCCACAGCTCCGATTCGGCCGCACGCAGCTCCGGCACGAGCGACGGTCGCGTCGCGATGAAGGGCGTGGATACCTCCCACAAGGGGATCCTCTACCTCGAATCGATCTCGGTGAGCTTCGACGGCTTCAAGGCGCTGAACGATCTCAACCTCGTCGTGGATGCGGGCGAGCTCCGCTGCGTGATCGGTCCCAACGGCGCCGGCAAGACCACGATGATGGACGTGATCACCGGCAAGACGCGCCCCGACGAGGGCACGGCATTCTTCGGCCAGTCGATCGACCTCACGCGCCTGTCCGAGCCGGAGATCGCCGATCGCGGCATCGGGCGCAAGTTCCAGAAGCCCACGGTCTTCACCGATCACACCGTCTTCGAGAACCTCGAGCTCGCGCGCAGGGCCGACAAGCGCGTATGGCCGACCCTCATGGCCAGGCTCGATTCCACGGCACGCGATCGCATCCTCACGATCCTCGACACCATCAAGCTCGCCTCCGAGGCGGGTCGTCCCGCCGGCCTCCTCTCGCACGGCCAGAAGCAATGGCTCGAGATCGGCATGCTGCTCATGCAGGAGCCACAACTATTGTTGCTCGACGAGCCCGTCGCCGGCATGACCGACGACGAGACGATGCGCAGCGCCGAGCTCTTCGAGTCGCTCGCCGGCGACTACACGCTCGTGGTGGTGGAGCACGACATGGACTTCGTCGCGCGCATCGCCGACCGTGTCACCGTGCTGCACGAGGGCCACGTGCTCGCGGAAGGCTCGATGCAGCAGGTACAGCAGAACGAGCAGGTCATCGAAGTCTTCCTCGGCCGCTAGCCACAGAACATGCTCGCAGTCCACAAGGTCAACCAGTACTACGGCGGCAGCCACATCCTGCGCGACGTGTCGTTCGACGTGCCGGCGGGCAAGTGCACCACGCTCCTCGGCCGCAATGGTGTGGGCAAGACCACGCTCCTGCGCTGCCTGATGGGATTGCTTCCGATCCGCTCGGGCGAGATCCGGCTCGGCAGCGCCAACATCGCGAATCTCGCCCCCTATGCACGCGCGAGCCTGGGCCTGGGCTACGTGCCGCAGGGCCGCGACATCTTCCCGCGGTTGACCGTGGCCGAGAACCTCGAGATGGGCCTTGCCACGCAGAAGCGCAGCGCCGGTGTCCCGAGCTACATCTTCGAGATGTTCCCCGTGCTGAAGGACATGCTGGGGCGCCGCGGCGGCGACCTCTCGGGCGGCCAGCAGCAGCAGCTCGCCATCGGCCGCGCGCTCACGCTGCGTCCCAGGCTGCTGATCCTCGACGAGCCCACCGAGGGCATCCAGCCGTCGATCATCAAGGACATCGGGACCGCGATCCGCAAGCTCACGTCGAGCGGCGAGATGGCGATCCTGCTCGTCGAGCAGTACTACGACTTCGCCAAGGCGCTCGCCGATCACTACGTCGTGATGTCGCGCGGCGAAGTGGTGGCGCAGGGCGTGGGTGCCGACATGGACGCCAACAACGTGAAGGACCTGCTGGCGGTGTAGCAAGGGCGGGGGCGTGCCGACGCCGCGCCTAGAATGGCGGCATGGACGCACCTGTCGCGCCATGGACGTAGCGCGCGCCGCTTTTCCGCTGGCCTGGATCGTGGTGAGCGCCGCGATCGCCGCGGCCGTGCTCGCCGTGGCGATCCGCCGTGCGCCGTGGCGCCGGCTCGCCACCTCCGACGGCCTCAACGTGTGGTGCGGCGCGATCGTCGCGCTCACGGTGCTGTGGAGCGTGCGCGCCACGCTCGCGCACGGCGTGGTCATCCATCTCCTCGGCATGGCCGGATTCGCGCTGCTGGCCGGCCCCTGGCTCGCGCTCGCGGGCGGTGCGCTCGTCATCGTGCTCTGCGCGTGGCTGCATGGCGTCCCGCTCTCCGCCGTGCCCACGGAGTTCCTGGCGTCGGTGGTGGTGCCGGTCGCAGTCGTGCTCTTCGTGCTGCGGCTCACGCAACGCTTCCTGCCGCCCAACCTTTTCGTCTACACCATCGTGGCCGCCTTCTTCGGCGCGGCGCTCGGCGCATTCCTGGCGGGGCTCGCGAGCGCGGCGTCGTTCGTGGCAGCGGGGGCGGCGCCCGGCGTGATCTTCGGCGAATACGTGCCGTACCTCATTTTCCTGGCCTTCGGCGAGGCGATGCTCACCGGCATGGCGTTGACGCTCGCGGTCGTGTACCGCCCGCAATGGGTCGCGACTTTCGACGACGACGTCTACCTCGCGCGCGGCCGCTAGGAAACGGGCCTGCCTACGCCGGCCCGTCCGCTGGCGCCGGCGCCGGTCCGCCGCGCAGTTGCGCGCGCACGTCCGCGAGCTCGCGGCGCAGCAGGCGTATCTCCTCGACGAGCTCCGCCGTGCGGCGCAGCTCGCGCGCATCGAGCAGCGTCTGGATCTCCGCCCGCAAGGTGACCACATCGCGTTGCAGCTCCTGCCGCATCCGCGTCTCCTCGCCGCCCACGAAGAAGGCGACCACGTTGGCGGTGAAGAGCGTCATCAGCGCCACGCCGACCAGCACCGTGATCACGGCGAGGAGGCGCGTGCCGTTGGTCGAGGGCACGACGTCGCCATAGCCGACCGTGGCACCGGTGATGAAGGTGAGCCACAGGCCATCCGTGAAGGTATGGATCGCAGGATCGAGCCAGAAGAAGAGCGCGCCCAGGACCAGGATCGTGAGCACGGCGATGCCCACCAGCATCGGCGCACCCTTGCGCGTGAATAGCACGCGGAACTCCGTGGCGGTGCGCACCACCACGAGCATCGCCACCGCCGCGCGCATGCCGCGCACGATGGCGATCCACTCGGTGGTGGCCCCGAGCGCCGCGGAAGCGGCGCCGAAGATGATGATCACGTTGAGCCAGTTCTCGAACAGGTATCGGAACGGATGGCTCGATAGCCACATCATCCACACGAGCTCCGCGAGGAACGCCGACAGGATCACGAAGTCGAGCAGCCACGCGATGCCATTCCAGAGGGTGCCGAGCTCCGCGGTGGACAAGAGATAGGCCGGCACGGAAAGCATCGCCACGCCGACCATGATCCAGTGGAGGCGCCGCTGCCAGGCGCGCGCCTTCGCGTTGTCGTCGGGGCTGGTGCCGGCAAGGCCGACCCATGCCAGGGGGTTGTGCGCCATTCGGGTGGAGGACCGTTCGCTGGCCGGGATGATGCGCGGCGCCTTCGCGTCGCGTCAATCGCCGCCGCTCGATGGGGAGCGCGGCTTGCGCTACGGCGCCGCGTTGCTCCGGTCCCGTGGTTTCAAGGTGTGATCCGGCACCCGTCGAAGTCGCAGGTGATCGCGAGCGCGGCGCCGTTGGCGCACGCGGCGCGCAGCCGTTCGGTGCCGGCGCCCTTATCGACGAGCGTGACGAGGGGCGAGGCGCAGCCCGACTGCCGGGCGAGCGCCTCGGCGTTGAGGAGCCATCGCGACTCGATGGGCACCGTGGGACGTGTGATCGGTGCTGAAGCGGGCATGCGCCCCTGCCCTTGCCGCAGCTTTTGCTCCGCCTCGCTCGTGCGCCGGAAGCCCTTGGCCTGCCACTCGCGTACGCAGGCCTCGTCGCTCGCCTGCTCGGTGGAGCGGCCCTCCATCGAGCCGATCGTGTTGCCGCCGCAGGTGACGATCTCGCCGGTGGCCTCGTTCTGTAGAAGGATGACGGGCGTCGCACAGGCGGCAAGCACCAGCGACGCGAGGGCGACGACCCCGAGCTTTCCCGGGCCAGGGAGACAGAAGCTCACGCGAGAATGCCGTGGCCATCGCACGCGACTTGCAGAGACTCGAGCAGCCCGGTCGGATTCGGACATCCGACCGGAGAGCCGCCAATGCTTCTCGCGCACGCTCGTCATTTGGAATCTGCCGGGCATTGTTGTGGGTGGTGGGCCGTGTTGGGTTCGAACCAACGACCAAAGGATTATGCTTGCCACTTCGGCTTTCGCCGCCCGTTTCCGGTTCGTGGTCTGGACTCTGTCTTGCCTTTCGGCCTTCCCGTCGAGTCTCTACACGTTCTCCCTGCAAGGAGCTTCGCTCGGCGTTGGCATAGCACGCGAGTACCTTAGCGTTCGCCGAATTTGAGAAGTTCTACTTCAAGGCAGAGTGAACTTGCCTTGAGCAACCCACCGGGCTCATCCCATGCCCTGGCCGGAGGCCACAGTGTCGGGAATCACCCATCAAGTCCTCTGCTCTAACCAACTGAGCTAACGGCCCACAGCGCTGGATTATCGCATGCTGGAATGGATGTGGACGAACGTGCACATTGGCCGATAGTACGAATCTCCGGCAGACCGGGGCGAATTCCAACCTTCGAAAGAATTCTACGAGTGGATGCGTTGCGCGATGGCCTTAAGAGCCAAGAACACAGCCCGTGGCAGGATGCGCGGGCATTTGCCCTGCGCGCTGCATTGTTCGCATTGTGCTTGGTCGGGACCGCTGGCATATCCCTTTGGATCGGTCAGGACACCAACTGGGACTTCCTGAATTATCACTTCTACAATCCGTGGGCTTGGTGGACCGGCCGCGCCTTTTATGACGTTGCTCCCGCGCAACTTCAGACTTATCACAGTCCATTCCTGGACATTCCCCTGTACTTGATGATCGCTGGGCGCTGGCCGCCGCCCGCGATCGGCGTTGTCATGGCAGTCCCCGCAGCGGTAGGAATGTTTCTGTACGCCCTTTGTCTCGAGTCGCTGTTTCGAACGTACCCCCCGGCCCTTCGTATTCGTTTGCGGACGCTCGCCTTTCTGTTGGGGGTGTCGAGCGCGATGTCAGTGGGGATGATTGGTTCGTCGATGAACGAGTGGCCAAGCACTGCATTTACGCTCGGCGCAGTATGCGTTGTCCTGCGAATGCTGGTGCGGCGCAACGATCGCATTCGCGGGCTGATGCTTGCTGGAGTACTCGTTGGCATCGGCGCCGGCCTCAAGCTCACGTATGCGGTGTTCGCGGTCGGTATCTGCGCGGCGCTCATCGCGACAAAGCTTCCGCTGGGGTGGAAGCGAGCGATGGCGAGCGGGTGGTGGCTGGGTGCAGGTGTGCTCTGCGGTGCCGTGACCTCGTTAGGACCCTGGGCGTACGCTTTGTGGAACGCGTTCGAAAGCCCGATCTTTCCATACGCGAACGAGTTGTTCTTGTCAGAATGGTTCTATCCGACGCAGGTTCTTACGAGGGTTTATGGTCCGCGCACCCTGCTCGAAGCAGTTCTCTTTCCGGCGCGACTATTGGGTGAGAAGAGACAATTCGTGTCGCAGGTGGAGTTCACGGACTTTCGCCTGTCGCTCTTGTTCTTGATCGCTGCGGTCGCCATCATTGCTTGGACGTGGAACAGGAGGGGTCACGGCAAAAACATCGCGGGGTCCAGCCAACGCGACCAGCCAGGCTATTCGGCCTGGCTCTTCCTGACTGTGTTCTGGATTGTCTCCTACACGGTTTGGCTGGCGATGCATTCGATATACCGTTACATAATTCCTCTGGAGTTGCTTTCCGCTCCGTTGTTGATTGGAGCGCTGGCATATGTGCTGCGCCGGCGGCTAGTGCTACCTGCCGCCGCTGTGCTCACCGTCTTCCTGATGGTGACAACACGCTACCCTGACTGGGGGCATCAGCCTTATGGGGCCGTTTGGCTCGATGTCCAGGTTCCACCCGTCGCGTCCCCCGCCTTGGTTGTCACAACGACTTCTTCGCCTGTGGCGTTCGCCTTGCCGTTCTTTCCGCATGGAACTCGGTTTGTTGCAGCTTGGAATAACATTGTCAGTCCAACGGGAGACTACAAGCTCGCACGCCACGCGAGGGACGTGATTGCTCGGCATCAGGGACCGATCTACTCCCTGGGTTACCCGCCTGGCGAATCGTCGGACATTCTTGCCTCACACGATCTGTCGATCTCCGAAGCGGGATGTTCGTTGGTGGCGACCAACATGCCGGTGTCCCCACTGGAACTGTGCGCCCTGGATCGCGGGAAGGGCATCGTAGAGCCACTCGACAGAGCGGTCGAGTATTTCAATATTGTCACCACGGGCTATCTTTTGACCAACAGCCCCGCAGAGATTCGGCAAATTGAAAACGAGGATGGGTCTCCATGGCGTCGTACGGGACAGACAATCCCCGTCTACACTGCGCCGGACGCGGGCAGGGTGCCTGCCTGCCGATTCGTGCGCGTCGCCAGGGCGACACGCGGCGCAGTACATCGGATGGTCACGGGCGATAGCAGTTGCGAGGACGCGAGGCGCGAGCCGGGTTGGATATTTCAGGCCCGGCTTTTCTATGTCGCCAAGGCACCACCCGGTGGGCAATGCCCACCGGGATCGCCTCGCATCGCCCGCCTCGAGCGGTTCGAAGGCCCCGAGATGTTTGATCGATGGACCGTGAACGACGTAGTACGTCGCACTGAAATTGACCTCGGCTGGAGGGACAACTCCGATCCCGGCGCGGAGATATGCGCGGGTACAGCGTCGAGTCGCGAGTAGGCGCTGGTGGGGCTACCGGCCCGGCAGGCATCGCCGCGCAGTATGTCGGGCGCGGTTCGCGCCCACGGAGCATGGCTTTCGTCCTGGGGCGACGAGCCCTGGCCGGCCGTGACCGGAACGGGCACACTGGGGCCCTCGCGCCGAGGGCGACCGTGGAGGAGACAAGAGGATGGCAGGAGCGCAGTGGAAGGCAGCCTTGGCGATGTGCGCGGTCGCCGCTGCGATCGCCGGTTGCGGCGGCGGTGGCGACGGCCCTGATGCGGCACAGCAGCCGGACGCCTCTGTGCCGCTGTCCATCGTCGTGATCGGCGACTCGATCGCCTCGGGCGAGGGCCTCGACTACGGCTACACCTACTACACCGGTTTTCCCAACCACTGGATCGGCGGTGTCGACAATCCCACGTGGCAGGGGAGCTACCCACTTTGCCACGACTCGGCGCTCGCCTATGGCGACGTGCTCGCGCCGATGATCAACGCCAGGCTCACCAAGTTCGCCTGCACCGGGTCGACGTACCAGAACGGGATCGCGTTCGACCGGCGCTACGGCGGCAACCTGTATCGCCCGGCGCAGTTCGGCAACTGGCTCGGCCAGACCAATCTCAATGCGGCGTACGACGATGCCAAGCCCGACGTCGTCATCGTGACGCTCGGCGCCGACGACGTGAGCTTCGCCGACGTCTTCATCTTCTGCGCGACGGGCTACACCGATGCGGAGGAGGTGGCCTCACTCGCCACGGCACAGGACCGGTCGCAGCGCCTGCGCGCCAACTTCGTGAAGCGCTTTCCCACGCACGAGGCGTGGCAGAGCCGGGCGCCGCGCGCCGCGTCGTCGTCGTACTGCACCGCGGACAATCCGGGCAGCGGCGTGCTCGACCTGTTCTGGGACCCCATCCACAGCGGGCAGATCGCCGGCAACTACAAGAGCCTCGTCGCGGCCATCAAGGCGCGCGGCGAGAAGGCCGGCAAGGTGCCCAGGATCATCTTCACGACCTATCACCAGCCGCTGCCGTATCCGGACCAGTCGGACGAGTGCCTGGACCTGGGCGACCTCTCGCGCGCAGAGATCGACTATCTCATCTCGCTCGAGAACACGTTGAAGGAAACGCTGATCGCGGCCGTGGGCGGCATCGAAGGCGTGTCCGTGGTCGATATCTCCGGGGTGGTGAAGGGCCACGAGTACTGCACCAGCGATCCGTGGACCTATGGGCTCACCGTGCTGCGGCTCAACACGTCGAGCCTCGCACCCTTCCATCCGATCCCGGAGGCGCAGGCGGCGATTGCGGCGCTGCTGAAACCGAGCTTCCCCGGTCGCTAGAGCTAGAACCGCGCGCCGGACCGCCCCGCAGTCACGCCTGCCACACGCCATATCCCCCTTCGCGCAGGTCGATGGCGAGTTCCACCTCCATGTCGCGCGCGTCGTCGTAGGTCATCGGGTTGTACGCCGCGTAGATCTCCGGCAGAAGCCGGAGTCCGAAGCGCTGCACGTAGCCATTGGCCTGGATACCTGCCTTGTGCTTGTCGAAGCGGACGTCGGGATCGACGCCGGTCATGCCCACATACACGCACGGCTTGCCCGCGCGATAGCCGGGATTGGCCTTCAGGAAGCGCGGCTCGTCGAGCACCTTCCGGTCGAGCTCGATCACATAGACGCTGTAGTGCGGCCGCCGCGCCATGCGCGCGGCGTCACTTCGGCTTCACGAAGCGCAGCACGAACTTGTCGGTGTCGATGGCGCCGTCGCCGGACGAGGCCTCGCGCGTGTCCGCCGGATTGCGCATGAACTGCCCCTCGGCGTCGAGCACGAAGCCCGCCTGCGTGAGCTCGGTGACGATCACCGCCTGGTCGATGCGATGGAGCGACCTGGCCACGCTGACACCCGTGCCCGGCCTGGCCGAGTGATCGACGATCACGAAGCGTCCGCCCGGCTTCAGCGCCGCGAAGAGGCGCTGGTTCATCTTCGCGCGATCGATCGGCTGGTACACGATGTCGTGGTAGTTGTTCACGAGCGTGATGAGATCGAGCCTGGGTGCATCGGGTGGAACCGGATCCTCGAACGGGCGGTACACCGGGATGAAGTTGGCTTGCGGATTGGCGGCGAGACGTTTGGTGAGCGCGTCGGCCGGCGCCGGGCGCTGGGCGAGCACCTTGCCTTCCGGGCCCACGGAGAGCACCAGCAACTGCGACGTATAGCCCGCACCGGCCGACACGTCGAGCACCATCATGCCCGGCGCGACACCGGTGAACGGCAGGAACAGGGCGGGTTTGCGCGAGGCGTCCATGCGCCGGTCCTGGTCCGTGCGCAGCGGGCTCGCGATGGCGGCCTGGGCGCGTTGCTCGGGGGTGGGCAGCGGGGTCGTGGCGCAGCCCGCGAGCATGACGAGCATCGCGAGAGCCACTCCACGAGATGCGTTGCGCGAGGCGAGTGTAGCCGTCATGCGGGCCTTTCTTCGAGTCCGGACATCCTGTGACGGAATATACCCCGGGACCTCGGAGTGCCGTGGCCGACAGCGACTGACCGTCGGAGCCGCAGGGGTGCGTGAGAGGCCCCGGATCCAGGCGTGCTTCGCCTGGAGCGAAGCACTACACTAGGCTCGCCGCTGCCTTCGCCTTCGCATCGAGATCCGTCACCCTTCCCCGCGCCATGCGCCACGCGC
>CAZUGY010000028.1:26539-31272 GCA_964620265.1 uncultured Alcaligenaceae bacterium
GCCTTCGCCTTCGCATCGAGATCCGTCACCCTTCCCCGCGCCATGCGCCACGCGCTCGCACCCCTCTTGACGCCCGGCTCCGTTGCCCTCGTGGGAGCGTCGGAGCAGGCAGGCTCGCTCGGCCGCACGGTGCTGGAGAACCTCCTGGCCGGCGGCTTCGAGGGCGAGCTCTACGCCGTCAATCCGAAGCATCGCACGGTGCTCGGGCAACGCTGCTGGAAGTCGATCGCGCACATCGGCAAGCCGGTGGACCTCGCCGTGATCGCCACGCCTGCGGCGACGATCCCCGGCATCCTCGAGAAGGCCGCCGGACGGCTGCGGGCGGCGGCGCTGCTCTCCTTCGTGGACCTGCCGCCGGACGAGGCCGCGGCGTGGGAGCGCGACGTGGCGCGCATCGCGCGCGCGGGCGGCATCCGGCTCGCCGGTCCGGGTGCCTTCGGCGTGATCCGCACCGACCGCAGGCTCAACGCGACGTTCTGTGCGCCGCTCGCGCGTCCCGGGCGGCTCGCGCTCGTGGCCCAGTCGGGTGCCGTGTGCACCGCCTTGCTCGATTTCGCGGGACCGTTGCCGATCGGCTTCTCGACCGTGACCTCGCTCGGCGGCAGCCTCGACGTGAGCTTCGGCGAGGTCATCGAGGCGCTCGTCCACGATGCGCACACCGACGGCATCCTGCTCTACGTCGAGACCGTGCGCGACGCGCGGCTGTTCATGTCGTCGCTGCGCCAGGCCGCACGCATCAAGCCGGTGGTGGTGCTGAAGTCGGGCCGCTCGCGCGAGACGGCGTCGCCCCAGCACGTGCCGGGCGAGCCGGCGATCCCTCCCGACGCCGTATTCGACGCCGCGCTCCAGCGCGCGGGTACGGTGCGCGTGCGCACCTATGCGCAACTCTTCTCCGCGGCGCGCATCCTCTCGCTCGGGCGGATTCCACGCGGCGATCACCTGGCCATCGTGTCCAACGGCCGCGGCCCGGGCATCCTCGCCGCCGACGCTGCGCACGACGCCGGCGTGCCGCTGGCCGTGCTGGGTGCAGCCACCGTGCGCGCGCTCGACCGCATCCTTCCGCGCGAGCTCGCGCGCGCCAACCCCGTGGACGTGCGCGGCGACGCGCCCGCGCAACGCTTTGCCGATGCGGTGGCGACCGTGCTCGCCGATCCGGCGGTGGACGCCGTGGTGGCGCTGCATGTGCCGCGGCCGGTGACCAGCGCCGTGGAAGCCGCGGTGGCGGTGGCCGACGTCGCGCGCGATGCCGCCAAGCCGGTGCTCGGGGCGTGGCTCGGCGCGCTCGAGCGACCGCCCGTGCAGCAGGCGCTCCACCAGGGCAACGTCGCCAACTACTACACACCCGAGATAGCGGTGGAAGCATTCGCGTTCCTGGCGGCGTACCGGCGCAACCAGGAATGGCTGCTCGAGGTGCCCTCGCCGCTCGCCGATCCGAAGGCGGTGGATCACGCGCAGATCGAGGCCGTGCGCCGCAGCGCACGGGCCGCGCGTCGCGAGCTGCTTTCAGCGGAGCAGACGCAGCGTCTTCTCGGTGCCTTCCGCATCGCGTGCGCAGGGCGCATCGAGGCGCGCACGCTCGAGGAGGCGCAGGTGGCGGCGCGCGAGCTGCACTATCCCGTGTCGCTCGTGGTCGACGGCGTGGATGCGCCCGGCGAGCGCGGTGCGCTCGCGAATGGCCGCGCGCTCGCACGTGCCTGGAAGGACCTGGCGGCACGCACGCTCGCGTCCGGAGCGGATGCGCCCGCGCGCATCGTGGTGCAAGCCGCGCCGCCCGCGAGCGAGGCCGGCGCCTGTGCGATCACGCTCGCCACCGACGCCACCTTCGGCCCGGTGATCGCGGCAGGGCCGAGCGCGCGTGACGCGGCCGTCGTGCGCACGCCCACCGTGATGCTCGCACCGCTCAACCGGAGGCTCGCGCACGACCTCCTCACCACCGCGGGCATCGCGCCCCATGATGCGCTGGTGCACCTCGTGCAGCAGGTGTCGGCGATCGCCTGCGCGTTGCCCTGGGTACATGGCCTCGTGCTCGATCCCGTGCTCGTGGTGCGCGATGGCGTGCGCGTGCTCGATGCGCGCGTGCGCGTGGCGCCCGGTCGGGTCACCACAGCCGGTTACGACCACATGGCGATCCACCCCTATCCGGTCGAGCTCGAGGGCCACCTGCGCCTGCGCGACGGCACCACGCTCGCGCTGCGGCCCGTGCGTCCCGAGGATGCCGAGCTCGAGCGGCGCTTCGTGGATGCGCTCTCCGAGGAGTCGCGCTACTTCCGCTTCTTCTATCGCCTGCACGAGATCACGCCCGCCATGCTCGGCCGTTTCACGCAGGTCGACTACGATCGCGAGCTCGCATTGCTCGCGCTGGCGCCCGATCCTGCGGCACCCGGCGGGCAGTCGATCGTGGGGGTGGCGCGCTACATCGCCAACCTCGATCGCGAGAGCGCGGAGTTCGCGGTCGTGGTGGCCGATGCGTGGCAGGGCCGTGGCGTGTCCTACGGGCTCATGCAGGCGCTCATCGCGCGGGCGCGGGAGAAGGGCCTGCGCCGGCTCGAGGGCACGGTGCTGCGCGCGAACACGCGCATGGTGCGCTTCGTCGGGCATCTCGGGTTCACGGTCAGGGACGATCCGGGCGATGCGGAGCAGGTCGTGGTGGCGCTGGAGCTGTAGGTCGTGCAGCATCGCGCAACCGACGCGCCGCCGATCCCGGCAGGGCAGGTGTTGCGGCTGACCCACCCTCCGGAATAACGCGTCCTGCCCGCTGTTTGCACCCCGATGCCCGCCACATGCCGGGTGCTACAGGAGGACGTCCCATGAGGAGCATTGCCATCGTCTTGAGCGCGGGCTGCACGGTATGGCTGGCCGCGTGCACGACGCCGCCGTCGTCGCCGCAAGCGGCCGCGTCGTTCTTCGTCACCAGCGCCAATCCCGGCAAGGGCGCCGACCTCGGGGGCCTCGCCGGCGCCGACGCGCATTGCCAGTCGCTGGCGTCAGCCGCCGGGATGGGTGCGAGGACCTGGCGGGCCTATCTCAGCACGCAGGCGGGTGGCGGCGCGGCTGCCGTCAACGCGCGCGACCGCATCGGCAAGGGGCCGTGGCAGAACGTCAGTGGCGTGGTCATCGCCAGGGACGTCGCCGAGTTGCACGGCACCAACAACCTCACGAAGCAGACCGCGCTCACCGAGAAGGGCGCCGTCGTGAACGGCCGCGGCGATACGCCCAACCTGCACGACATCCTCACCGGAACGCAGGCCGACGGCAGCGCCTTCCCCGCGGGCGAGGACCGCACCTGCGGCAACTGGACCAAGGGCGGCGATGGCTCTGCGTTCGTGGGCCATCACGATCGCATGGGCCTCGACACGAGCCCGCCGGCGCTGTCGTGGAACGCATCGCACGCCACGCGCGGCTGCAGCCTGCCGCAGCTCGCCACCACCGGTGGCGGCGGACTGCTGTACTGCTTCGCCGCGAACTGACACGGCACACCCCGCGCGGCGGCTACGCGGTCCCGCACGCACGGGACACCGCTGGCGCCGCGCGGCACCTTGACGGCGATCAAGCAGAAGTGGATTGCCTCGTCGCCAATGCGCCGCGGGCGCCGGGACCCGGATCGACGCCCTATAATCGGGACACTTCCGCGTCCGCTGGAGGACGCTCGACAAGGATCCCGTCATGCGCATCGTCGTCCCCACCGATGGCTCCCCGGCCTCGATCGCCGCGCTCAGTGAATTGCTGCCGCGCCTGGCGTGGTTTGCCAAGCCGCCCGCGCTGGCGCTTCTCCACGTGCATGAAAAGATTCCGTACTCGCGCGCCGTCGCGTGGGTCGGCAAGGACGTCGCGCAGAGCTACTACGACGACGAATCGACGGCCGCGCTGGCGCCCGGTGTCGCGCTGCTCGAATCCTCGGGCGTAACCTTCGAGAAGGTCTCGCGCGTGGGCGACCCCGCGACCGAGATCGTGACCTTCACGCAGGAGTGGAAGGGCGACCTCGTGGCCATCGGCCGCCATGGCCACTCGGCGCTCGAGAAGCTGCTGATGGGCTCGGTGGCGCAGAAAGTCGTCGCCGCCAGCAAGGTGCCGGTGCTGCTGCTCGCCTGATGGCGTGACGCCGCACCGGACGCGACGGCGCCCTGCACGCGTGCCTTCGCGCCGCGAAGGCTACAGCGCCTTCGTCATGAAGACGCTGTTGGGATCCGCGCGGTAATCGGCGAACGGCGGGCAGAACACGAAGCCGTAGCGCGCATACAGGTTGCGAGCGGGGATGAAACCGTCCTCCGCGCCGGTTTCGAGGCTCACGCGCCGATAGCCGCGCGCGCTCGCCTCGGCCAGGATGTGCTCGAGCAGCGCGCGGCCCACGCCCTTGCCGCGGTAGTCCCGCGCCGCGCGCATCGACTTGATCTCGCCATGCCAGGCATCGAGCGTCTTCAGCGCGCCGCAGCCCGCAAGCGCGCCACCTTCCCAGGCGGTCCAGAACGTGACCTCGGGACGGCGCAGTCCGGTGAGGTCGAGCGCGTGCACGCTCTCGGGCGGCGACAGGCTGTGCATGTGGCGCAGGTGCTCCTCGAGCAACGCACGGACTTGCGCGCCGGTGAGCTCGTCACGCCGGATGCGAAAGTCCATCGCTCGCTGCGCTCAGGGCGTGCCGCTGCGCGCGGTCACGCCCGCAGCCTTCGTCACTCGCCTTCGATGAAGCTCCGCAGCTTCTCCGACCGCGACGGATGGCGCAGCTTGCGCAGCGCCTT
>CAZUGY010000029.1:0-7372 GCA_964620265.1 uncultured Alcaligenaceae bacterium
GGCATGCGATCATCCCTCCATGGACATCACCGTCGAGCGGCTCACGCCGGCGCGTGCCGGAGACTATCTCCGCTTCTTCGATCACGAGCGCGGCCCGGCGTTTGCCGACAACCCCGAATGGGCGAAGTGTTATTGCCACTACTATCACGTGGCGCCTGCGCTCGACTGGCCGTCGTTCACCGGAGACATGAATCGCACGGCGATGCGGGCGCGCATCGAGACGGGCGAGATGGAGGGCTATCTCGCCTACGCGGCCGGTGAGGTCGTGGGCTGGATGAATGCGCAGCCCTATGCGAAGCTGCGGCACGCATGCTCCCGTCTGCGCATCCCACCGCCGTCCTTGCCGGTCCCCGAGCACGACGCGGCGGCGATCGTGTGCTTCGTCGTGGCGCCTGCGGCGAGGCGCCAGGGCGTGGCGCGCGCCCTCCTCGCCGCGGGCCTCGCCAACCTCGCGGAGCGCGGCATCACGCTGGTGGATGCCTTCCCGTGGAACGTGGCCGCCGACGACACGGCACCCACCGACTTCTATCACGGCTCGAAGGCGATGTTCGACCGCGCGGGCTTCATCGAGATCGCCCGCGACGAGCGCATGACCGTGATGCGCAAGACGCTGCGGCCATGACGCGCCTCCTCGCATGAACGGCGAACGCCCACGCACCCTCCTGCCTCACGTGCTCGCGCTCCTCTACGGCGCGGCGATCGTATTCGCGAGCCTGCAGCCCTTTGCGCCGTGGATCGATCCGGCAGAGAACGTGCCGTTCTGGCCGTTCGCACCGTGGCCGCTGCGCTGGACGCGCTTCGACGTGCTGGCCAACATCATCTCCTATGTGCCCTTCGGGGCATTCATCGCACTGCTGCCGCGACGTGCCACGCCGATCGCGCGTACGATGCTCGCCTTCAGCGCGGGGCTCGTGCTGTCGTTCGCGATGGAGACGCTGCAGATGTTCCTGCCGCCGCGCGATGCGAGCCTCGTGGACCTCGCAGCCAACACCGCCGGCGCCGTGATCGGCGGCGTGGCCGGGGCCTCGCTCGTGCGCGCCGAGCGCCTGCGCCGCGCGTTGTCGGGTGCCCGCAATCGCATCTTCCTGCCAGGCACGATCGGCGACCTGGGACTCGCGCTCCTCGTGCTCTGGCTCGTGGCGCACATCAATCCCGGCATCCCGCTCTTCGCGGTGACCTTCGCTGCGGGCCAGCCGCCGCTCGTGGGTGACCCGCCGATCCTCGCCGCAGCCCCGACGCCCGATGCCGCGCTCACCTTCATCGAGGCCGCCGTGTCCGCCTTCCAGCTGCTGGGCGTGGGCCTCTTCCTGACGCTGCTGCTGCGCGACCGGCGCTACATCGGCGGCGCGGTACTGTTGCTCATCGGCTGCGCGCTGCTCGCCAAGGGTGTTGCCGCCATGCTCGTGCTGAAGCCCGCCGTGTGGGAGACGTGGCTGAAGCCGGGCGTGTCGATCGGGATGGCCGCGGGCCTCCTCGTGCTGCTCTTCGCGGTCTTCCTCCCGCGCCCGGCGCAGGTGGCGATCTGTGCCGTGGCGTTGCTCGCGTCGCTCATCCTGCCGGTGATCGCGGTGGACCTGCCGCCCGCGCGCGCACCGCTGACGCTCTTCAACTGGCGCTACGGGCACCTCCTCAACTTCAACGGCCTGACACAATCGGTGCTGCTCGTGTGGCCGCTCGCCGCGTCGGCGTGGCTCTTCTTGCTCTCGGGGCGGCCTGGCTGGGGCGAGCCCGATCCGATGCGCAGACTATAATTATGGGTTGCGCCGGGAGCTTCCCCGCACGCCAGGATCCACGCCAAGTGAGCTATTACCGGCACCACGTCTTCTTCTGTCTCAACCAGCGCGACAAGGGTGAGAAGTGCTGCGCCGACTTCGATGCATCCGACCTGCAGTCCTACGCCAAGGGCCGTATCAAGAAGTTGGGCCTCTCGGGCAAGGGCGAGATCCGCGTCAACAAGGCGGGATGCCTCGATCGCTGCGAGGAAGGGCCCGTGCTGGTCGTGTATCCGGACAACGTCTGGTACACCTACATCGATCGCGACGACATCGACGAGATCATCGACCGTCACCTCGTGAAGGGCGAGATCGTCGAGCGGTTGCGCATCTGATGCCGGGCCGCACGTGACACCGAGCACCACGCGCAGGCTCGCCGTTGCCGGCGAGGCGGGACCCATCGAGGTCGTGCACAACGTGCCCGAAAGCCCGTTCGCGGGCATCGCGCTCGTGGCGCATCCCAATCCCGTGCAGGGCGGGACGCTCGACAACAAGGTCGCGCAAACGCTCGCCAAGACGTTCTTCAACCTGCGCTACGTCGCCGTGCGCTTCAACTTCCGCGGCGTGGGCGGCTCGGCGGGCAGCTTCGACGAAGGCATCGGCGAGACGCGCGACGCGCTCGCGGTGCTCGCCGATGCGCGCGCCACCTACGGCGAGTCGTTGCCCGTCGTGCTCGCGGGATTCTCCTTCGGCACCTTCGTGCAGACGCGCGTCGCGGAGACGGTCACGCCGCAGCGCATGGTGCTGGTGGGGCCGGCGGTGGGTCGCTTCGCCGTCGGCAACGCGCCGCCGGACACCATCGTGATCCACGGCGAGGAGGACGAGGTCGTGCCGCTCGCCGACGTCTTCGCGTGGGCGCGGCCGCAGGAGCTGCCCATCGTCGTGTTCCCGGGCTGCAGCCACTTCTTCCACGGCCGCCTGCCGCAGCTCGCGCGCACGATCACCGGGATGTGGCAGCGCGATGCGCGCACGTAGCGTGTGCCTCGCGCACGCCGGGCGGTCCCGATAGCCATGACGCTCGTCAAGACCTTCCACCTCGTGTTCATGGTCGCGTGGTTCGCGGGGCTCTTCTACCTGCCGCGCCTTTTCGTCTATCACGCGCAGGCCACCGACGCCATCGGCATCGAGCGCTTCAAGGTCATGGAGCGGCGCCTGTACAACGGCATCATGACGCCCTCCGCCGTGCTGACCCTCGTCTTCGGCGTGTGGCTCTGGCAAGGCTGGGGCTTCACCGGCGGCTGGCTGCACGCCAAGCTCGCGCTCGTCGCGGTGCTCGTGGCCTTCCACGTGTATCTCGGCAAGCTGGTACGCGACTTCGCCGAGGATCGCAACACACACGGCGACCGCTTCTATCGCTGGATCAACGAGATCCCCGCGCTGCCGATCCTGGTGGTCGTGATCTGGCTCGTCGTGGCCAAGCCGTTCTGATGGCGCGACCGTCGAGCGAGCGCTTCTTCGCGCCCTGTCCGCGCGGACTCGAGGCGGCGCTCGTCGCCGAGCTCGCAACACTCGGTGCCGCGGATGCCACCGCCACGGACGGAGGCGTCGCCTTCGCGGGCGACCTCACGCTCGCCCTGCGCGCGAACCTCGAGTCGCGCCTGGCGAGCCGGATCCTCTGGCGCGTAGGCGGCGGCCCCTGCCCCGACGAGCACGCGCTGTACGCCCTCGTGCAGGCCATCGACTGGCCGCGCCATTTCGCCGCCACGCGCACGATCCGCGTCGACGTGAGCGCCACGCGCTCGCCGCTCACCAGCCTCGAGTTCGCCACGCTGCGCGTGAAGGATGCCGTGTGCGACCGCTTCCGCAAGGACACGAACGTGCGTCCCTCGGTGGACAAGCGCGTGCCCGACGTACGCATCCTGGCC
Organism: uncultured Alcaligenaceae bacterium; assembly: GCA_964620265.1. Lineage (GTDB taxonomy): Bacteria > Pseudomonadota > Gammaproteobacteria > Burkholderiales > Casimicrobiaceae > VBCG01. The sequence goes on from CAZUGY010000029.1 coordinate 3,638, forward strand.
TACCTCGATGCGCGCAATGCGACGATCTACCTCGACACCTCGGGCGAGCCGCTCTTCAAGCGCGGCTATCGTCGCGATGCGGAGGAAGCACCGCTGCGCGAGAACCTCGCCGCGGGGCTCGTCACGCTCACCGGGTGGACGCCGGCGCAGCCCTTCCTCGACCCGATGTGCGGCAGCGGCACGATCGCCATCGAGGCGGCGCTCATCGCCGCCGATCGCGCGCCGGGCCTGTCGCGCACGTTCGGATTCCAGAAGCTCGCGTGGTACGACGGGCCGTCGTGGCAGCGCATGAAACAGGCCGCGCGCGACCGCATCCGCCTGCCGTCCGCTAGCCCTACGATCTTCGCGAGCGACATCGCGGGGGGTGCGGTGGGCAAAACGCTCGCGAACCTGCGCGCCGCGCAGGTCGATGCCTTCGTGGAGGTCACGCAGACCGACTTCCTCGCGCGCGAGGCGCCGGCGTCGTCCGGCATCCTCCTCGCCAATCCGCCCTACGGCGTGCGCCTGGCCGACGTCGAATCGATGGCGCGCCAGTATCCGCTCTGGGGCGACGTGCTGAAGCAGCGCTACGCCGGGTGGACTGCCTATTTCTTCACGGGCGACCTGCGCCTGCCCAAGCTCATCCATCTGAAGGTCACGCGCAAGACGCCGCTCATGAACGGCGCGCTCGACTGCCGTCTCTTCGCGCTGCCGATGGTGGCGGGGCGCCACGAGCCCGCGCCGGGCGCCGCGCCGTAGCTCGAAACAGCACGATGCTAGAATCGCCGCATCGAGACTTGACCGAAATCGCTTCCCCCATGCCCATGCTCCCCGCGCGGGGCTACGTGTCCGAGCACACGCAGTTCATCCGCAAGCTCATCGAAGACAAGCCCGAGCTCGTTGCCGAGCAACGCAAGGGACGCGCCCTGTGGTGGGACAAGACGCCCGACGACCTCGCTGCCCGCCGCGACATGGACGAGCGCAAGGTCGCGCAACGGCCTTACGTCTACGGCTCGGAGTAATCCAGCCTCACCGGGGCGTCACGGCCCCATGGATGAAGTAGCGCGGCGTGTGCACCACGCCTGAGTCGAAGCCCAGCCCACCGAGCTTGTGCGCAAGCTCCGCCGGCTCGTAGAACACCTTCACGATGCGATACTCGCTGCCGTCGTTGAGACGCCGCTGCGCGATGCCCGCTTCGCGGTCCGGCCGCACGTGGTTCTTCGCGGTGGATGTCGTGTCCCAGCCCGAGTCGATCACGTAGGCGCAACCGCCGGGGGCAAGCGCCGCACGCACGCGCTCCCAGAATCCATCGAAGCGATCGGGCGGCACGTGCGAGAGCCAGAAGCTCATGAACACGAGGTCGTACTGCTGCGCGGGTTGCCATCCGAAGAGGTCGGCGAGCTCGTAGCGCACGTTCGCCGCCGGTACGCGCTCGCGCGCGATGGCCTGCACCTCCGCTGACGCATCGAGCGCGGTGAGCCCGCCCACGCGCGGCGCGAGCCAGCGCGTGAACAGCCCCGTGCCGCAGGCGAGCTCCACGGCGCGCGCCGGCTTTCTTTCGTCGAGCCAGCGGCACAGCGTGGACTCGACCATCGCCGCATCCGCCTTCCACGCCGCATTGAGCGCGTCGCCGCGATCGTAGCGGCCCGTGCGGAACCACCACTCGTCGTATTCGCCGGCACGCTTGCGGTAATAGGCGGCCTGCTCGGCGAGGATCGCGGGGTCGGTGGATGCGGGTGCACTCATGGCGCGATGGTAAGCCACGCAGCGGCGAGGACGATGGATTGCGCGAGTGCGCCGTTCGTGCCAGGGCCGCAACGCTACAATCCGCGCCATGTCCGATCTGCCGCCTGCCGACGGCGAAAGCGAGGCGTCCAAACGACGCGGGTCGCTGCGCTGGTTCCTGGGATTCCTCACCGTCGTGGCCGTCGTGGCCGGCTTCGAGCTGGCCTCGCTCGTCAACCACAACCGCGAGCGGGCGGCGATCGTGCCGCCGGCCGCGCCTGCGGCCACCGCGCCGGCCGCGACGAACGCCACGGCGGCGGTCCCTGCCGGTCCCGAGGGCGATATCGACGCCCCTGCCGGCGAGGCCGTCGTGGGTCCGCGCGTCACGCTCTCCGGCTGGGCGCTCGATCCCGCCGGCATCCGCGCGGTGGAGGTGCGCGTGGACGGCAAGTCGTATCCGGCCCGCATCGGCATCGCCCGCCCCGACGTCGCCCAGGTCAAGGCTAACATCCCCGACAACGCGAGCGGGGGCTTCGAGTTCACCGGCGACTTCAGCCACATCTTCACCGCGTTCGCCGCGCCCGATCGCCATCCGCTCACCATCGTGGCCGTCGCCAGGGATGGCCGTGAGCGGGTGCTCGGCACGCGCAGCCTGATCGATCCGCGCGCGCTCACGCGCTGGGCCGCCTTCACGCCGCGCGACTACGAGCCCTTCCACCTCCTGCCGGCGCTCTCCGGACTCGACCTCGGCGGCGCCGTCGAGCTCGACACGATCTATGCGCCGTACCTCTCCTCGACCGTGCGCGCGGGCTTTCGCGTGCCGATCCTCTACCTGCGCATGACCAAGGGTGCGGCGCAGGACTGGACCTTCGATCCCGACTGGGATCCCAAGCGCAAGTGCGGCGAGCGGCGCATCGGCGACGACTCGCTCAATGCCGTGCTCGCGCACTCGACGGCGAAGAAGCTGCCGGTGCTCGTCACGCTCAACGGCGGCATCTGGGCCGATGCCTACTGCGACGTGCCCGACTGGGACGTGAACGACAAGCTCGAGCAGAACGTCGACAACGCGCAGTGGAACGAGAAGAACCAGGTGATGCCCGACGATCACCTGAAATCGCTGCCCGGGTCGCTCGAGGCGCCGGAGCTCGCGCGCTCGCTCACCTTCAACGTCTACGCGAAGGACGTGCGCCACTACAAGAAGCGCAACCTCCAGCAGGCGGGCGCGCTGCTCGCGCAGTTCGCCAAGGCGCAGCCGGACCTCTTCGTGGGCGTGAACCTCGATCCGGACGTCTACCTCAATCCGTTCTTCTCCGAGCAGCAGTGGTACGACTACAACCCCGGCACGCTGCGCCAGTTCCGCGAGTGGCTCGCGGGCACGGGCCCGTATGCGGGACGCACCGCGGGCGGCGTGCCCGACCTGCGTTCGTATCGCCGTGCGCGCGCGCTGACCCTGGCCGAGGTGAACAAGCTTGCCGGCCAGCACTGGCGCTCGTGGCAGGACGTGGATCCACCCCGCGTGTTCAGCCGCGATCCCGCGCATCCGTTCTGGAAGGACCCGTGGGTGCGCGAGTGGGAGATCTTCCGCCGCCACCTCGTGCACCTGCACTACGACGAGCTGGCGCAATGGCTCGTGGAGGTGGGGATCGACAAGGCGCGGATCTGGTCGTCGCAGGGCTTGATGGCCCCGCGCGGCGACTCGATGCCCTTCGCGATCAGCCTCACCAGCCCGCCGCGCAACCACGACACCGGCGGCGTGTCGCTCGAAGGCTCCAAGCCCACGCTCGGACACCTCGGCGTGATCCTCTATGGCGAGGCCGCGGTGAACGACGTGCCGCTCGAGAACGGCAAGTCGCTCTTCGCCACGCTGGCCACGATCGATCCGCGCTGGGGCATCGTCGAGTACAACACCTCGGACCTGCGCGATCCCACGGTGCCGCCGACCTACGCCGCGGCCTATCGCGGCCTGCGTGACATCTGGAACTTCGGCGCGCGCTACGTCTCGCCGATGGCGTGGAACGGGAGCAACGGCCT
>CAZUGY010000029.1:7472-31137 GCA_964620265.1 uncultured Alcaligenaceae bacterium
GGAACTTCGGCGCGCGCTACGTCTCGCCGATGGCGTGGAACGGGAGCAACGGCCTTTTCGTGGGCCAGCCCGGCTACAGCACGTTCACGGCGTGGCGCAACACTCCGCTGGAGGCCGCGGCGCGCGATTTCCTGCTGGCGCGCGCGGGCCTCCCGTTGGGTGCGCTGCTGTGGACCTTCGGCACGCCGTCGCATGCCGACGGCGATGGCTGGACTGCCGAGCAGGGGAGGATCGCGCTCGGCAAGGGCGCGCTTGCGATCACGCCCGATGCCAACGGCCGCGCCATCCTGCTCTCGCCGGCGGGGCTTCCCGCGAGCGCGCAGCGGGCGGACGAATTCGTGCTGGGGCTCGATGCGCAGGCGGGACTGCGCCGCGTGCGCATCCAGGGACGCGCCGCCGGCGGCGGGTGGGAGACGGTCGCCGATGCCGCCGGCAACGCGTTGCGCGACACCGCCGCGGGGATCGCGATCAGGCGCGAGGACGGCAGCCGCACGACGGCATTCGACCAGTTCCGCCTGGAGCTCACGTTCCGCGCGACGACGTCGCGCGCGCTCGTGCGGGTGGCGGTGCTGCCGGGGCGTTAGCTACCTGTCGTCGATCTTGTATTCGACGTAGGCCTTGTCGCGCACCTGGCGCGTGAACTCGGCGAACTGCTCGTCGGCCTTGCGCGCGCGGATCGCCTGCCGCGCGAGATCGCGCCGGCGCTCCTGCGTCACGTCCTGCGTGCGCCGCTCTTCCACCACGATGAGGTGCCAGCCGAAGGGCGTGCGCACCGGCGGGGAAAGCTCGTTGAGCTTGAGCTTGCCCATCGCCTGCTCGAACTCGGGCACGGTGTCGCCCGGATTGAGCCAGCCCAGATCGCCGCCCTTGGCCGAGGACGCGTCCTCGGAATTCACGCGGGCGAGCTCGGCGAATTGCACGCCGCTGTCGATGCGCTCGCGGATGCGGTCGATCTTGGCCTTGGCTTCGGTCTCGGACGTGGTCTCGTTCACGCGCACGAGGATGTGGCGCGCGTGGCTCTGGTCCACGATGGTGGGCTGGTTGCGGCCGCGCGAATCGGTGAGCTTCACGATGTGGAAGCCCCCCGGGCTGCGCACCACGGGTGAGACCTCGCCCTTCTGCATGTCCTTCAGCACCGTCACGAAGACCGACGGCAGCCGCGCCGGCGTGCGCCAGCCCAGGTCGCCGCCGCTGCTCGCATCCTGCGCATCGGAGAACTGCGCGGCCACCTCGCGGAAGTCGCGGCCGGACTTGATGAGCCCGAGCGCCTCGTCCGCGCGGCGCTTGCGCGCCTCGATCTGGTCGGGCGTGGCCTGCTCGGGCACGCCCACCATGATGTGCGAGAGCTGGTATTCGGTCTCGCCGCCCGCCTGCGCATTGATCGTGGCGAGATAGTTGTCGACCTCGGCCTCCGACACCTGCACCTTGCTGTCGACCTCGCGCTCACGCAGGCGCTGCACGGTGATCTCGCGGCGGATGTCCTCGCGATACTTGGCGTAGGACACCTTCTCGCGATCCAGCGCGCGCTTCAGGTCCTCGGGCGTGATCTTGTTCTCCTGCGCGATGCGCAGGACCGTGCGCTCGACGACGGTATCGTCCACGCGCACGCCGTTCTCCTTGGCGAACTGCTGCAGCGCGTGGTCGATGATGAGGCGCTCGAGCAGTTGCGACTCGAACACGTCGGCCGGCGGCGGCTTCACGTTGGAGGCGCGCATCTGTCCCAGCACGATGCGCTTCTGCTCCTCGAGCTCGTATTGCGTGAGCGCCTCGTCGTTGACGACCGCGATCACGCGATCGAGCGGCACGGTGGAGTTGGCCGGCCGCGCGGGCGCCGAACGCGGGGCTGCGGGCGCGGCGGCCGGGGCAGGGCCGGCTGCCGGGGCAGGGCGCGGCGCGTTGGGCGAGCGCGCGCCGGGGACCTCGATCCCGGGCGAGGTGATCTGCGCCAGCGCAGGCATGGCGCCGGCGAGCGCGGCGCCCGCGAGGGCGACGACGAGCTTGCCGGCAAGGCGAAGCGAAATCGCATTCATGGCATACGACCTTGAAATCTATCCCTTAGAACTCGGGCAGGGGATCGAAGCTGCGGTCACGCTGGTTGAGCGTGGGATCGTTCGAGCGCAGATAGCCCGGAACCGTGCGACGCAGGAGCTCGAGCGGACTCGTTCCCACGCGCGCCAGGCCATTGAGCTCGAGTTGCACGAAGATCGAGTTGGTGCGCGTCTCCGTGGTGGTCGTCAATTGCTGTCCGACGACCCGCAATGCCCAGCACCCGCCATTGTACTCCAGCCCCACCACCGCCTCCAGCGTCTTGCGGTCGGGGAAGGAGTAGTTCCACGCCCCCATCAACATCCAGTTTTCCGACAGCGGCCACTGCCCCGAGAGGTACGTCTGCTGCAGCTCGGATTGACCGCCCACCTGGTCGACGAGTTCCCGCGAATAGCGGTAGATGAGGCTCAGCACGCGCCCCGGTGCCGGGTTGTAGCGCGTCCCCGCATTGAAGCGCTCCACCTGCGACGTCCCGAAGTCGTATTGCAGCAGGCCGATGACCGACCACGCTTCCGACAGGCGGCCTTCCGCGCCGGCGAGGAAGTCGGACGAGCCCGCCTTCTGCGGCGTGGTACCGGGCAGGTAGACCTGCTGGTCGTCGAAGTAGAAGCGCTGGCCCACGGCGAAGCGCATCCGCTCCGCGCCCGTGTCCGGATCGATGAGGCGCGAGGTGACGGCGACCGCGAGCTGGTTGGTGTCGCCCACGCGATCGCCGCCGATGAAGCGGTTCTCGCTGAAGAGCTGCGTGAAGTTGAAGTCGTCCTGCACCGTGTCGAAGATCGGCAGCTGGTTCTGCTGCTTGTGCGGGATGTAGGTGTACATCGCCCGCGGCTCGAGCGTCTGCACGAAGCTGCGGTCGAAGAGCGTGAGGTCGCGCTCGAAGATGAGCCCGGCGTCGAGGCTCGTGAGCGGCACCACGACGTCCGCATTGCCGCCCGGCACGCCGGGGGTCGGGTCGTCGAGGTGGTATTGCCACGCGGCGAGGCCCGCGCGCGCGGTCACGAACCAGGCGTTGCCCTGCGCCTCCCAGCGCACGCTCGGCTGGATCGAGGCGCGCTCGCCGGTGGGTGCCAATGCATCCTGCGCGAAGCGCACGTATTCCGCGGTTCCGCTCCAGGCCAGGCCCAGCCAGTCGGTATCGGACAGCGCGCCCTTCACCTGCGGCAGCATGTTGTAGGGCGGGATCACGGCCGCGGCCGGATTGGGATCCTGCAGCGTCTGGAACGACAGCGTGCGCACCGTCATCGACAGCGGTCCGTAGGCCGCGTTGAGCCCCGCCTCGCCGGGCAGCGTGCGCTGCGAGGTGACGGCGATGCGATCCGAGAAGTCGGTGAGGTACGTCGAGTCGGACACGCGATTGAAGTTCACGTAGCCCGACAGCCAGGGCGTGAAGACCTGGTTGTGCTTCCACGCGATGGCCCAGCGCGTCTCCTCCGCGATGCGGTCGTAAGGCACGACCTCGGTCAGGATCTCGCCCGCCGCCGGCTCGAAGAGGTAGCGGCCTTCGGCACTCACCTGGATGCCGCGGCGGGTCATGATGCGCGGCGTCAGCGTGAGGTCGTAGTTCGGCGCGAGGTTGAAGTAATACGGCGCGGCGAACTCGAAGCCGCGGATCTGCGTGGAGCCGATCGTGGGCGTGAGGAAGCCCGACTTGCGCTCGTTGGACAGCGGAAACTCGAGCCACGGCGAATACAGCACGGGCACGCCGAGGAAATGCACGCTCGCGCCGTGCGCGGTACCGACCTTGCGCAGCTTGTCGACCTCGATCTCGTCGGCGCGCAGGTACCAGTCGTTGTTGGGCGCCACGCACGTGGTGTACTGCGCCTGCGAGCCCTCGTACATGTCGGGCCCCGCGAAGCGGATCTCCTTCGCCTCGCCGCGGGAGCTGTTCGCCGAGATGTAGAAGCGGGGCTCGTCGAAGAAGCCGATCTCGCGGCTGAACTGGAATTTCGCCTCGGGGCCGCTGATCCAGTCGAGGCCCTTGCGCAACGTGACGTTGCCCTTCGCCCACACCTCGTCGTTGGGGATGTTGAACTGCAGCCAGTCGGCGAGCACGGTCTCGTGCCGCGTGCGCAGCTCGACGTTGCCCGCGGCCTCGAGGAGCTTGCCGGCGCTGCCCTCGAGGCGGTCGGCGCGCAGGAAGAGCGCGCCACGCTCCTCGGGCTGCACGCCCGTCGCGCGGGCGGCTGTGGCGGGACGCGCGAGCGGCGGCAGCGCGGCGCCCATCGCATCGCTCACGTTGCGCTGCGTGGCGTCGGTGGGAGGAAGCCCACCGGGCGCGGCGCCATCGCGGCGCGGCGGCTGCGCGATCTCGCGCGCCATCGTGAGCGAAGGATCCTGCGCGCGCGCACCGGTGGCGACGGCGACGGTCGCGACGGTCGCCGCCAGCAACAGCGGAACGGAGCGGGAGCGCGGATTGCTCACGGGCAACTGCAGGCGGTTTGCTAGAATCGCGGCGTTCGGAGGAGCCCGCATTCTAGAGCACGGCGGTGTCCGCGTTGCCATCGACTCGCTCGCTGCCTTCCCGTCCTGCCTCCATCACGCGCTCGTTTCCCGCATCTTCCTGCGCGAAGCCCCGACCCGCGCCCTGCCGCACGTTCGCGCACGACATCCCATGGCCGCCCCTCTCCCTCCTGCCGATGCCCGCCTGGCGGCGCTCGACGCGTGGCTGCGCAGCTGCCCCGGCATGCCGCCATTCACGCTCGCGCCGGCCTCGGCCGATGCGAGCTTCCGCCGCTACTTCCGCGTCACGTTCGCTGCGCCCGACGGCCAGGGCGAGCACACGCGGATCGCGATGGATGCGCCGCCGCCAATGGAGAATTGCCGCCCGTTCGTGCACGTGGCAGCGCTGCTGCACGAGGCGGGCGTGCATGCGCCCGCCATCCTCGCGGAGGATCTCGAGCGCGGCTTCCTGCTGCTCGAGGACCTGGGCACCACCACGTACCTCGACGCCTTGCGCGACGGCGATGCGCACGCGCTGTATCTCGATGCGATCGATGCGCTGGTGCGCTTCCAGTCCATCTCGCGCGACGGCGCGCTGCCACCGTACGACCACGCGCTCCTGCGCCGCGAGCTCGATCTGTTCCCCGAGTGGTACGTCGCGCGCCATCTGCGCCACACGCTCGCCGACGGCCAGCGCGCCGCGCTCGAAGGCGTGTTCGCGGCGATCCTCGCCAACAACCTCGCGCAGCCGCGCGTGTTCGTGCATCGCGACTACCACTCGCGCAACCTCATGGTGGGGCGGGCCGGCAATCCCGGCGTGATCGATTTCCAGGATGCGGTGTTCGGCCCCGTGACCTACGACCTCGTGTCGCTCCTGCGCGATGCGTACATCGAATGGTCGGAAGAACAGCAGCTCGACTGGGCCGTGCGCTACTGGGAGCGCGCGCGCGCCGCGGGCATCGTGGTGAACACCGACTTCGGCCTCTTCTGGCGCGACTTCGAGTGGATGGGCGCGCAGCGGCAGATCAAGGTGCTCGGCATCTTCGCGCGGCTCGCGCATCGCGACGGCAAGACGGGCTATATCGCCGACATGCCGCGCGTGCTGCGCTACCTGCGCGCCGCGTGCGGCCGCTATCGCGAGCTCGCGCCGCTGCACGTGCTGCTCGACGAGCTCGACGGGCGCGCGCCGGCCGTGGGCTACACGTTCTGATGGCCACCGCGATGATCCTCGCGGCGGGCCGCGGCGAGCGCCTGCGTCCGCTGACCGACACCACGCCCAAGCCCCTGCTCGCCGTGGGCGGCAAGCCGCTCATCGTGTGGCAGGTGGAAGCGCTCGCGCGCGCGGGCTATCGCCATCTCGTGATCAACGCCGCCTGGCTGGGCGACGCGCTCGTCGCAGCCCTGGGCGACGGCAGCGCGTGGGGCGTGCGCATCGCCTGGTCGCGCGAGTCCGAGCCGCTCGAGACCGCAGGGGGCATCGCCACCGCCTTACCGCTCCTGCCCGACGGTCCGGTGCCGATCGTCTCCGGTGACGTGTGGACCGGCTTCGACTACGCCACCCTCCGTGCCCGCGCCGACCTGATGGCGATGGACGGCGCCGCCCCGCGCGTGCACCTCGTGATGGTGCCCAATCCCCCCTACCATCCGGCGGGCGACTTCGCCCTCGAGGGGACCCGCATCCACCGCGATGGCCCCACCCGGCTGACGTACGGCAACATCGGCCTCTTCGATACCGCCCTCTTCCGCGAACTTCCCCGCCACGCGAAGCTCAAACTGCTGCCCTATCTCGCGGAGTGGATCCATCGTGGGCTCGTGTCCGGCGAGCGCTACGACGGCCCCTGGGCCAACGTCGGCACCCCGGCCGACCTCGCGAGCCTCGATGCCACGCTGCGCGAGCGCCGCGCCGCACCCGACCTTTGACCGTGCCGCCCGCCAGGAAGCGGGCCGCCTTCCGCACCCCGCAAGGAATCGTCACGATGCCGCAAGCCAATCCCCTCCTCGATTTTTCCGGCCTTCCCCGCTTCGATGCCATCCGCCCCGAGCACGTGGTCCCGGCCGTGGACGCGCTGCTCGCGGAAGGCCGCGCCACCCACGAGCGCGTCGCCACCGCCACCGGTGCGGCCACGTGGGAAACCGTCGTCGATCCGCTCGCCGACGTGCTCGACCGCCTCGATCGCGCATGGGGCGCCGTGCGCCACCTCAACGCCGTGGTGAACACGCCGGAGCTGCGCGACGCCTACAACGCGGCGCTGCCGTCGGTGGTGGCGTTCCACACCGACCTCGGCCAGGACGAGCGTCTGTTCGCGCGCTATCGCGCCTTGCGCGACAGCCCTGCCCATGCCGGCCTCGACGCCACGCAACGCAAGGTGCTCGACAACGAGCTGCGCGACTTCCGCCTGGGCGGTGCCGAGCTCCCCGCCGCCGACAAGGCGCGCTTCAAGACACTGCAGGAGGAGCTGGCCGAGATCTCCACGCAATTCGAGGAGCATCTGCTCGATGCCACCAATGCCTGGGCGCATTACGTGACCGACGCGCGCGAGCTCGCCGGCGTGCCGGCCGACGTCCTGGCCGAGGCCCGCGCCGCGGCCGAAGGCGAAGGCAAGCCCGGCTGGAAGCTCACGCTGCGCATGCCGTGCTACCTGCCGGTGCTGCAATACGCGGAAAGCCGCGACCTGCGCCGCCGCATGCACGAGGCCTATTCCACGCGCGCCTCCGACCTGGGCGCCGATCCCGCGTGGGACAACGGCCCGCTCGTCGATCGCATCCTCGCCTTGCGCCACGAGGCCGCGGGCCTCCTGGGCTACGCGAACTATGCGCAGGTATCGCTCGTGCCCAAGATGGCCAACGAGCCCGCCGAAGTGATCGCCTTCCTGCGCGACCTCGCCACGCGCGCGCGGCCGTTCGCGCAGCGCGATCTCGCAGAGGTGTCGGCCTTCGCGCGCGTGGAGCTCGGCCTGGCCGAGCTGGCACCGTGGGACATCCCCTTCGCCTCCGAGAAGCTGAAGCAGGACCACTACGCGTACAGCGCGCAGGAAGTGCGCCGCTACTTTCCCGAGGACCAGGTGCTGGCCGGCCTCTTCCGCGTGGTGGAGACGATCTACGGTGTGACGATCCGGGAGGCCACCGCCGCCACGTGGCATCCCGCCGTGCGCTTCTTCCGCATCCACGACCGCAGCGGCGCACTCGTGGGCGAGTTCTACTTCGACCTCTACGCGCGCACCGGCAAGCGCGGCGGGGCGTGGATGGACGACGCCATCAATCGCCGCCGCGCCAACGACGTGCTGCAGCATCCCGTGGCCTACCTCACGTGCAACCTCTCCTCGCCCGTGGCCGGCAAGCCCGCCACGTTCACGCACGACGAGATCATCACCATCTTCCACGAGTTCGGCCACGGCCTGCACCAGCTCCTGACCCGCGTGGACGTCGCGGGCATCTCCGGCATCCAGGGCGTGGAATGGGATGCGGTCGAGCTGCCCTCGCAGTTCATGGAGAATTTCTGCTGGGAATGGGACGTGGTGCGCAGCATGTCGCAGCACGTGGACACCGGTGCGCCGCTGCCGCGCGAGCTCTTCGAGCGCATGCTCGCGGCCAGGAATTTCCAGAGCGGCATGTTCACCGTGCGCCAGATCGAGATGGGGCTGTTCGACATGCTGCTGCACGCGCAGGTGGAGCGCCCGGGCACGGCCGGCTGGCAAACGCCGCAGGCCCTCCTCGAGGCCGTGCGCCGCGAGGTGGGCGTGGTGCCGCGTGCGCCCTACGACCGCTTCCCGCAATCGTTCTCGCACGTCTTCGCGGGGGGATATGCCGCGGGCTACTACAGCTACAAGTGGGCCGAGGTGCTCTCCGCCGACGCCTTCAGCCTCTTCGAGGAAGAGGGCGTGCTGTCGCCGGCTGCGGGTGCGCGCTTCCGCGACGAGGTGCTCTCGCGCGGCGGCAGCCGTCCGGCGATGGAGTCGTTCGTCGCCTTCCGCGGGCGGCCGCCCCAACTCGACGCGCTGCTGCGGCATAATGGGATGGTGACACCCGCCTGACCGGAGGCATCCATGTTTGCCCGAGCGCGCCGTCCCGTCGTTTGTGCCGTTGCCCATGCCCTGGTGCTGGGCGCGCTCGCCGCGGCTTCGCTGCAGGTGGCAGCACAGCAGTCCGTGTATCGCTACGTCGACGCCACCGGACGCGTGGTGTACTCCGACCGCCCGCCACCCTCCGACGTCAAGACCGTGCAGACCAAGCGGCTCGGGGCCAACTACATCGAGACGAGCGAGCCGAACCTCACCTCGCAGATGGCCGCGGAGCGCTTCCCGGCCACGCTCTACAGCTTCGAGTGCGGCGAGGTGTGCCAGAACGCCGAAGGGCTCCTCAACCGCCGCGGCGTGCCGTTCACGATGGTGGACGTGCAGAAGGACGAGCAGGGCCTCATCCGCCTGAAGACGATCACCGGCGAGGAAAATGCGCCGGTGCTCACCCTGGGCGAGAAGATCGTGGTCAAGGGCTACAGCGAAGGCCGCTGGCAGGCGGCCCTCGACGAGGCCGGCTATCCCAAGGCACCGGCGCCGCGCCGCGCGCCGCAGGCCGGTCCGCGAGCGGAACCGCCGGCGCCCGCGCCACCCGTGCAGGGCTCGCGCACCGTCACCACCCAGAAGGGCGGCGACTACCCCAGGTAGGGGCGGCACCCGCACGCCGGGCGCGCCCGGTGATCGGCCATCCCGTGTTGACGTGGATCAACCGCGGCCCCGAACGCCTGCCTCTCGCGCGGGTCATAAGATATATTTTCGCCATATCTTATGTTCCGCTTGCCCGCAGCCCTGCCATGACCACGCCCGCCTACGCCGACCCCCCCTCCGCCCACGCCGACCTGTGCACCGAGGACGAGATCGCGCGCCTCGTGCATGCGTTCTATGCGCGGGTGCGCGCCGATCCCGTGCTCGGCCCCATCTTCGATGCGCGCATCCACGACTGGGATGCGCACCTCGTGAAGCTCGTCGACTTCTGGTCGTCGGGCCTGCGTCACACGCGCCGCTTCACCGGTGCGCCGATGCCCAAGCACGCCGCGATGCCGGGGCTGTCGGCGGAGCTCTTCCACCGCTGGCTGCGCCTTTTCCGCGACGTCGCCGCCGCCCAGTCCAACCGTGCGATGGCCGAGCGCGCGGTGATGCTCGCCGAGCGCATCGCGCAGAGCCTGTGGCTCGGCTACCAGCTCGCACACGCGCCGGACGCGCTGCCCGAGCCGCTGGCGCATGGCTAGCATCGCGCCTGCCGTGCGGCCGGGCGCGGCCGCCGCGCCGCAATGGCGCGCCTTCCTCGAGATGGGCTTTCGTCCGCTCTACCTCGGGGGCTGCGCGTGGGCGCTCGTGGCCATCGCGGTATGGGTGTGGGCGCCGCAGGCACTGCACGGACGGCTGGCGGGCGTGGCCTGGCATGCGCACGAGATGCTGTGGGGATTCGTGGCGACGATCGCGGTCGGCTTCCTCCTCACCGCCGGCAGCAACTGGACGGGCGTGGCCACGCTGCGTGGCGCCGGACTGGGGCTGCTCGCCGCCTGCTGGCTCGTGGCGCGGCTCGCATTCCTGCTGCCGGGGGCGGCGACCTTCGTGCTCGCCTCGCTCATGGAGGTCGTGTTCTTCGCCGGTGCCGCGATCGCGCTGGGCCAAGCGATCTATCGCACGCGCAACCGGCGCAACTACGGCGTGCCCGTGCTCGTGGCTGCGCTCGGCGTGGCCGACGGCCTCTTCCTGGCGTCCGCCTTCGCCGGCGATCACGTGCTGCTCATGCAACGCTTCGAGACCGGCATGCTCGCGATGGCGGCGATCGCCCTCCTCGTCGCGCGGCGCGTGATTCCCTTCTTCGCGACGCGCGCCGTGCCCGGGCTGTCGATACCGATGCAGGTGCGCAGCGGACAGTGGCAGGTGGGCGCCTGCGTCGTGGCCGTGGTCGCCTCGCTCGCAGGCGCGGCGTGGGCGCCGGCGCAGGCACTCGTCGCGGCGGCGCTCTTCGTGGCAGGTGCGCTCGGGCTCGTGCAGATCGTGCGCTGGAAGCCGTGGGCCGTGCGCCATGTTCCGCTGCTGTGGATCCTCTACGTGGGCTACGCGGCGCTCGGCGCGGGCATCGTGGTGGGTGCGCTGCATGCGGCGGGCGTGGTGACGCGCGCGGCGTGGGCCGTGCACGTGATCGGCGTCGCGGGCTTTGCCGTGCTCATCATCGGCATGGTCACGCGCACGGCGCTCGGGCACCTGGGACGTCCGCTGCGCGCGGACCGCAGCATGGTGGCGGCCTACGTGCTCATCGTTATCGCAGCCGTGCTGCGCATCGTGGCGCTCGTTCCCACGGATGCAACACTCGCGGCGCTGCACGCCTCCGCCGCGGCCTGGGTCGCGGCCTTCGGCCTGTACCTGTGGCGCTTCGCGCCGTTGCTCGTGCGGCCGCGCCTCGATGCGGGTTCGCTCCCCGTGCAGCCCGCCGCATCGAAGTAGCGGCAGGCACGCGCATGCGCCTCACCGTCATGACCGACTACGCGCTGCGGCTGTTGCTGCACGTCGCGCAGCACCCGGAGCGCCTGTGCACGATCGCCGAGATCGCGCAGGCGCACCGCATTTCCGAAGCGCACCTCATGAAGGTGACGCACGAGCTCGGCCGCCAGGGCTTCATCGAGACGGTACGCGGCAAGGGCGGCGGCATGCGCCTCGCGCGCCCGCCGGCGCAGATCGGCCTCGCCGACGTGGTGCGCGGCATCGAGCCCGACCTCGCGGTGGTGGAGTGCTTCGGCCCCGGCAGCCGCTGTGCGCTCACGGGACAGTGCCGTCTGGCAGGCGTGCTCGCCGGGGCGCTGGACGCATTCGTTGCGCATCTTGCCGACCACACGCTCGCCGACCTCGTGCCGGGCACGCGCACGCTGCCACCACGCGCCGTGCGCGTGAGCCTGCGGCCGTGACCTACAGCGTCGTCGAGCTCGTGCATCTGCTGGCGGCGATCGCCTTCGCCGGCACGGTGTTCTTCGAGGTGGTGATGCTCGAGGGCGTGCGCCGGCACGTTCCCGCCGACGCGCTGCGCGCCATCGAGCGCGCCATCGGCAAGCGCGCGGTCGCCGTCATGCCGTGGGTGATCGCCACGCTCTTCGGCGCCGGGATCTTCCTCGCCTGGCAGCAGCGCGGCGTCCTCGCGGCGCCGTTCGCCTCCACCTACGGCACGCTGCTCGCGCTCAAGATCGTGCTCGCCGCGAGCGTGTTCGGGCACTTCGCCACGGCGATGACGTGGCGCGCGCGGGGGACGATGACGGGACGGCGCTCACGCCGCCTGCACGCGAGCGTCTTCTGCCACGTGCTCGCGATCGTGCTGCTCGCCAAGGCGATGAAGTGGCCGTGGTGACCGCCGCGCCGCTGCCATGACGCTGGCCGAGCTGTATCCGTTCACCAAGGCGACCCACGTGGCGCTCGCCATCGCGAGTGGCGCCCTGTTCGCGGGCCGCGGCATCGGCGTGCTGCTCGGCGCGACGATGCCCACGTCGAAGGCGATGCGGCGCACGAGCCAGGTCATCGACACGGCGCTCCTCGCCGCCGCGATCGTGCTCCTCGCCACCCTGGGCCTCCATCCGGTCACCACGCCCTGGATCGCCACCAAGCTCGTGCTGCTCGCCGCCTACATCGTGCTCGGCATCTTCGCCTTGCGCCTGGCGCGCACGACCGGGGGCAGGACGGCGGCGTTCGTGGGCGCGCTCGCGTGCTATCTCGCGATCTTCACGGTGGCGCGCACCCACGATCCATGGGGGCCGCTGCGCCTGCTGGGGCTCGCGGCCTGACCTCCCCTGCGCCGCTACTTGACCGCGAGCGTGCCCTTCATCAGGGACGAGTGTCCGGGGAAGGAGCAGAAGAACGCGTAGCTGTCGCCAGCCTTGAGCTTGGCCACGTCGAAGGTCACCGAATCGGTCTCGCCGCCGCCGATGAGCTTGGTCATGGCGATCACGCGGGCGTCGCCCGGCTTGATGTAGCCCTTGTCCACGCCGGCGGGAATGCCGTCGGTGGCCACGCCCTGCAGGTCGGCTGCCTTGGTGAGCACCCAGTTGTGGCCCATGGCCGCCTTGGGCAGCTTGCCCACGTGCTTCAGCTTCACGGTGAACTGCTTGCAGCTCGCCGGCACGTCGATCGACGACTTGTTGAACTTCATGGCATCGTTGCCCTCGATCTCAACGTCGCACTGCGCTGCCGAGGCGGCGCCGCTGGCGAGCGCGATGAACGAGACGGCGAGAAGGGAACGGATACGGACGGACTTCATGGAAAAACCTCCAGTGGGACGAAAGGAAACGAAGGGCGCCGGTGGCAACCGGCAACCCTTCGCGGTGCATGCATTCGGCGTCAGGTCGTGGCGTCCCCGAGGCCGGACCGGGCCTCGGGCGCGGCCTGCGGAAGCGGTTGCGACAGCGCGGGCCTGCGATCCAGCAGGCCCAGCACGACCTGCAGGGCCATGGCGACGGCGCCTCCGATGAATACCACATCGCCGAAGGTGCGCACCCAGCGCAGTGTTTGCAAGAGGTCCTGCTGCATGAATGCCTCGCTGCGAGCGTACCAGAGGCCCTCGCTCACGCTGGCGTGGAACTGGATGATGCCGATGGGCAGGAGGCTGGTGAAGATCATGAGCACGAGCCCCGCATTGAGCCCCCAGAACGCCGCGCGCATCAGCGGCACGGAGAGGCGATACGCCGGCCGCAGGTAGCGCAGGACCAGCAGCGTGAAGCCCAGCGCGAGGAAGCCGTACACGCCGAAGAGCGCGGCATGGGCGTGCACCGGCGTCGTATTGAGGCCTTGCACGTAGTACAGCGACACCGGCGGGTTGATCATGAAGCCGAACACGCCCGCGCCCAGCATGTTCCAGAACGCCACCGCCACGAAGCACGCCAGCGGCCAGCGTAGCGCGTCCATCCACGGCGCGCGCGTCTTCAGGCGCCAGTTCTCCCACGCCTCGTGCCCGAGCACGATGAGCGGCACCACCTCGAGCGCGCTGAAGGCGGCGCCCACGGCCATCACCGGCGTGGTCGTACCTGCGAAGTAGAGGTGGTGGAACGTGCCCGGGATACCGCCCAGCATGAACAGCGACGCCGAGGCGAGGCTCGCGGCCGTGGCCATGCGCGCCGACACGAGCCCCAGGGTGGAGAAGATGAAGGCGAGCGCCGTGGTGGCGAAGACCTCGAAGAAGCCTTCCACCCACAGGTGCACGACCCACCAGCGCCAGTATTCCATCACCGTGAGGTGGGTGCGCTCGCCGTAGAAGAGGCCGGCGCCGTAGAAGAGACCGATGGCGCCCACCGAGGCGGTGAGCAAGGCGAGGAGGTTCTTGTCGCCGCCCTTCTTCACGAGCGCGGGCGCGATGCCGCGCAGCATCAGCACGAGCCACAGCAGGATGCCCGCGTACTTGCCGATCTGCCACAGGCGACCGAGGTCGACGTACTCGTAGCCCTGGTGCCCGAGCCAGAAATTCCACTCCGGCGGCATCACCTGCGCGATGGCGAGGTAATTCCCGGTGAACGAGCCCACGACCACGACGACGAGCGCCCAGAAGAGGACGTCCACGCCGAGCCGCTGGTACGCCGGATCCTTGCCCCCGTTGATGAAGGGCACGAGGAAGAGCCCGGCGGCGAGGAAGCCGGTGGCGATCCAGAACAGCGCCGCCTGGATGTGCCAGGTGCGCGTCAGGGCATACGGAAACCAGCGCGACACGTCCACGCCGTAGAACTTCTGTCCCTCGACCGTGTAGTGCGCGGTGAAGCCGCCGATCATCACCTGGAAGACGAAGAGCGCGACCACGAGGAAGAGGTACTTGCCGAGCGCGCGCTGCGACGGCGTGAGCGCGATCGCGGTGAGCGGATCGCGCGCCGCCGGGGCGGGCAGGGGCTCGTCGTGGCCGCGCAGGAAGGCCCACGCCCACACGAGGAAGCCCACGCCGGCGAGCAGCACCACCACGCTCGCGATCGACCACACCACGTTCTCGCTGCTGGGCTGGTTGGCCACGAGCGGCTCGTGCGGCCAGTTGTTGGTGTAGGTCACGCGCTGGCCGGGACGCTCGGTGGCCGCGGCCCACGACGTCCAGAAGAAGAAGCGCGCAAGCTGCACGCGCCGCTGCGCGCTCGGCAGCGTGTCCTCCTTCATCGCGAAGTGCTCGCGGCTCTTCTGCAGCGCAGGGGCGTCGGAGAAGAGCGCGTCGTAGTACGTCGCGGTCTGCTGCATCGCCTTGGCGCGGCGCGGCGAGACCACGAGGACGTTGGCATCGTCGGTGCGATTGCCGCGATATTCGGCGCGCAGCGCCTCGCGCAGGCCGGCCTGCGTGGCCGTGTCGAGCGCGGCATACGGCTTGCCGTGCGCCTCCTGCGCCGCGAGATCGAGCCACGTGGTGAGCTCGCGATGCAGCCAGTCGGCGGTCCAGTCGGGTGCCTGGTAGGCGCCGTGGCCCCAGATCGAGCCGAGCTGCATGCCGCCCACCGATTGCCACGCCGTCTGGCCGTCGAGGATGTCGCGCTGCGTGAAGAGGACCCCGCCGTCGGTGGTGCGGACCTCCGCTGGAATGGGCGGCGCCTGGCGGTACACCTCGCTGCCGTAGTAGCCCAGCAGCGAGAACGTCACGATCAGCACGCCGATCAGCGTGAACCAGAGTTTCTTGTAAGGACCCATGGAGCTCTCCCGTTCAATGCATTCAATGCATCGCTGCCCGCGCGAAGCGCGCGAACAGGATGTCGTTTTCGATATGGATGTGGTGGGCGAGGTCGTCGCGGAAGACGCGCAGCTCCGCATAGAGCGCCCGCCACGTCGTGCACGCGCAGGCCGGCGGCACGAGGTCGCCGGTCATGCGCGCGAGCGAGCGCAGTGCGGCGGCATGTTCCTCGTGCTCGAGCACCATCACCGCGATGGGCGCGCGCGCGAGCTCGGCCGCGCCGCGCAGGAGGAGCGGAAACAGCACCCGCTCCTCCTTGCGCATGTGGCTGTCGATCTCCTGCGCCATGGCCGCCACGTGGTCGGCGAGGCCCTGGGGACACTCGGGCAGCGACGCGTGGACGTGCTCCACGCGCCGGGCAAGCCGCACGAGCTGCGGAAACTGGGCACGGTGCACCGCGTGGTAGCGGGCGAGGATGTGCTCGACGACGGCGCTCACCGGGAGCTGCGCCAGCTCGCGCAGCCCGGTGGGCGACGCACCTTCCGCACCCGATGGCGCATACATGGCGCGGACCGCCTAGTGCGTCATGCCGGCGCTGGTGCCCGTGGCGCTGTAGACGCCCGGCACGCCCTCGCCCGACACTTCGAGCAGGCCCACCGCGCCCTTGCCGGCGCGCGACAGCGCGTGGTCCACGAGCACGTAGCTGCCGGGGTGCTGCACCTCGAGCTCGACGATCGTGGCGCCGCCCGGCGGCACGAGTGTCGTCTGCACGTTGTGCTTCAGGCCGGTGAGCGAGGCCTCGCTGTACACCTTGTCGAAGATCTCGCCGATCACGTGGAACGAGGAGATCTTGTTGGGGCCGCCCACGCCGAAGTAGATGCGCACGGTCTCGCCGACCGTGGCCTGCAGCTTGCGGGCCTTGGACAGCGCGCCCACCTCGCCGTTGAAGACGTAATAGTCGGGCAGCTCGTTGGCCATCTTGTCGAGGTCGTGCTCCTGGTGGCCCTTCGCACCATTGGGCCGGCCGGTGTACATCTCGCCCTGCATCACGTAGTACTCGCGATCGACCTTCGACAGGCCGCCCTCGGGCTCCACGAGGATCATTCCGTACATGCCCGCGGCGATGTGCTGGGGCACGAGCGGCGTGGCGCAGTGATAGACGTACAGCCCCGGATTGAGCGCCTTGAAGGTGATCGTCTTCTCCTGTCCGGGGGCGACCTGCGTGTGCTCGCCACCGCCGTGCCCGCCGGTCACGGCATGCAGGTCGATCGAGTGGATCATCTTGCTGTCGCGCGCATTGGCCAGCGTCAACTCGACGGTGTCGCCCACGCGGGCGCGCAGCATCGGGCCCGGCACCTTGCGATCGAAGGTCCAGTAGGTGAACGTGGTGCCGTCGTCGAGCTTGCCCGGCAGCTCCACCGTTTCCATGCGGTACTTCAACCGCTGCGGTCCGCGCGCACCCACGGGCGGGGGCACGGCGGCGGGATCGGCGGCAACGCTCACCGCATTGGGATCCACGGCGCGCTGCGGCGCGGACGCCGGTGTGTACAGCGCGAGCGCGGTACGGCTCGACTCGGTGGCGGGCGCCGCGCCTCCGGCCATGGCGTCGCCCGTGACCTCGAGCTGGCCTTCCATGCCGATCTGGCGGTGGCCGGGGATCGAGCAGAAATAGGTGAACGTCCCGGGCTTGGTCACCTTCACGCGCAGCGTGACCTTGCCGGTGGCCGCGGAGAAGCGGGGCGAGGCCGCGTCGAGCTCGGTGATCACGAGGTCGTGCTCGGCGCCTTCACCGCTTTCGAGGATGATCTCGAGCGTGTCGCCGACCTGCGCCTGCAGCGTGGGATTGACCTGCGCCTTGTCGTCGATGAAGACCATCTTGCCGTCGACGATGTTGGTGTGGAGCTCGTAGCGCTTGACGCCCGCCGCCGCCGGCAGCGGGGTGGCAATGGCGCCGGAGGCGGCCGCGACGACCACCGCGTCGGCGCTCATGGCGTGACCGGCCATCGGGTGGGCGGGTTGGCCCGTCGCGGCCCCGGCCAGCAGGAGCGCTCCGATGGCAGCGGCGAGCGGGAGACGGGCGTGGATCGCGTTCATGGTGCAGTCCTCTTTTCTTTGAATGCCCATGTGGGCAGTCGGTCTTTTGCGAAACCCGTGCCATAAATTTATATTTGATATTCATCTGGTTACAATACATAGGGTAAATTTAACCATTTCATAATAAGGTTATTTACACCTTCATCATGGTATGATTTACCCAATCACTCGCGCCCCGCGCGGCGGACCCGCCACCCCCATGGCCATCGACACCACCGAGCTGCTCCTCCTCGCCGACCTGGCCGCCGACCTCCCGGCAGCCGTGCGCCTGCAACGCCTCGTGGCGACGCTGCGCACCCACTTCGCCTGCGGCGCCGTGGCCTTGCTGCAACTCGACGACGATCACCTGCGGCCGGTCGCGGTGGACGGCCTGCGCACCGACGCCCTGGGCCGCCGCTTCGCGCTGAAGGAGCACCCGCGCCTGGCGGCGATCCTCGCCCGCCCCGGCATCACGCGCTTCGAGCACGACAGCACGCTGCCCGACCCCTACGACGGCCTCCTCACCGAGCACGACGGGGCCGCGCTGCCGGTGCACGATTGCATGGGCGTGGCACTCGCGACCGAGGGCGTTCCCTGGGGCGTGGTCACGCTCGACGCGCTTGCCGTCGGCACCTTCGGCGACGAGGCGCAGGACGATCTCGGCGCGCTCGCCTGCGTGCTGGAGGCCGCGGTACGCGTCACCCGCATGGAAGCCGAGATCCGCGCGCTGCGCGGCAGCGCGTGGCAGGGCGGTCCCCCGCGCGCAACGCCGCGCGGCGACAGCGAGATCGTGGGCCAGAGCCCGGCGATCGCGCAGCTCCTGCACGAGATCTCGGTGGTCGCCGACTCGGAGCTCCCCGTGCTGCTCCTGGGCGAGACGGGCGTGGGCAAGGAGCTCTTCGCGCACCGCCTGCACGAGCTCTCGCGCCGCGCCGGCAAGCCGCTCGTGCACGTCAACTGCGCGGCGCTTCCGGAATCGCTCGCCGAGAGCGAGCTCTTCGGCCACGCGCGCGGCGCGTTCTCCGGCGCCATGCACGACCGCCCCGGACGCTTCGAGGCGGCCGATGGCGGCACCCTCTTCCTCGACGAGGTCGGCGAGCTCCCGCTGTCGATCCAGGCCAAGCTCCTGCGCACGCTGCAGAACGGCGAGATCCAGCGCCTGGGCACCGATCACCCGCGCCGCGTCGACGTGCGCATCGTGGCCGCCACCAACCGCAGCCTGCGCGATCACGTGCAGGAGGGGTCGTTCCGCGCCGACCTCTATCACCGGCTGTCGGTGTACCCGATCCCCATCCCGCCGCTGCGCGAGCGCGGCAACGACATCCTGCTGCTCGCGGGGCGCCTGCTCGAGCAGAATCGCGCGCGGCTCGGCCTGCGCAGCCTGCGCCTGTCCGGCGCCGCCGAGGAGGCGATGCGCAGCTATCGCTGGCCAGGCAACGTGCGCGAGCTCGAGCACGTGATCAGCCGTGCCGCCCTGAAGGCCGTGAGCCGCGGCGCGGATCGCAAGGACATCGTCACCCTCGAGCCCGACATGCTGGACCTCGACGACCTGCACCCTGGCGCGGAGCGGCCGCCCGTCGTCGACAGCGCCCCCCCTGCCGCCGCACCGCCGGCGCGCCCGCTGCGCGAGGTCGTCGAGGCGAGCCAGCGCGAGGCGATCCGCGCGGCGCTGGTGCGCCATCACGACAACTGGGCGCGCGCGGCCCGCGACCTCGAGCTCGATGCCTCCAACCTGCACAAGCTCGCGCGGCGGCTGGGATTGAAGGACGGCCTGCCGGAAGACGCCGGTGCGGCCGCGCGCGGCCCTCGCCGCTAGCCCGCGCCGCACCGGGAAAACGCGCCGCATGACGTAAAATTGCGCGCCACCGCTCGCGCGGACCGGGCCGCAGGCGGGAGGCCGCCGCGCACCGTCCGTCCACGCCGGCCCACCCCATTTCGCCGCCGATGCAGATCGCTGCCTGGAACGTCAACTCGCTCACCGTGCGCCTGCCGCGCCTCCTGCCGTGGCTCGACGCCACGCGGCCCGACGTGCTCTGCCTGCAG
This sequence comes from uncultured Alcaligenaceae bacterium, assembly GCA_964620265.1. Taxonomy (GTDB): domain Bacteria; phylum Pseudomonadota; class Gammaproteobacteria; order Burkholderiales; family Casimicrobiaceae; genus VBCG01. Next base: position 26,706 of record CAZUGY010000029.1, read on the forward strand.
GAGACCAAGCTCGAGGACGCGCGCTTTCCGGCGCAGGAGCTCGCGGGCGCCGGCTACGTGTCGCACTTCACGGGACAGAAGACGTACAACGGCGTGGCCCTCCTCGTGCGCGAGGGGCTCGCCGTGGACGACGTGCGCTTCGGGATCCCCGGTTACGCCGACGAGCAGAAGCGCGTGGTGGCCGCGACCGTGGCCGGCATCCGCGTGATCGGCGTGTACGTGCCCAACGGCCAGGCGGTGGGCTCCGACAAGTACGCCTACAAGCTCGCGTGGCTCGAGGCCTTGGCACAGATGCTGCGCGACGATCTCGCGCGTCATCCCGACCTCGCGGTGGGCGGCGACTTCAACGTCGCCCCCGACGACCGCGACGTGCACGATCCGGCCGCCTGGGAAGGCCAGGTGCTCTGCTCGCCGGCGGAGCGCGCTGCCTTCGCGGCGCTGCTCGCCGCCGGCCTCGTCGACAGCTTCCGCCTCTTCGAGCAGGCCCCCGCGACGTTCTCGTGGTGGGACTACCGCATGCTCGCCTTTCCCAAGAATCGCGGCCTGCGCATCGACCACATCCTGCTCTCACCCTCGCTCGCGTCGCGATGCGTGGCGAGCCGCATCGACCGCAATGCCCGCAAGGGGGAGAAGCCCTCCGACCATGCGCCGGTGATCGTCGAGTTGCGCGACGAGGCCGCGGCCTGATGCGCTCGCCCGCGACTGTCGCGGCGGGACGCGCGCCCGCTGCCGGTACGGGGCGCGCCCGTGCCTGCCCCGCTGCCCGTCGCGTGAGCAGGCCGTAAGCGAAGGCGCGCCGTGGTCTTCGCTTCGCCTATCTTCCTCTTCCTGTTCCTGCCGGCGACGCTGCTCGCGTACTTCGCCGTGCCGCGCGGCGGACGCAACGCCGTGCTGCTCGTGGCGAGCCTCGTCTTCTATGCCTGGGGCGAGGCGCCGTATCTCGCGCTGGTGCTGGGCTCGGTCGCCTTCAACTACGCGCTGGGGGCAGGCATCGGCCGCGCGCCGCCGGGAGACCGCGCGCGCAAGCGCTGGCTCGCCGTCGCGATCGTGGGCAACCTCGCGGTGCTCGCCGTCTTCAAGTACTCGAACTTCGCGGTCGCCAACCTCAATGCGCTGGCGCCGATCCTCGCGCTCACGCCGCTCGCCGTGGCCTCGATCCCGCTGCCGCTCGGTATCTCGTTCTTCACGTTCCACGCGATCTCCTATGTCGTGGACGTGTACAAGGGCAATGCGCACGCCGAGCGCAACCTGCCGCGCTTCGCGCTCTACATCCTGCTCTTCCCGCAGCTCATCGCCGGCCCGATCATCCGCTGGCGCGACATCGCGACACAGCTCCCCGCACGTGACGAGCGCTTCGCCGATTTCGCGTGGGGCGTGCGCCGCTTCGTGCTGGGCCTGGGCAAGAAGGTGCTCATCGCCAACTCGCTGGGCGCGGTGGCCGATCGCATCTTCGCGTTGCCCGCCGCCGAGCTCACCACGCCGCTCGCCTGGCTCGGGCTCGTCTGCTACACGCTGCAGATCTACTTCGATTTCTCGGGCTACTCGGACATGGCGATCGGCCTCATGCGCATGTTCGGCTTCCGCATCCTCGAGAACTTCAACTATCCGTACATCTCGCGCAGCATCCGCGAGTTCTGGCGGCGCTGGCACATCTCGCTGTCGAACTGGTTCCGCGACTACCTGTACATCCCGCTCGGCGGCAACCAGCGCGGCGAGCGGCGCGCCTACGCCAACCTCGTGCTCGTGTTCCTTCTCTGCGGACTGTGGCACGGCGCGAGCTGGCCCTTCGTGCTGTGGGGCGTGTGGCATGGCGCCTTCCTCGTGATCGAGCGCGCGGGACTCGATGCCTGGCTCAAGCGCAGCGCGCCGCTCGCGCACGCGTACGCGCTCCTCGCGGTCATGGGCGGCTGGGTGCTCTTTCGCTGCGACACGCTCGGCCAGGCCGGCCACTTCTACGCCGCACTCGCGGGCTTCGGCCCCGGCGATGCGTCGCGGCACATGCTGGCCGAGTATCTCGATCCCTTCGTGGCCACGATGCTCGCGATCGGCATCGTGTTCGCCACGCCGCTCGCGCAGCGGATCGGCCGCTGGCGTGATCGCACGGCCGCCGGCGGCGGCGCGCGCGGCACGATGGCGCTGTGGCTCGACATGACGTGGATCGGGCTCGTGTTCCTCATGGCCTGCACGTTCCTCGCCGCGAGCACCTACAATCCCTTCATCTATTTCCGCTTCTAGCGATGCGCGCGCCGGCCCACTTCAGGAACCAGCACCGCAATGCGCCCGCGCGCAGGGCCACCTCATGAGCGCGCCCGCGCCCCGCTCGGCGATCCCGGCGCCCGCGCCCGCCGACCATCCGTGGCGCGACAAGCTCGTGGCGATCGCGTTCTTCGTCGTCGTCGCGGTGCCGGGGCTCGCCCTCGTGTTCACGGCGAAGGACACGGTGACGCGCTTCGAGAATCGCGCGATGGCGCCGTGGCCCGCGCCGTCGGCCTCGCGCACCTTCCCGCAGGCATTCGAGCGCGCATTCTCCGATCGCTTCGGCGGCCGCGACGGGCTCGTCGTGCTGCACCACGCCGGCCGGCTCGCACTCTTCGGCGTGTCGAGCCTGCCCAACGTGCTGCCGGGCACCGACGGCTGGTTCTACTGGCTGGGTGAGGACGGCCACTCGCTGGCGCGTCACTACCGCGGCACGATGACGCAGCCACAGGAGGAGATCGAGGCCAGCGTGGCCGAGCTCGAGCGCCGTCGCGCGTGGCTCGCGGAGCGCGGCATCGCCTACGTGGTGGCGATCGTGCCGGAGAAGTACACGATCTACCCCGAGCACCTCCCCGCGTGGATCCGCAAGGCCGAAGGCCCCACGCCCTACGACCGCTTCGTGCAGGCGGTTGCGCAGCATCCGGAGCTCGCGTTCGTGGACCTGCGGCCGCCCCTGCGCGAGGCCAGGACGCGCGAGCTCGTCTATTACAAGACCGACTCGCACTGGAACTTCAACGGTGCGCGCGTCGGCTACGATGCGCTGATGGCCGCGGTGCAGAAGGCACTGCCCGGCAAGCTCGCCGCCATCGCTCCCGCCCCGCGTCCCGCGTTCAATCAGGGCGTCGACTACTACCGTGGCGACCTCCTCACGATGCTCGGCCGTCCGCCCGGCCTGCGCGAGGACGACGTGGCACCGCTCTCCAAGGTGCTGGGCGACGCGAGGCAGCGCTGCGCGCGACGCATCGACCGGAACGGCGAATACCCGGGCTTCGAGTTCTGGATCTGCGACAAGCCGGGCCTGCCGCGCGCGGTGGTGCTGCGCGACTCGATGGCGATCCCGCTCATCCCGATGCTGTCGGAGAACTTCAGCCGCGTGGTGTACGTGAGCGCGCGCAAGCTCGACCGGGCGCTGATCGAGCGCGAAAAGCCCGACGTCGTGATCGAGGAGCTCGTGGAGCGCTCGATGCACGCACCGGGGGCGCTGCGGATGGATCCCTGATCAGGCGCGCGGAGGGGAGGCGGGCGCAGCCCGCTTCGGGGGGACCACCCCGCCGCCGGGCCGTCCCAAGGCGGGCGCCCCCTCGGGGGGAGGCGCGCGTAGCGCGCTTCGGGGGCTACCTTAACCCCTTGCGCAGCTCCGGCTCGAGTCCCAGCTCCTGGATCTTGCGGGTGAGCGTATTGCGCCCCCACCCCAGCCACGCCGCCGCTTCCATGCGATGCCCACCCGTGTGCGCGAGCGCGCGGCGGATCAGCGTCTTCTCGAACTCGTCCTCGAGACGGTCGCCCACGTTGCGCTCGCCGCGCGCGAGCGCCTGCGAGAGCTCGCGGTCGAGCGCGTTGCGCCAATCGGCTTCACCGGCTTCGGCGGCGACCTCCGGCGTCTCGCGCACTTCCGGCGGAAGGTCGGCGACCTCGATGCGCTGCCCGGGTGCCATCACGGTGAGCCAGTGGCACACGTTCTCGAGCTGGCGCACGTTGCCGGGGAAGGAGAAGAGCATGAGCACCTTGAGCGCGTCGTCGGACAGCGCCTTGGGCTCCACCGCGAGGTCGCGCCCGCTCTTCTGCAGGAAGTGGCGCGTGAGCGGGCCGATGTCCTCGGGACGCTCGCGCAGCGGCGGCAGGCGCAGGCGCACGACGTTGAGACGATGCAGCAGGTCCTCGCGGAAGAGCCCCAGCCGCACGCGCTCCTCGAGATTCTGGTGCGTGGCCGCGATGATGCGCACGTTGGCGCGCAGCGGCGCATGGCCGCCCACGCGGTAGTACTCCTGGTCCGCGAGCACCCGCAGCAGGCGCACCTGCAGGTCGGCCGGCATGTCGCCGATCTCGTCCAGGAACAGCGTGCCGCCCTCCGCCTGCTCGAAGCGTCCGCGGCGCAGCGCCTGCGCGCCGGTGAACGAGCCTCGCTCGTGTCCGAAGAGCTCGGACTCGAGGAGGTCCTTGGGGATCGCCGCGGTAT
>CAZUGY010000030.1:0-30738 GCA_964620265.1 uncultured Alcaligenaceae bacterium
CGACTACCTCCGCGACAACATGAAGTTCGACCTGTCGAGCATGGTGCAGCGCGGGCACCACTACGCGATCGTGGACGAAGTCGACAGCATCCTCATCGACGAGGCGCGCACGCCGCTCATCATCTCGGGCCCGGCCGAGGAGTCGACCGACCTCTACTACGAGGTCGACCGCATCATCCCGAAGCTGAAGAAGGGCGAAGTGCACCAGGGCCAGGTGAAGGCCGAGGACCGCGATCGCCTCGAGGCTTCGGGCGACTTCACGGTCGACGAGAAGAACAAGACCGTCTCGCTCACCGAGGCCGGCATGGCCCATGCCGAGCAGCTGCTCGCACACCGCCTGCAGCCGGGCGGGCTCTACGATCCGATCAACATGCCCCTGCTCCACCACCTGCAGCAGGGTCTTCGGGCGCACGTCCACTACAAGCTGGACGTGCACTACATGATCAAGGACGGCCAGGTCGTCATCGTCGACGAGTTCACGGGTCGTCTCATGCCGGGCCGCCGCTGGAGCGACGGCCTTCACCAGGCGGTCGAGGCCAAGGAAGGCGTGAAGATCGAGCGCGAGAACCAGACGCTCGCCACCATCACCTTCCAGAACTACTTCCGCAAGTACAAGAAGCTCGCCGGCATGACGGGCACCGCCGAGACCGAGGCGCCCGAGTTCAACAAGATCTACAACCTCGACGTCATGGTCATCCCGACCAACAGGGTCCTCCGGCGCGTCGAGGAGCCCGACCTCGTCTACCGCACCGAAGCGGAGAAATGGGGCGCGATCGTCGACGACATCATCACGAGGCAGAACGAGGGCCGGCCCGCTCTCGTCGGCACGGTGTCGATCGAGAAATCCGAGCGCCTGTCGGGCATGCTCAAGAAGCGCGGCGTCAAGCACATCGTGCTGAACGCGAAGTACCACGCGCAGGAAGCCGAGATCGTCGCGCAGGCCGGACGCCGCGGCGCGGTCACCATCGCGACGAACATGGCCGGCCGCGGCACCGACATCCTGCTCGGCGGCAATGCCGAGCACATGGCACGCCAGCAGGCCATTGCCGAAGGCGTCGCCGAGAAGCTCGCCCGCGGCGAAGAGAAGTACGTCGACGATCACGAGTTCGTGTACTTCTTCATGGTCGACAGCTTCTACCGGCTGCCGCGCGGGGACTGGGACCGCATCTTCGGACACTTCAGGCTGGAGTGCGAGACGGAGCACAAGGAGGTCATCGCCCTCGGCGGCCTCCACATCGTCGGCACCGAGCGGCACGAGGCACGCCGCATCGACAACCAGCTGCGCGGGCGCGCCGGCCGTCAGGGCGATCCCGGGTCGTCGCGGTTCTATCTGTCGCTCGAGGACGACCTGATGCGGATCTTCGGATCCGACCGGATTGCCGGCCTGATGCAGCGCCTCGGCATGGAAGAAGGCGTGCCCATCGAAGCGGGCATGGTCACTCGCGCCATCGAGCGCGCGCAGAAGCAGGTGGAGGCGCAGAACTTCGGCGTCCGCAAGCATCTCCTCGAGTACGACGACGTGATGAACAAGCAGCGCGAGAGCGTCTACACGCTCCGGCGCGAGCTGCTCGAGGGGCAGGTCCACATCACGGCCGACGAGTTCGCCGACACACGCGGGTACGCGATGCGGACCGCCGAGGACCTTCTCGACGAGAAGATGGACCTCTTTGCCAACAGCGAAGACGACGCCACCGAATGGGACATTCCGGCTCTCCAGCGTGAGCTCACGCAGCTCTTCGCGCTCTCGGAGGAGGATTACGCCGCGGTGGACTTCGACGGGCTCGGCGCGGCCGAGCTCCGTGACGCGCTCTGGGAGCGCGTCGACGCGCGCTACACCGAGAAGGAACACATCGTCCCGCGCGACATCCTGACGCGCGTCGAGCGCGACCTGATGCTGCAGATCGTGGACCAGCAGTGGAAGGACCACCTCTATTCGCTGGATCACCTCAAGGAAGGCATCGGCCTGCGCGGCTACGGCCAGCGCGATCCGCTGGTCGAATACAAGAAGGAGAGCTTCGAGCTCTTCAAGGACATGCGGCGGCGGATCGAGGAGGAGATCGTCCGCTACCTGTGGTGGCTCAAGCCAGTGGTCGAGAGCCCGGAGCAGGCGCCCGCCATCCGCGCGCCCCGGCCGGCGCCGCGCCGTCCGCAGGCCCTGAGCTACAACGATCCTTCCGCCCAGCCGCCCTCCCTCTTCGGCGGCGGCGCCTCACCGGGAGCCGCGGCCAGGGCCGACGGCGACGGCGAGCGCCCGACGCCCGCGCGCGTCGGTGGCGACGATGCGCCCATCAAGACGGTGAGGCGCGAGGAGCCGAAGATTGGCAGGAACGATCCGTGCTGGTGCGGGTCGGGCAAGAAGTACAAGAAGTGCCACGGAGCAGCGTAATCGCATGACCACACGGCTCAAGGACGAACCGGCACTCACATCGCGGCTCGACACCACGCTCCCGACCGCACTGACCTTCGACGACATCCTGCTCGTCCCACGCCACTCCACCGTTCTCCCCGCCCAGGTGGACGTCACCACGCGCCTGACGCGCAACATCGCCCTGAACGCCCCGCTCTTGAGCGCCGCCATGGACACGGTCACCGAGTCCGAGATGGCCATTGCGATGGCGCAGCAGGGCGGGTTGGGCGTCATCCACAAGAACCTGTCGATCGAGGCCCAGGCATCCGAAGTGGACCGCGTCAAGCGCTCGGAGAGCGGCATGATCGTCAATCCGATCACGCTCTCCCCCGTCGCGCGGATCTTCGAAGCGCTGGAGCTGATGCGGCGCTATCGCATCTCCGGCGTCCCCATCACGGAAGATGGCAGCAGGGAAGGACGGTTGGTCGGCATCCTGACCAACCGGGATCTCCGGTTCGAGACCAACGTGGATCGGCCGGTCTCCGAGGTGATGACGAAGGATCGGCTGTTCACCGTCCCGGTCGGCACGACGCTCGATCAGGCACGCGAGATCCTGCACGAAGCCAAGGTCGAGAAGCTCCTGGTCGTCGACCAGGACTACCGGCTGAAGGGACTCATCACCGTCAAGGACATCCAGAAGGCCATCAAGTATCCAAACGCCTGCAAGGATTCGCTGGGCCGGCTCCGCTGCGGCGCGGCGATCGGCATCGCGCGCGATACCCGCGAGCGCGCCGACGCGCTCGTGCATGCACACGTGGACGTGCTGGTCATCGACACCGCGCACGGGCACTCGCAGGGCGTGCTGGACATGGTCAGGACCATCCGGCGCGCGTTCCCCGACATCGATCTCATCGCGGGCAACGTCGCCACGGCCGACGCAACAGAGGCGCTCATCGACCTGGGCGTGGACGCGGTGAAGGTCGGCATTGGCGCCGGATCGATCTGCACGACGCGCGTGGTGGCTGGCATCGGCGTGCCGATGATCACCTCCGTCGCCGAGTGCGCGGCCGCGGCGGCGCGACAGGGCGTGCCCGTGATTGCCGACGGCGGCATCCGCTTCTCCGGCGACGTCGTCAAGGCCCTGGCCGTCGGCGCCAGCTCGGTCATGATCGGCAACCTCTTTGCCGGCACGGACGAGAGTCCGGGCGAGCTCATCCTCTATCAGGGCCGCACGTTCAAGGAGTATCGCGGCATGGGCTCGATCGGCGCGATGCGCAAGGGATCGCGCGACCGGTACTTCCAGGACGAGTTCGAGCTCGAGAGCGGCACGAGTCCCGCCGGGCGCGGGATGGAGAAGCTCGTCCCCGAGGGCATCGAAGGCCGCGTGCCCCACAAGGGGAGCATGGCTATGGTCGTTCATCAGCTCGTCGGCGGGCTCCGCGCGGGCATGGGCTACTGCGGCGCGCCGACGCTCGAGGTCCTGCGACGCGATGCGCAGATCGTGCGGATCACGAACGCCGGGTACCGCGAAAGCCACGTGCACGACGTGACGATCACGAAGGAATCGCCGAACTACCGGATGGAGTGACGAGTCACCGCGCCGTCTCCGCGGCGACACGAATCCTGCGACGGTCGTCACCCTCGTCACGAATCTCCACGCGCAGTGCCCCGCGGATGACGCGCGCGAGCCGCTCCGGCCACTCGACCGCGACGGCTCCCCTGCCGGCCAGGTCCGCGTCCAGGCCGATCTCATCCAGGTCCGCCGTATCGAGGCGATAGAGATCCACATGGATGAGCGGCAGGCGGCCGCCGCGATACTCGTGTACCAGCGTGAACGTGGGGCTCGTGACCTCGCCGCCGTCGAGGCCCAGTCCTTCGGCCAACCCACGCACGAACGCCGTCTTCCCCACGCCCAGATCGCCCGAGAGGAGCAGCACAGCACCGGGAGCGATCGTCGCCGCCAGCCGCGCGGCAACCGCGCGCGTGTCGGCCTCCGAGGCCGACGCGAACTCGCCGATCATTCGTCCTGCTTGTCGGTGACCACCCGCCGGCGCGCCGTCAGCTCGAGGACGGCATCGCCGATGTGATCCGCGAGATCGCCGGCCGTCATCGACACTTCGCCCGTGTCGGCGTCCGCCAGCTCTCCGGCCGCGCCGTGCAGGTAGACGGCCAGCTGGCACGCGGCCTCCGCGTCGAGCAGTTGCGCGAGCCACGCGGCCAGCATGCCGGTCAGCACGTCGCCGGTCCCGCCGGTGGCCATCCCGGGTGAGCCAGTCGGGTTGACGAAGAGCTTGCCGTCCGGCGCGGCGATGATGGTCCGATGCCCCTTCAGCACGACATACAGCCGCTGCGAAGTCGCCAGCTCGGCGGCCATGCCCAGGCGGTCTGCCTGGACGTCCTCGACGGCACATCCCATGAGCCGCGCCATCTCACCCGGATGCGGGGTGATGATGACGTCGCGGCCTTCCCGGCCGGCGAGCGCCGAGCGGTCGTCGGCGAATGCATTGAGGGCGTCGGCGTCGAGCACGAGCGGCGCCTCCGACCGCTCGAGGACTTCGCGGACGAAGGTCGACACGCCTTCGCCGCGACCCAGCCCGGGACCGAGCGCCAGCACGTCCGCGGGCAGGTCGAGCACGGCTTCGGCGGCGGAGAAATGGACCGTGCCCGACGGCGTCTCGTCGAGCGGCTCGGTCATGAACTCCCGCGCGTACGCCGCGATGACCGGCTGGCACGTCCGCGGGCACGCCACGGTGACCAGCCCCGCGCCCGACCGGAGCGCTCCCTCGGCGGCCAGCGCGGCCGCGCCGGTCTTGCCGACAGAGCCGGCCACGATGACCACGCGGCCGAAGTCGCCTTTGTGTGATTCCGCCGGGCGGCTCGCCACGAGCGGCCGCATCAGGTCGCGCGTGATCAGCTCGATGCGTGGACCGTCGAGCGACTCGATGACGCCGAGCGGGATCCCGATGTCGGCAATCACGACCTCGCCGGCCTTCGGCTCGGCGGGAGGAAGGATGAGCGGCAGCTTCGGCGCGCCGAGCGTCACCGTCACGGCCGCGTCCACCGCCTCCCCCATGAGCTCGGCGGAGTCGGCCGACATGCCGGACGGCAGGTCGACGGACACCACCGGAATGTCACAGCCGTTGAGGTCCGCGACCACCGTCTCGTGGAGTCCGCTCAGCGGCGCCTGGAGGCCGGTGCCGAACATCGCGTCCACGATGAGGTCGTGCGTGTTCACCTCGGAGAAGTGCAGTTCCCAGGCGCTCTCGTCGGCGACCTCGACCACCGTGATGCCGAGGCGGCCCAGGATGTCGAGATTGACGCGGGCATCGCCCTTGACCTCCGACACGCGCCCGATCACGAACACGGAGGCTTCGATGCCGCGCTGCAGCAGCGTGCGCGCCACCACGAACCCGTCGCCGCCGTTGTTCCCCTTGCCCGCGACGATGGCGACGTGGCGCTCGGAGAGGTCCGGGTAGAGGGACTCGATCGCCGCCACGATCTGCCGCCCCGCATTCTCCATCAGCACGATGGACGGGATGCCGACGTCCTCGATCGTGCGACGGTCGGCCTCTCGCATCTGGTCCGCGTTCAGGACTCGCATGTGGGCTCAAGCCTATCGGATTTCGCCGCGGCTCGTCGGCCGCTTCGCGGCTCGCGTCAGGCGTAGTCCTCTATCGGCGGACAGACGCACATCAGGTTGCGATCGCCGTAGGGGTTGTCGATCCGGCCGACGGCCGGCCACACCTTGTTGGCCCGCACCCACGGCAGCGGGTAGGCCGCCTTCTCGCGCGAGTAGGGGTGCGTCCAGTCGTCGGCGGTCGCGACGCGCGCCGTGTGCGGCGCGTTCTTGAGGACGTTGTCCTTCGCGTCCGCACGGCCCGTCACGACCTCCTCGATCTCCTCGCGGATCGCGACGAGCGCCTCGCAGAACCGATCCAGTTCCGCCTTCGACTCGCTCTCGGTCGGCTCGACCATCAGCGTGCCGGCCACGGGGAACGAGACGGTCGGGGCATGGTACCCGTAGTCCATCAGCCGCTTGGCCACGTCGGTCTCGTCCACGCCCTTCGCCTTGAACGATCGCAGGTCGAAGATGAGCTCGTGCGCAACCCGGCCGTTCTCACGGGCATAGAGCACGGGGTAGTGCGCCTCGAGGCGGGCCTTGAGGTAGTTGGCGTTGAGGATGGCGGCACGCGTCGCGCCCGTCATGCCCTCCGCGCCGAGCATGCGGACGTAGGCGTGCGAGATGAGGAGGATGCTCGCACTCCCCCACGGCGCCGCGGCCACGGCGGGAATCGCCTTGTCGCCACCGACCCGCGCCAGGGGATGGCCGGGCAGGAACGGCGCCAGGTGCGCGGCGACACCGATGGGCCCCATGCCTGGTCCTCCGCCGCCGTGCGGAATGGCGAACGTCTTGTGCAGGTTCAGGTGGCACACGTCCGCGCCAATGGCTGCGGGACTCGTGAGCCCGACCTGCGCGTTCATGTTGGCGCCGTCCATGTACACCTGCCCGCCGTGCCGATGGACGATCGCGCAGATGTCCATGATGGCGTCTTCGTACACGCCGTGCGTGGACGGGTAGGTAATCATGAGCGCCGCGAGCGTGTCGGCGTGGGCGGCGGCCTTGGCTTCGAGGTCCGCGACATCCACGTTGCCGTTGGGTGCGGTTGCCACCACGACGACGCGTGCACCGGCCATGACGGCGCTCGCCGGGTTGGTGCCGTGGGCCGACGCCGGGATGAGCACCACGTTCCGGTGCTCCGCTCCTCGCGCCCGATGGTAGGCGCGAATGACCGCCAGCCCGGCGAACTCGCCCTGTGCGCCCGAATTGGGCTGCAGCGACACGGCGGCAAAGCCCGTGACCGCGCAGAGTGCGGCCTCGAGCTCCTCGAAGACCTGCTGGTAGCCTTGCGCCTGTTCGGCGGGCGCAAACGGATGGAGGCGCGCGAACGCCGGCCACGAGACCGGGTACATCTCGGTGGCGGCGTTGAGCTTCATCGTGCACGACCCGAGCGGAATCATCGACGTGTCGAGGCCGATGTCCTTGCGCTCGAGCTGCCGGATGTACCGCATCATCTCGGTCTCGGAGCGGTGCGTGTTGAACACGGGATGCGCCAGGTAGGGCGTGGTGCGCCTGAGCGACGCCGGCAGGTCGGAGAGCGCCTCGTCCGGCGCCTGGAGCGCGACGGCACCCTGTCGGCCCGCAGCCTCCGCGAAAATCTCGACGATGGCGAGGAGGTCGGCGGTCGTGACCGTCTCGTCGAGCGCGATGCCGATGGCCGTCTCGCCGGCACGGCGGAGGTTGATGCCGCGCGTCCCGGCCGCCCGGTGAACGGCTGCCACGCGCGCCGCATCCGTCGTCAGGCGCAGCGTGTCGAAGTAGTGGGGGTTCGCCTGCACGTAGCCGAGGGACGACAGGGCACCCTCGAGCGCACGGGCCATGCCGTGCACGCGCGACGCGATGGCGCGCAGGCCGTCGGGGCCGTGATAGACGGCATACATCGCGGCCATGTTGGCGAGGAGCGCCTGCGCCGTGCAGATGTTCGACGTGGCCTTCTCGCGGCGGATGTGCTGCTCGCGCGTCTGCAGTGCCAGGCGATACGCAGGCTCGCCATGCGCATCGACGGTGACGCCCACGAGGCGGCCGGGCAACGAGCGCTTGTACTCGTCGCGCGTGGCCATGTAGCCCGCATGCGGACCGCCGTAGCCCATCGGCACGCCGAAGCGCTGCGCGCAGCCCACCACGGCATCGGCGCCCCATTCGCCGGGCGGCGCCAGCAGCGTGAGCGCGAGGAGGTCGGCGGCGACGATCACCAGCGCGTGGCGGGCATGCAGGTCGCCCGCGAGCGCGCGGTAGTCGCGCACGTCGCCGTTGGCGCCCGGGTATTGCAGCAGGGTGCCGAAGACGTCGGCGGCAGCCGCGTCGCTCGCCGGCCCCGTCACCACCGTGATGCCGAGCGGCTCGGCGCGCGTGCGCACCACGGCCAGCGTCTGCGCGAAGACATCGTCGGCCACGTAGAAGGTGCGCGAGGCGCTCTTGCTCATGCGCAGCGCGAGCGTCATCGCTTCCGCCGCGGCGGTGGCCTCGTCGAGCATCGACGCATTGGCGATCGCCATGCCCGTCAGGTCGCAGATCATCGTCTGGAAATTCACGAGCGCCTCGAGGCGCCCCTGCGAGATCTCGGGCTGGTAGGGCGTGTAGGCCGTGTACCACGCGGGACTCTCGAGGATGTTGCGCAGGATGACGCCCGGCGTGTGCGTTCCGTAGTAGCCCTGGCCGATGTACGACCTCATCACGCGGTTGCGCGCGGCGATGGATTTCAGGCGCGCCAGCGCCGCGACCTCCGTCACGGGGCCGGGCAGTGGCAGCGGCTCGCGCGAGCGGATCGAGGCCGGCACGATGGCGTCGATGAGCGCTGCGCGCGACGCATGGCCCACCGTGCGCAGCATCGCGGCCTGGTCCGCGGCCGACGTGCCGATGTGGCGGCGCTCGAAGGCGCCGGCATCCTCGAGTGCGGCGAGCGTGCCCGTGGTGATCTCGTCGTGCGCCATGTGCGTGTCAGCCGATGAGCTTCTCGTAGGCCGCGGCGTCGAGGAGTCCCGCGAGCGCATCGGGGTCGGCGGGCTTCATGCGAAAGAGCCACGCCTCGTAGGGCTTTTCGTTCAGGGACTCGGGAGTGGCCGGCACGGCATCGTTCACGGCTACCACTTCGCCGGCGATCGGCGCGTACACGTCGCTCGCCGCCTTGACCGATTCGACGATCGCGCAGGCCTCGCCTTCCTTCAGCACGCGCCCCACGGCCGGCAACTCCACGAACACGAGGTCGCCCAGCGCTTCCTGCGCATGGTCGGTGATGCCGATGGTGATGGTGCCGTCGCCTTCCGCGCGCAGCCATTCGTGGGTGTCGACGTACTTCAATTGCGGGGGGACGTTCATGGCGATCTCCGGAGCGATGGGCAGCAAGGTGGGAAAGGAGGAAGCAGTGCGGCGGAAACGCGATACGTGGCGAGCCTAGCTCACGAGCACGGCGCCGTTGCGCACGAAGGGCGGCTTGACGACGCGCGCGGCCAGGCGCTTGTCGCGCACGAGCACCGTGACCTCGTCACCGGCCGCAACGCCGGCCGGCACGCGCGCGAGCGCGATCGACTTGCCGAGCGTGGGGCTGAAGGTCCCGCTCGTGATCTCACCCTCGCCGTGCGCGGTCTCGACCTTCTGGTGCGCGCGCAGCACGCCGCCGGTGTCGGTGAGCAGCAAGCCCACGAACGCGAACGGCCGCGGATCCGCCGCGAGCGCCGCCTTGCCCACGAAGTCGCGCGGGCTCGCGAGGTCCACGGTCCAGGCGAGTCCCGCCGCGAGCGGCGACACGCCTTCGTCCATATCCTGGCCGTACAGGTTCATCCCGGCTTCCAGACGCAGCGTGTCGCGCGCGCCCAGGCCCGCGGGACGCACGCCGGCGGCAAGTAGCGCGTCCCACCCCGCCACCGCCTGCGTGGCCGGCAGCAGGATCTCGAAGCCATCCTCGCCGGTGTAGCCGGTACGGGCGATGAAGACGCGGCCGAGGGCGGAATCCGTTTCCACGCCGTTGAACGGCTCGAGTGCGGACGTGGCGGCTTCGGTGCCCGGCAAGGCCTGCCACACCTTGGCGCGCGCCTGCGGCCCCTGCACCGCGATCATCGCGAGATCGTCGCGCGGCGCGAGGACGAGCTGCGGCGCATGCTTCGCCGCAAGCGTGCGCAGCCACGCGATGTCCTTGTCCGCGGTGGCCGCATTGACCACGAGGCGGAAGAAGTCCTCGCGCAGGAAGTAGACGATGAGGTCGTCGAGCACGCCGCCGTCCTCGCGCAGCATGCACGAGTACAGCGCCTTGCCCGGCACCGTGAGCTTGTCGACGTTGTTGGCGAGGGCGTGACGCAGGAAGTCGCGCCCGCCCGCGCCGGTGATGTCCACGGCGCGCATGTGCGACACGTCGAACATGCCGGCGTCGGCGCGCACGGCGTGATGCTCGTCGATCTGCGAGCCGTAGTTGACGGGCATGTCGTACCCGCCGAAATCGACCATGCGGGCACCGGCTCCGCGATGGGCCTCGTACAGCGGCGTGCGCTTGTTCATCGCAATCTCCCGGAAAGCAAAAGGGCGAGGCATTTCCGCCTCGCCCCGTCTGTCCTTTTACCTGAGAGATTTGCGCCGTGGTGCCGTGCTGCGGCGGCGCTTGCCCCTTCGGTGGGTCGCTTGCGAGCGCCTCGACTTCGAAGCCGGCCCGCCCGACCGCTCTCCAGAGTGCGGTTGCGTCCCGTGCAGTCCTCGGTGCCTGAGCGATCTTGGGGATTACGCCTTCGGCGGCCCCGCGCGATGTTTGCCGGCGCGGTGCGCTCTCCTGCACGAACGGCACGATTCTACCGCAGTTCGCGCGGCACCGGCGCGCGCGGAAGGCTCACTTCCCGAGCGTGAGGATCCACGTCGCGAGCTCGGTGGCGTCCGCCTGCGAGACGGCCGCGTTGGGCGGCATGGGGATCGGGCCCCACACGCCGTTGCTGCCCTCCTTCACCTTCTTCGCGAGCTTCGCCGCCGCGTCCTTGTCGCCCTTGTATTTCGCGGCGACGTCGACGTATGCCGGCCCCACGATCTTCCTGTCGATCGCGTGACAGGAAGCGCAGCCGTCCTTCTTCATCATCGCCTGCGCGGCGGCATTGTCGAGCGCGGCGTGGGCGGGGGCTGCGGCGAGCAGCGTGGACACGGCGATGGCGGGAAGAACGGCGACAGCGGGCTTCATGGGCGCTCCGGATGGCAGCACAGGCTGCCGCGATTCTACCGGGGCGCTTCCCCGCGGCGGCCGGCTGCTACGACTCCTCGAAGCTCACGCGCTCGAAGTCGCCGCCGCGCTGCAGGAGCCGCGTGAGGCGCAGCTTGCGCTCGGGACCCGCATCCATGGAGCGCAGCAGCCGTCCCGGATTGAACGTGCGCGGCGGCACCACGAGCGAGTCGGGCTCGCCCGGGACTCCGGACAGCATGATCGCCGGCAACGGCAGCTCCTCGCTGAAGGCCACCGACGTGGGCCGCACGGCGAGCGAGCGCGGCACCCCGGGCCACATCGAGATCGAGAGCGCGAACTCGGAAGCCTCGCCCACGGCCACGCGGGTGACGTGGCCCAGGCGCGCCCGCTCCGCATCGCGCGTCACCACGAGCTGGTCGAGGAACCACCGGTAGCGCGTCTCGTCGCGCCGCGTGAGGCTCGCGCCGCTCGCACGGCACTCGCCTTGCCAGGACTCCCAGGGCCAGTTCTTCTCGGCGTCTTCCTTGTAGCGGTCGTAATCGGTGAGTGCGCCCAGCGTCTGCAGGTGTTGCGCGCCCTGGAACGACAGGCGTCCGAGCGGATCCTGGCGATCGAAGGTACGTCCGCCCACGCGGAAGTAGGCCGCCTGCACGCCGCCCGCGCAGAGCTCGAGCGCATCGTGCACGGCATCCTCGGCCTGCGGACGCGGCTGGTACCAGCGCTCGTCGAGCCGGGCCAGGAGGATCTGCGACGTCTCCGCCGACGTGTCGTGCCCGAGCTGCAGCTCGGCAGGCGTGGCGCCGCTCGCCAGGCGCTTCAGCCGTCCGCGCACCGACGTGGCGAGCTTGCCGGGATAGCCGAAGCGCATCGATGGCGTGGACGGGGACGGGCCGGTCCGGGCGAGCCAGGCAGGGACGGACGAATCGAGGTCCATCACCAGCACCGGGCCTTCCGTCTCGCGCTGCTCCGGATAGGGAAAGATCTTGCGCGCCCACTGCCCGAGCCAGCGGTCGGTGAGCTCGATCTGGCGCACGGTCATGCCGCACGGATCCGCGAGCCCCAGCAGGACCGCGTGACAGTAGGTGGAGTAGCAGGAGATCCCGACCGCATGGGGTGTCAGGTCGTCGGAGACCGCGGTGACCGCACAGTCGAGGAGCTCCGAGAGGCGGTAGTAGGCGTGCAGCTCCTGCCACAGCGTGGGGGGCGGAACGCGGCGCGCCAGCCCGTGGACGATCACGAGCTGCTTGCCGACGTACAGACCGCGCTGCAGGAGCTTGGCCTTCACGCCCTGCAGGTCGGCGTCGCCCTCGAGCAGGGGCTTGAGGCACGCCGAGTACTGCTCCCACAGCCCGTGCCACAGCGAGATCGCCTGCTCCGCGGCATCGACCTCGCGCTCGGCGGCAGGCTGCGGCTTGCCCGCGTAGCGACGCGCGAGCTCGGTGTGCAGGTGCGCGACCTGGTCGCGCAGCACCTCGGCGATCGTGGCGCGCTCGCGCGGCGTGAAGTCCGCCGCCGACACCGCGCGCAGCTGCCCGCGCACGGCCTCGTACAGCGGCGTGACCGAGGTGATGAGCAGCGACTTGACCCAGCGCCGGGCGCCATCGGCGTCGGCGAAGGCCAGGGCAGGCACGGCGTCGGCCGCTCGCGCTGCCGCGGGTGCGGAAGGGCTCGCGGGGATGGCAGGGGAAGCGGTGTCCTGCATCGATGCGCAGCGAACGCGGTGGGAGGAAACACGCGCTTATAGCACACCCCGCGCACCCCACGCCGCTCTCGCTGCGCCGGTGCGACGGAAGCCTGCGGCGAGCTGCCAAGCGGTGAGACAAGCGGGCGACGCACAAGCCGGGGCGGCGCACGCGCGGACGCGAATATTCCGCACCACGCGGCGGCAAAGTTCGGCAGCGGGCGCCGCGCCGGTGGCCTAGAGTGGCGCCACGGTCACCGCGCGGCAATGCAGCGCTCCACGGTGCCCGTTTGCCTCCTCCCGCGAAGGCGCGCCCCGCCCCTCCTCCCAAGCGCCGGCGAGACGCCTACCCCAGGCCTTTTCGCCTTCGCGGGCTCTTTCTTCCGCTACACCAGCACGCGCTCGATGCCACCGGCGTTGGCCTTGCGCACGTAATCGGCCATCCAGTCGGGGCCGAGCAGGTGTTTCGCCATCTCCACCACGATGTAGTCGGCCTGCGTGCCTGCGTCGTCCTCGAAGCGGGACAGGCCCTGCAGGCACGACGGGCAGGAGGTGAGCACCTTGACCTCGCCGACGAAGCCGTCGGCGCGAAGCTTGCCCGCGCCCTTGCGCATCTCCTCTTCCTTGCGGAAGCGCACCTGCGTGGACACGTCGGGACGCGTGACGGCGAGCGTGCCCGATTCGCCGCAGCAACGGTCGTTCAAGGCCACCTGGGTGCCCATGAGCTGGTTCACGACGGCGAGCGGCGCATATTGCTTCATCGGCGTGTGGCAGGGGTCGTGGTACATGTAGCGCACGCCTTCCACACCCTCGAGCGCCACGCCCTTCTCCATCAGGTACTCGTGGATGTCGAGGAGCCGGCAGCCGGGGAAGATCTTGTCGAATTCGTACTTCATCAACTGGTCCATGCACGTGCCGCAGGACACGATCACGGTCTTGATGTCGAGATAGTTCAATGTGTTGGCCACGCGGTGGAAGAGCACGCGATTGCTCGTGGTGATCTTCTGCCCCTCGTCGTGATTGCCGGCGGAGGTCTGCGGATAGCCGCAGCACAGGTACCCCGGCGGCAGCACCGTCTGCGCGCCCACGTGATAGAGCATCGCCTGGGTGGCGAGTCCCACCTGCGAGAAGAGCCGCTCCGAGCCGCAGCCGGGGAAGTAGAAGACCGCCTCGCCCTCGTCCGCCGGCCGTTGCGGATTGCGGATCACCGGCACGATCGATGCATCCTCGATGTCGAGCAACGCGCGCGACGTGCGCTTGGGCAGGTTCCCCGGCATCGGCTTGTTGATGAAGTGGATGACCTGCGCCTTCACCGGACGTTCGCCGGTGGTGGGCGGCGGATGGCGCGTCTGGCGCTGCGCCACGCGCGTGGTGCGCGCGAAGCGGTACGCCATGCGCTGCAGCTTGTAGCCCCAGTCGATCATCACCTTCTTGGTGAGCTTGATCGTGGTGGGGTTGGTCGCGTTCAGGAAGAACATCGACGCCGCGGTACCGGGATTGAAGTTGCGCGTCCCCATCTTGCGCAGGAGGTTGCGCATCGCGATGGAGACGTCGCCGAAGTCGATGTCCACCGGGCACGGATTGAGGCACTTGTGGCACACGGTGCAATGGTCCGCAACGTCGCCGAACGCATTGAAGTGCTTGATGCTGATCCCGCGGCGCGTCTGCTCCTCGTAGAGGAACGCCTCGATGAGCAGCGAGGTCGCCAGGATCTTGTTGCGCGGGCTGTACAGCAGGTTCGCGCGCGGCACGTGCGTGGCGCACACCGGCTTGCACTTGCCGCAGCGCAGGCAGTCCTTGATGGAGGCGGCGACGTCGCCGAGCATGCTCTGCTCGAGGATGAGGCTCTCGTGGCCGATGAGCGAGAAGCTCGGCGTGTACGCGGAAGAGAGGTCCGCCGGCAGCGCGGGATGGCGCAGGAGCTTGCCGCGATTGAAGCGGCCTTGCGGATCGATCGCGTCCTTGTAGCGGGCGAACGGGGCGAGCTCGTCGTCGGTGAGGTACTCGAGCTTGGTGATGCCGATGCCGTGCTCGCCCGAGATCACGCCGCCGAGATCGCGCGCGAGATGCATGATGCGCGCCACCGCGGCGTTGGCTTCCTTCAGCATCCCGTAGTCGTCGGAATTGACGGGGATGTTGGTGTGTACGTTGCCGTCGCCCGCGTGCATGTGCAGCGCCACGAACACGCGGCTGCGCAGCACCCGCGCGTGGATCTCGTCGATGCGCGCCGTGACCGGCGCGAAGGCGAGGCCCGAGAACACCTCGGCGAGCGGCGCCTGCAGCTCGCGCTTCCACGAGGCGACGATCGCGTGGCTCTGCAGGTCGCGGAAGGTGGCGTCGAGCCGGTCGAGGAGGTCCTGCCAGGTGGCGCGCATGCGCGCCACGAGCGCGCGCCCTTCCTCCACCTTGGAATCGACGATCTCCTGCGGCGGCCGCACCTCGCTCTCCGGCGGCCACACGCCCAGCAGCGGGCTCGCGAGGAAGGCGCCGATCTCGTCGGCGATGCGGATCTTGTTCTTGAGCGAGAGCTCGATGTTGATGCGCTCGATGCCGTCGGTGTAGTCGCCCAGGCGCGGCAGCGGGATCACCACGTCCTCGTTGATCTTGAAGGCGTTGGTATGGCGTGCGATCGCAGCGGTGCGCGCGCGGTCGAGCCAGAATTTCTTGCGCGCATCGGCGGCCACCGCCACGAAGCCTTCGGCGCCGCGGAGGTTCGCGATACGCACGACTTCGGAAGCCGCGCGTGCCACGGCGTTCTCATCGTCGCCCACGATGTCGCCCAGGAGCACCATGCGCGGACGGCCGTGGCGCTTGGCCTTGGTCGCATAGCCCACCGCCTTGACGTATTTCTCGTCGAGGTGCTCGAGGCCCGCCAGCATCACGCGCGCACCGGCGGCCTTGGGCAGGCCGTCGAGGTAGTCCTTGATCTCGACGATCACCGGCGTCGAGTCGTGCGCGAGCCCGAAGAACTCGAGGCACACCGTGCGGATCGCCGGCGGCATCTTGTGCAGGATGAAGCGCGCGCTCGTGATCAGGCCGTCGCAGCCTTCCTTCTGCACGCCGGGGAGGCCTGCGAGGAACTTGTCGGTGACGTCCTTGCCGAGGCCCGTCTTGCGGAAGGTGGCGCCGGGGATCGTGAGCGTCTCGCGGCGGAGCAGGGTCTTGCCATCCTTGCCGTAGTACGCGCAGTCGAAGGTCGCCTGCGCGGCATCGTGGATCTTGCCGAGGTTATGGTCGGTGCGCGTGACCTCGAGCCACTGCGCATCCGGCGTGACCATGCGCCACGATGCGAGGTTGTCGAGTGCGGTGCCCCACAGCACCGCTTTCTTGCCGCCCGCATTCATCGCGACGTTGCCGCCGATGCACGACGCATCCGCCGACGTCGGATCGCACGCGAATACGAGTCCGTCGGCTTCGGCCGCATCCATCACGCGGCGCGTGACGACACCCGCGCCGCAATCGATCGTGGCCGTGGGCGCGGAGTGTCCCGGCAACACGAGCGGCTCGACCGCGCCGAGCCGCTCGAGCTTCTCCGTGTTGATCACGGCCGAGCGCGCGTCGAGCGGAATCGCACCACCCGTGTAGCCCGTGCCGCCGCCACGCGGGATGATCGTGAGCCCGAGCTCGATGCAGCCTTCCACGAGCCCGCGGATCTCGTCCTCGGTATCGGGATAGAGCACCACGAAGGGATACTCCACGCGCCAGTCGGTGGCATCGGTCACGTGCGACACGCGGGCCAGGCCGTCGAAGGCGATGTTGTCCTTGTCGGTGTAGCGCGCCAGCGTGCGACGCGTGCGCTTGCGCAGGTCGGCCGTCGACTTGAACGATTCGGCGAAGCGATCGATCGCGGTGCTCGCGGCGGCCACGAGACGCGCCACCTTCGCATCGCGCTCGCTATCGCCCGCGGCGGCGGTGCGCCGCTTCTCGATCTCGCCCACGCGGTGGCGCATGGCATCGACCAGGAGCACCTGCCGCTTCGGATTGTCGAGGAGGTCGTCCTGCAGGTAGGGATTGCGGTCGACGACCCAGATGTCGCCCAGCACCTCGAAGAGCATGCGGGCCGAGCGTCCCGTGCGGCGCTCGCCGCGCAGCTCGGTCAGGAGCTGCCACATCGGCGCGCCCAGCAGCCGGATCACGATCTCGCGATCGGAAAACGACGTGTAGTTGTACGGGATCTCGCGCAACCTGGGAGCGGCGTGCGCGGTGTCCTGGTCCACGAAGGCGTCGGCGACGGTGTTCATGAGGACCGTCTAGTCTACCGCAGCGCAACAAGGCGAGGCGTCGACGGGGCCGCGACGCGCTACCATTGCGGTTTCACTGTCGCCATCGGAGCCTCCCATGGCCTCCTGCCCGATCCGTCCCGCCTCCACGCTTGCCGACCGGTCGCATGTCCTCGCGCCGCTCGCCGGGCGGTCCCGTGCCGCTATCTCGCTCGCGGCTCTGGCGCTGGCGGCGACCCTCGCCCTGCCCGCCTTCGCGGCGTCCACCGCCGCGCCCGACGCCGCCTATGGCGACGAGCTCGCCAAGTGGCGCGCCGGCGCCACCGAGAGCCTGAAGCGTGAGCGCGGGTGGCTGTCGATGGTCTCGCGTGACGAGCTCACGCCCGGCACTTACCGCATCGGCACCGCGCCGGACAACCAGGTCGTGCTGCCCAGGGGCCTGGGCCCCGCGCATCTCGGCACCATCGTGGTCACCGCCGACAAGGCGCGCCTGACCCTCGCCCCCGGCCAGAAGATGACCGTGGTGAGCCGGGACAATGCCGCACCGCCCGACGAGTTCACCGCGCGCGACATGGTCTCCGGTGCCACCCGCCTGGAATGGGTCACCCAAGGCCGCCTGTCGCTGCAGTTCGTGAAGCGCGAGGACGGCAAGATCGTGGTGCGCGCCGCCGACCGCGACGCGCCGCGGCGCAAGACGTTCGCGGGTCGCCAGTGGTATGCGGCGGATACGGGCTACAAGGTCCCCGCGAAGTTCACGCCCATGGCCAACGGCGCCACAATCCCCATCGCCAACGTGCGCGGCGAGATCAGCTACGAGAAGGTCGCGGGCACGCTCGAGTTCACCGTCAACGGCCAGAAGATGACGCTCGATGCGCTCGACGACGAGGGCGACCTCTTCATCATCTTCCGCGATGGCACGAGCAATTCCACGACCTATCCGCCGGGCCGCTTCCTCGCCATCAAGAAGCCCGAGGACGGCAAGGGCTGGGTCGTCGATTTCAACAAGGCCTACAACCCGCCCTGCGCCTTCTCGGCGTTCACCACGTGCCCGTTGCCGCCGCCGCAGAACTGGCTGAAGGGCGACGTGGCCGCCGGCGAGAAGTACGCGGGACGCAAGTCGTAGGCGCGGTCAGCCGCTCACCACCTCCTCCAGTGCCCCGAAGATCTCCTCGGCGAAGTTGAGGTTGGCCGGCGCGCCGAACGGCGAGGCATTCACCATCACCGCGATCGTGGCCGTGGAGCGCGGATCGTAGAACGTCGCGAGCTGGAAGCCCACGCCGCTGCCGGTGTGGCCCCACCATCCGCGCAGGATGCCCAGCCCCAGGCCGTAGCGATCGTAGGTGGGGCCGTTGGTGACCACACGCGAGCGCGCCACGCGCTCCACCTGCAGCGCCGCGCCGATGAGCCGGCCGTCACCGAGGGCAGCCGCCCACGTCTGCATGTCGTCGAGCGTGGAGACCATGGCGCCCGCGCCCGCGAGCGACGTCGGATTGAGGAAGGGCAACGCGTCCGACACGCCGGTAGCGTAGTCCACGTCGTACGGCGTGGGGTGGGGCACGGGCAGCGCGGTCACGTAGGGATACGTGGTGCCGGTCAGCCCCAGCGGCGCGAAGATGCGCGCGTGCAGCGCCTGCGCGAGCGTCATCGAAAGACGCTGCTCCACGATCATGCCGAGCAGCACGGTATTGGTATTGCTGTACTCGTACTGCGTGCCCGGCGTGAAACGCGGCGACAGCGGAATCGCGTAGGCCACGAGCTCGTCTTCCGTGAACGCGCGCCCGAGGTCCGCCGACAGCGCCGCGACGAAGGCCGGGCTCGACGAGTAATCGGCGATGCCGCTCGTCATGCCGGCGAGCTGCGCGATCGTGATGGACGCGCCGTTGGGGATGCCGGGGATGAAGGTCTCGAGCCGGTCGTCGAGTGTCAGGAGCTGGTCGCGCACCATCTGCAGGATGAGCGTGACGGTGTACGACTTGGTCACGCTGCGGATGGGGTAGTGCCCGGCGAAACCGGACGGCGTGGCGCTCCCCAGGTCCGCGTAGCCGAGGGCGCCCTTCCACTCCGCGGCGCCGGGCACGCGCACGCTCGCGAGCGCGCCCACCATGTGGTACTCGTTGAACACGCGCCGGAAGGCCGTGTCGTAGCGCGTGCCGGCCGGCGTGGTGTCGTCGCCGCAGCCGATGAGCGAGAGCGCGGGGACGCCGAGACCGGCGAGAAGGAGGCGGCGGCGCGGGATCGAGGTCATGTGGAAGAATAACCGGATCCCGCCGGCACCGCTTCCGGCCCCGATGCCCCAACGACGCTGCCGCGCCCCGCCCCATGCTCGAGCTGCCCCGCGTGACCCTCTGCTGCGTGGATTGCATCAACCACGACCTGGCACTCACGGCGCTGCACCAGTGCGCGCAGCACGCGCGGTTCGCCCGCACGCTGTTCGTGACCGACCGCGACCTCGCGATCGACGGCGTGGACTGCCTGCGCATCGCGCCGCTGCGCTCGCGCGAGGACTACTCGCGCTTCGTGATCAAGGAGCTCGGGGCGCACATCGATACCGATTTCGTGCTGCTCGTGCAATGGGATGGCTTCGTGGTCAATCCCGCCGCCTGGTCCGACGACTTCCTCGGCCACGACTACATCGGCGCGCGCTGGCCCTTCCGCGACGACGGCCTCACGGTGGGCAACGGCGGCTTCTCGCTGCGCTCGAAACGCCTCCTCACGGCGCTGCGCGATCCGGCGGTGGTGCCGGAGCCCCTGGAGGACGTCGCCATCTGCCGCACGTTCCGCCGCCATCTCGAGAGCGCGCACGGCATCCGCTTCGCGCCCGAGGCCGTGGCGGACCGCTTCTCGTTCGAGGCGACCTACTTCGACACGCTGCCGTTCGGCTTCCACGGGCTCTTCAACTTCTGGATGTTCCTCGATGCGGGAGGGCTCGCGCACGTGCTGCGCTTTGCCACGCCCGCGATCCTCGGTTCCGAGCAATGCCTGCAGCTTGCGCGCAACTACGTGGAGCTCGAGCGCCCGCAGGAAGCGCGGATGCTGCTCGCGAAGATGCTGGAGGCTCATCCCGCGTCGCACGAGGCCACGGCGCTGATGGCGTCGCTGCGCGACGCCCGCGCCGGGGGAACAGGGTCAGCAGCGCACGCCGTCACGATCGGCCGCAACGATCCCTGTCCCTGCGGCAGTGGCAGGCGGTTCAAGGCGTGCCACGGGGCGAATGCCTGACGGAACGCCGTTCCACGTCGATGTCGCATCGCCTTCAGCCGCCGCGATAGCCCAGCGCCTCCGCCACGTGCGCGGTCGACAGCGTGCGCGCCTCCGCCAGGTCGGCGATCGTGCGCGCGACCTTGAGCACGCGGTGATAGCCCCGCGCGGTGAAGCCCAGCCGCGCCATCGCCTTGGCAAGCAGCGCGTGCGCGGAAGCGTCCGCCGCGCAATGGACGGCCACTTCCCCCGCCGCGAGTTGCGCATTGGCCTTCCCCTGGCGCTCGCGCTGGCGCCTGCGCGCCGCCACGACACGATCGCGGATCGCCGGCGACGACTCGGCCTCCTCGTGCGCAGACGTGGACGCGAGCTCACCGACCGGCACGGGGGCCACGTCGAGCCGCATGTCGATGCGATCGAGGAGCGGTCCCGATACGCGGGCGCGATAGCGCGCCACCTGGTCGGACGTGCAGGCGCAGCGCCGGCTGGCATCCCCGTGCCAGCCGCAAGCGCAGGGATTCATGGCCGCCACGAGCTGGAACTGCGCGGGAAAGCTCGCGTGGCGCGCGGCACGCGAGATGTGGATGACACCCGACTCGAGCGGCTCGCGCAGCACTTCGAGCACCCGCCGTTCCCACTCGGGCAATTCGTCGAGGAAGAGCACGCCGTGATGCGCGAGCGAGATCTCGCCCGGACGCGGATCGCCCCCGCCGCCCACCAGTGCGACCGCGCTCGCCGTGTGGTGCGGGCTGCGGAAGGGACGCGTGCCCCAGGCCTCCGGCGCGAAGCGGCCCGCGACCGACGCGATCGACGCGACCTCGAGCGCCTCCTCCTCCGACAGCGGCGGCAGCAGGCCGGGCAGGCGTTGCGCGAGCATGGACTTGCCGGTGCCGGGCGGGCCCGCGAGCAACAGCGAGTGCGCCCCCGCCGCGGCGATCTCCAGCGCGCGCTTTGCCCGCGCCTGGCCACGCACGTCGGCGATGTCGAGGTGTGCCGATGCGCTTTCGGGGCGCGGGCACGCGATCACGCCGGGCAGCGGATGGCGCGCCGTGAGGTGCTCGCATACGTCGAACAGCGTGCGGGCGCCGTAGATGCGCGCATCCTGCACGAGCGCGGCCTCCGCTGCCGACGTCTGCGGCAGGACGAAGGCGCGGCCCTCGCGTCGCGCTGAAAGCGCCATCGCGAGCGCGCCGCGCACCGCGCGCAAGTCGCCGGTGAGGGCCAGCTCGCCCGCGAACTCGTGGCGCGCGAGCTCCTGCGAGGGGATCTGGCCGGTGGCGGCGAGGATGCCGAGCGCGATCGGAAGGTCGTAGCGGCCGGACTCCTTCGGAAGGTCGGCGGGCGCCAGGTTCACCGTGATCTTGCGCGGCGGGATCTCGTAGCGCGTGTTCTGCAGCGCGGCGCGCACGCGGTCGCGGGCTTCACGCACCTCGGTGTCGGGCAACCCCACGACGTGGATGCCCGGAAGACCGCCGGCGATGTGCACTTCCACGGTGACCCCCGGCGCATGCACGCCCGCGAGCGCCCGCGTGTGAACCACGGCAACGGTCATGTCGGCGCTTCCCTCGATGCGCGCCACTGGAAGGGCGCGCGAGTGGCAAGCCTAGCCACCCGCGGGCCTGCGCGCGCTCGGCCGGACGGCCTATGCGTGCCCCACGCCGCGCCTAGACAGCGCGAGGGCCGCGTCGCGCCTCCATCTCGGCCACGCGCGCCTCGAGCTGCTCGAGCTTCTCGCGCGTCTTCGCGAGCACGGCGGCCTGGGTGTCGAACTCCTCGCGCGTCACCACATCGAGGCGCGCGAGGCCGCTTTGCAGCATGGCCTTCACGTTCTTCTCGATGTCCTTGGCGGGGCTCGCCGCCACCGCCTGGCCGATGCGCGCCGCGAGATCGTCGAGCGTCTTGCTGTGGAAATTGAGCATGGAGGCCTCCTGGGATCGAAGGAGTCTAGCAAAGGCGGTGCAGGTTCCGGGCCGGCGCCGGGGACGTGCACCGCCATCGCGCGCACGCCGGTTTTCTTCGCACCAATCCGGTGCCGCGGGCCGCAGCCGCCTCGATCCGGCGGCCGCCGATGCACGTCAACCCATTGATTATCCATCGTTTTACGTGGTGGCACACGAAATGCAAACAGGGATCCCGGAAGCACGCTGTCCCCTCTCACACACCACCACCGAGGAATCCGACATGAATCATAAGCTTGGCCTTCGCAAAGCGACTGCTGTCGCTGCGTTGGCTGGACTGGTCGCGACGAGCGCGTTCGCGCAGACACCCGCGCCCGCCGCCCCGCCGCCCGAACCGGACTGGACGTTCTCGGGCAACGTGGGGCTGTTCAGCGAGTACGTCTTCCGCGGCCTCGAGCAGACAAACAACAAGCCGGCCCTGCAGGGTGGCCTGGACCTCGGCCACAAGAGCGGCTTCTACGTCGGCACCTGGGCCACGAACATCTCCTGGCTCTCCGATACCGATCCCGATGTCTCCGCCTCGCTGGAATGGGATTGGTACGGCGGCTTCAAGTTCGAGTTGCCGGCCGAATTCGAGGCCGACCTGGGCGTCCTGTACTACTGGTACCCCGGCACCTATCCCGACGGTTTCAAGCGCCCCAACACCACCGAGCTCTACGCCGCGCTGTCGTGGAAGATGCTCTCCGCCAAGTACAGCCACAGCGTCAGCGACACGTTCGGCTTCGCCGACTCGAAGAACTCCTACTACGTCGAGGGCAACCTCAACTGGGACGTGGTCGAGAAGGTCAACGACGTCATCGGCAAGGTCACGCTCTTCGCGCACGTGGGCTACCAGTCGTTCAAGAACAACGGCGACTTCAGCTACACCGACTGGAAGGTCGGGGCCTCCACCGAAATCTGGGGCCTCACGGTCGGTATCTTCGGCACCGGCACCGACGCGGAGTCCGATCTCTATACGAACCGGTTCGGCCGCAACACGGCCGCCAACCAGTTCGTGGGCTACGTGCAAAAGTCGTTCTGACGATCACTTCGCGCGGCGGCGGGACGGCTGCCGCGCAACTGCGGGGAAATCATGAAACTCGTTACCGCCATCATCAAGCCATTCAAGCTCGACGAGGTCCGTGAAGCGCTCTCGGCCATCGGCGTGCAGGGGATCACCGTCACCGAGGTGAAGGGCTTCGGCCGCCAGAAGGGCCACACCGAGCTCTACCGCGGCGCCGAATATGTCGTCGACTTTCTTCCGAAGGTGAAGATCGAGGCCGCCGTCAAGGACGATCTCCTCGACCGCGTCATCGAAGCGGTGGAGAAAGCCGCCAACACCGGAAAGATCGGCGACGGAAAGATCTTCGTCTTCGACCTGCTGCAGGTCGTGCGTATCCGCACCGGCGAGACCGGCGCCGACGCGCTCTAAGGGGATTCACATAATGAAAAAGATACTCGCACTCGCTGCGATGCTCGGCGTGCTCGCCTTTGCGACGCCGGTCGTGGCCCAGGACAAGGCCGCCGCACCCGCGGCAGAGGCAGCCGCGGCAGCGCCTGCCGCCGCACCGGCGGCCGCGGCACCCGCAGCCGAGGCGCCCCCACCGAAGCTCGATTCGGGCGACACCGCGTGGATGCTCACGTCGACCATGCTCGTGATCCTCATGACCATCCCCGGGCTTGCGCTGTTCTACGGCGGCCTCGCCCGCTCCAAGAACGTGCTGTCGGTGCTGATGCAGGTCTTCGTGATCTTCTCGCTCATCACGATCCTGTGGTGCCTGTACGGCTACAGCCTCGCGTTCACGGGGGACGGCGCCTACATCGGCACCTTCGACAAGGCCTTCCTGGCCGGCATCGGCAACGAGACGCTTTCGGGCGCGCTGCCGACGATCCCGGAATTCGTCTTCGTGGCCTTCCAGTCGACATTCGCCGCCATCACCTGCGCCCTCATCGTCGGGTCCTTCGCCGAGCGCATGAAGTTCTCCGCGGTGCTGCTGTTCTCCGCGATCTGGTTCACGTTCGCCTACATTCCGATGGCCCACATGGTCTGGGGCGGCGGCCTGCTCGGCGCGGACGGCGCGCTCGACTTCGCGGGTGGCACCGTCGTGCACATCAATGCGGGCGTCGCCGGCCTGGTGGGCGCCTACGTGGTGGGCAAGCGCACGGGCTTCGGCAGGGAGGCGTTCATGCCCCATTCCCTGGCACTCACGATGGTCGGCGCGTCACTGCTGTGGGTGGGCTGGTTCGGCTTCAACGCGGGCTCGGCAGGTGCGGCCAACGGCATCGCGGGTCTCGCGTTCATCAACACCATCCTCGCCACCGCGGGCGCCGTGCTGAGCTGGATCATCGGCGAGGCGATGACCAAGGGCAAGCCTTCGATGCTGGGCGCGGCCTCCGGTGCGGTCGCGGGTCTCGTCGCCGTCACGCCGGCCGCCGGCTTCATCGGCCCGATGGGAGCGATCGTGCTCGGCCTGATCGCCGGCCTGGTCTGCCTGTGGGGCGTGTCGGGCCTGAAGCACCTGCTGCGCGTGGACGACTCGTTCGACGTGTTCGGTGTGCACGGCGTGGGCGGCATCGTCGGTGCGCTGCTCACCGGCGTGCTCGCCGCGCCCGTCTTCGGCGGCACCAGCGCTGCGGACTTCTCGATCGCCAGCCAGATCATGATCCAGTTGAAGGGTGTGGCGATCACGATCGTGCTGTCGGGTGTCGTGGCCTACCTCGCGTACAAGATCGTCGATCTCACGGTTGGCCTCCGCGTCCCCGAAGAGCAGGAGCGCGAAGGGTTGGACATCACGGCTCACGGCGAGTCGGCCTACCGGAACTAGGCCCGCGACGCCCGCAAGATACGCGCGGACGGATCACTCTCCCCGTCCGCGCGTAGCGCGAAGGACCTTCACCTCGTCTTTCGTGGTTTCTCCTCAGTGGCTTTGAACGGGGCGCCTCGCCGGCGCCCCGCCTTTTTTGGAGCGGACGAAAGGGCGTGGGATAGAATCGGCGGATGGTTCCCCATCTCACGACCGCGCTCACGGGTCCGCTGCAGGACCTCGAGCGGCGCATCCTCGAGCGCATGCCGGAGATCGAGCGCTGGCTGCGGCAGCAATGGCAGGAGCACCCGGTTCCGTTCTACTCGTCGGTGGACCTGCGCAATGCGGGATTCAAGCTGGCGCCGGTGGACACGAATCTGTTCCCCGGCGGCTTCAACAATCTCAATCCGTCGTTCCTTCCCCTGTGCGTGCAGGCGATCCAGACCGCGGTGGAGCGCGTGTGCCCCGATGCGCGCGGCGTGCTGCTCGTGCCGGAGAACCACACGCGCAACCAGTTCTACCTGCGCAACGTGGCCACGCTCGCGGGCGTCCTCCAGCAGGCGGGGATGCGCGTGCGCGTGGGCTCGCTCAATCCGGAGATCGCGCAGGTCACCCGGCTCGACCTGGGCGACGGCACGTCGCTCACGGTCGAGCCGATCCAGCGGCACGGGCGCCGCGTGGGCCTGTACGACTTCGATCCCTGCATGGTCCTCCTCAACAACGACCTGTCGGCGGGTCCGCCCGCGATCCTCACCGCGATCGACCAGCCCGTGGTGCCGCCGCTCGCGGCCGGCTGGTACAACCGCAAGAAGTCGCATCACTTCACGGCCTACGCCGCGGTGGCCGAGCAGTTCGCGGCGCTCATCGGCATCGATCCCTGGCTCATCGATCCCTATTTCGGCGTGTGCGGCGAGATCCGCTTCCAGGATCGCGCGGGCGAGGATTGCCTGGCCTCGAACGTCGACGACCTCCTGACGCGCATCAAGGCCAAGTACGCCGAATACGGCATCGAGGACAAGCCCTTCGTGATCGTGAAAGCCGATGCCGGCACCTACGGCATGGGCATCATGACCGTCCGCGACGTCGAGGACGTGCGCGACCTGAACCGCAAGCAACGCAACAAGATGGCGGTGGTGAAGGAAGGCCTCGAGGTGAACTCGGTGATCATCCAGGAGGGCGTGCCCACCTTCGAGTCGATCGACGACGCGATCGCCGAGCCCGTCGTGTACATGATCGACCGCTTCGTGGTGGGCGGCTTCTACCGGGTGCACACCGCGCGCGGCAAGGACGAGAACCTCAATGCGCCGGGTGCACACTTCGTGCCGCTGGCCTTCGAGTCGCCGTGCATTCCCAGCCTCCACGAGCCGGCCGGCTGCGACCCCAACCGCTTCTATGCCTACGGCGTGGTGGCGCGCCTCGCGCAACTCGCGGCAGGCGTGGAGGTGGAGGAGCTCGAGGGCATGCCGGCGCCGGAGAGCGTGCCGGCCTGACGGCGGTCCGGCGCGGCCGCTGCCTGCGGCCGCTGCCGGTGAATACTACTTGCGACGCCTGGCGCGCGGATGCGCGGCGTCGTACACCTTGGCGAGCGCCTGGAAGTCGAGATGCGTGTACACCTGCGTGCTCGCAATCGACGCATGCCCCAGCATCTCCTGCACCGCCCGCAGGTCGCCCGAGGATTGCAGCACGTGCGAGGCAAAGGAGTGCCGCAGCATGTGCGGATGCACGTGGCGATCGAGGCCCTGGCGCACCGCCCACGTGGCGAGCCGTCGCTCGATGGTGCGCGACGCGATGCGCCGTCCCGAGGCGCCGGTGAAAAGCGCCGCTTCCCCGTCCGCCACGCCTTGCGCGCGCTCCCCGAGCCAGGCGCGGATTGCCTCGCGCGCCGCGGCACCCACGGGCACCACGCGCTCCTTGGCCCCCTTGCCCATCACCCGCACTTCGCCGCCCTCGAGATCCACGCGATCGACGTCGAGTCCCGCGAGCTCCGACAGCCGTAATCCCGACGAGTAGGCGAGCTCGAACAGCGCGCGGTCGCGCATGGCGAAGCGATCGTCGGGATCCACGATCGCGACGAGCCGCACCGCCTCGTCGGGCGTCAGCGCCGAGGGCAATCGCCGGGGTGACTTGGGCGCCTTCAGTCCCGCGCAGGGATTGTCGCCGAGCGAGCGATCCTGCTCGATCAGGTGATCGTAGAACGCGCGCCACGCCGACAGCATGCGCGCGAGGCTGCGTCCTCCCAATCCGCCCGCGTGCAGGCTGCCGAGATGCCGTGCGATGTCGCGGCGCGTGAGCGCGGTGAGCGGCGTATCGCCGGCACAGCGCGCAAGCCGCGTGGCATCGCGCACGTAGGCCGCGCGCGTCAGCGCGGGCCGCGCGCCCAGATGTCGCGTGAACGACGCGAGCAGCGCCGCATTCGCAGGCGACGGCTCCGCCGCCGCGGCGTCAGTTCGGCGGGAGGAAGCGCGCGGTCGCGACACTCGCGAGCTCGGCCAGGCGCGTCTGGTACAGCGTGCCCATGCCGGGATGGAAGCGCTCCGGATCGGGGCTGCCCAGGGCCAGCACGCCGAAGGTCTGCGCCGTGCGCAGCGGAAGGAAGGCGAACGAGGTGAGGATGTCGCCATCCTCGAACCACTCGCGCGACTCGAAGGCCGCCACCGGCCCGCAATAGGGCTGGCCGAGCTGGTCGGCGTATTGGCGGATCTCGCTCGACGTCGCCGCGAGCTCGGGCAGGTACGACTGCTCCGGAACCTTGCCCCACAGCCGCGCGGCCACCTGCGGCACACCGAAGTCTTCCTTCAGGCTGTGGTAGAGCACCGCGAGCGTCGTCTCGAGGTCCGGCGCGGCGAAGAGCGCGAGGGTCGAGCGATGCACCTTCTCGCTGATCTGGTCGTTCTCGGTGCCATAGGACACGAGCTCGCGGAACTTCGCCTCGAGCTCCTGGTTCTTCTCGCGCAGCGTGACGATCTGCCGCTCGGCGATCGGGATCGCATGACCGCCGTGCGGATGCGGCACGAAGATCTCCGCGACCACGTCGGCGTAATCCTCGAAGAAGCCGGGATTGTCTTTCAGGTATTCGGCAACGGCCGCTGCATCCATCGTCGCGTCCTGCATGGTCGAAAGTGAGCCGCGACGGTCAGCGCGGCCAGGTTCCCTCGTACACCGTGACCGCCGGACCCGTCATGAGCACCGGCGATCCTCCCCCTTGCCATTCGATGTGCAGCTCACCGCCACGCGTGACGACCCTGACCGTGGGATCGAGCAACCCGCGCCGGATACCGGCCACCACCGCGGCACATGCGCCGGTGCCGCAGGCGAGCGTTTCTCCCGCGCCACGCTCCCACACGCGCAGCCGAATGGTAGCGCGATCGACGGTCTGCATGTAGCCCGCATTCACCCGCTGCGGAAAGCGCGGGTGATGCTCGATCCGCGGGCCCTGCTCCGTCACGGGTGCGCGGTCGACATCGCCCACCACCTGCACCGCGTGCGGATTGCCCATCGAGAGCGCGGAGATCGTCACCGGCGCCCCGTCGACGTCGAGCACGTCGGTGATGCCACCCGACCCGCCGTCGAACGGCACGGCGGCGGCACCGAAGCGCGGCACGCCCATGTCCACGGTCACGAGGCCGTCGGGGGTGAGTCGTGGCACGATCAGCCCGCCTGCGGTTTCCACGCGGATCTCGCGCTTCTCGGTGAGACCGTGCTCGCGCACGAACACCACGAAGCAGCGCGCGCCGTTGCCGCACTGCTCCACCTCGCCGCCGTCGGCGTTGAAGATGCGATAGCGGAAGTCGGCGGCGCCTTGCGCAGGCTCCACCACGAGGACCTGGTCGCAGCCCACGCCGAAGCGGCGATCGGCCAGCGCTCGAATCGTCGCGGGATCGAGCGACACGCGCTGGCGCACGGCATCGATCACGACGAAGTCGTTGCCCAGGCCCTGCATCTTGGTGAAGGCGAAGGTCACGCGGGGAGCCTCTTCACTTGCGCATGGGCCGTTGACGCCGTCCGCCGGCAAGCGGATTCCGTGCGCTGCTTCATTGCGCCCGTGGATTCCACGCGATCTCTCCGCTGCGCGAGAACGGATACACGCTGCCGCCGTCGATGGTGGCGCTTCCCTCGACCGCATAGCGGATGCCACGAAAGGCCTCGCCTGCGGATTGCGCGCGCGACGCCACCTGCGCGGCCGCGCGCAACGACGACGCCAGGTCCCCCCGCGCCACGAGCCGCGCGGTGGCCTCACCGCGCGCCGGCAAGTGCACGGCGTCGGCGAGCTCCGCCGTGCCGATCACCACGTCCTCGATGCGCAACCGCGCGTCGATCGCCTCCACCACGATCGCACGATCGTTGGGATTGGCCATCGTCACCAGCACGCCGAAGCGTGCGTCGGTCGGGGTGAGCCGATCCACCACCACGCCTGCCACCGTGACCGTGGGGGCTTCGAGCCGCACGCCCGCGCATCCGCCCGCGACGAGCACCGCCGTCGCGAGCGCGGCCAGGCGGGCCGCGCGTGTCCCGCGAGCGCTGGCGTAACATTGCGGCGGTGTCATTCGCGTATCGATTCCATGAAGGCCGTCATTGTCGCACTTGCCGTGTTCACGGCGCTGCCCGCTGCCGCGCAGGCGCTTCCCGACAACATGCCGGTGCGCGCCATCCCGAGCGGCGTGGGCGACGGCTCCTTCGTCACCGGCAAGCTCGTCCGCAACAAGGGCTCCGGCTGCACGATGGTCGTCCTCGACAAGGCGCTCCCCGGCGGCTACACGATGGTCGCGCTCAACTCCGTCAAGAAGCTCGAGCGCCAGGACAAGGGCGCGTGGGTGGACGTGCCGGTCAAGCCACTGCTCGCGAAGGAAACCAGGGAGTGCCGCGACGCGGACAATGATTGAGGTCAGGGGCGCGCGACGAGCTCCCGTGGGGAGATCACGCGTGCGCGCATGCCGGCATCACGCAGCAACACCTTGTCGCCGTTGACGAGCATCAGATCAGCTCTGGCCACGAGCAGATCCCACAGGAATTGATCGCCAGGATCCGGAGCTTCCGGACCAGGCACCGGGTCCAGCACGATCGCGTGCTGAGCGATGTCGGTAAGCACGGTTTCCACTTCCGCCACCGTCAACCCATGCGTCTTGCGAAGACCCGGCCTCACGAGGACGGTTCGGTATTCGGCGAGAAGCGCCTCGGACACCACGAAGGGAAACGCGGCGGCAAGCATGCCGTCGAGTATCCGTGCCACCGGCGAGCTGTGGTCGCCGGTGAGCAGTCCCGCCACGACGACGTTCGTGTCGACGATGACCGCAATGCTCACGGCTTGCGGCGTACCGCGCGAACGTGCTCCTGTGCCGTCGTCATCGCCTTGCCCTCGTCCAGCCCGGCGCGTGCCCGTGCACGGCGAACGAGCTCGCGCGCGTCGTCTCGCGTCTTGATGCCGTAGAACTCGAGGCTCTCGTCGATCAGTTCCCCGATCGTCTTGTCGCGTTGCGCGGACGCTTCCTTGAGCGCCCGGTAGCGGGCTTCGGACAGCGTGATGGTCAGGCGGCTCATGGGAGGCTCACATTGGTGCATTGTCACCAATATGCTACCGCACAGCCAACGCCGCAGGCAATCGCTTCGCCTGCCCGCCACGGCCGACGCGCAACCTTTTAACATTGAACTTCGTGATGGCGATGATGTTCCTCATCCTGCCCGCATTCTGGGTCATAGCGGTTCGTGCCATCGCGGCCGTAGTACAGCGGCGTACCGCGGTAGGCAACCCGGCTCACATGCTGGAGCAACTCACGTGGGTCGATGCG
>CAZUGY010000031.1:0-30140 GCA_964620265.1 uncultured Alcaligenaceae bacterium
CGGCTTCGCCGCTACGCGCGCCGCCAGTCGGGGGCGATGCCATAATGCCCGCCATTATAAGAGGACACCTTCTTGTATTACCCGCGGTCCTTCCTGAAGTTCATCCTGCTGGGCTTCCTGCTCGTGAGCCTGCCGCTGGTGTACGCGCTCGGCGAGTTGCTGCTCTCGCTCGACCGGCTCGCGACGCAGAGCCGCGCCGAGGTGCTGCAGGCTACCCAGGCCGCGCGCTCGAGCCGGCTGCTGTTCGAGCAGGCCACCACGCTCGAGCGCCTCGCGCGCCAGGAGATCATCCTCGAGGATCCGGTGCTGCTCGAGGACTACAGCCGCATGCGGCAGGACTTCGGCCTGACCGCCGAGCAGCTGGGCCAGCTTCCGCTCGAGGATACGCAACGCAAGCGTCTTGCCGCGCTGCACGAGCGCGAGGCGTCGCTGTTCGCGCTCCTGCGCGAGCCGCAGCGCTCGCCCGACGTCGTGAAGCGGCTCGCCGACGGTTACGCCGTGCTGGTGGAGGAGACGCAGGGCATGCTCAATGCGAGCGCGCAGCTCACGCAGGCGGCGATCGAGCGCCTGCAGGAGACGGCCACGCGCGGCCGCGAGAAGTGGCTGTGGCTCGCGCTCGCCACGGTGGCGATCGCCCTCGCGTTGGCGCTCGTGTTCGCGGTGCTCATCGCGCGCCCGATCCGCCAGCTCGACCAGGCGGTGCGGCGCCTGGGCACTGCCGACTTCACGCACGCGATCGAGGTCTCCGGCCCGCAGGACCTGCGCTATCTCGGCCAGCGCCTCGAGTGGCTGCGCACGCGCCTGCACGAGCTCGAGCAGCAGCAGACGCGCTTCCTGCGCCACGTGTCGCACGAGTTGAAGACGCCGCTCACCGCCGTGCGCGAAGGCGCCGAGCTCCTGCGCGACCACGTGGGCGGACGGCTGTCGGCCGAGCAGCAGGAGATCGTGCGCATCGTGCGCGAGAACACGCTGTCGCTGCAGAAGCTGATCGAGGACCTCCTCACGTATCACCAGTCGCGCGCACTCGAGTCGGCGACCATCGTGCCGGTCGCGCTCGCCGACGTCGTGCGCCGCGTGATCCGCGAGCAGAAGCTCGCAGCCACGGCGCGCCTGGTGGAGGTCGCCGCCGAGCTCGCGCCCGTGGTGGTGACGGGCGACCTCGAGCGTATCCGCACGATCGTGGACAACCTCCTGTCGAATGCGATCAAGTATTCGCCGCGCTCCGGCAGCATCGAGATCGCGCTCGCGGAGAAGGACGGCTTCGCGGTGCTCGACGTGTCCGATCATGGCCGCGGGATCGCGCCGCCCGAGCGTGAGCGCGTGTTCGACTCCTTCTATTCCGGCAAGCCGCCGCCCGACGGCAAGGTGAAAGGCTCGGGCCTCGGGCTCGCCATCGCGCGCGAGTACGCGCTCGCGCAGTCCGGCCGACTCGAGGTGCTGGATCGTGCCGACGGCGCGCGGGGCGTGCGCTTCCGCCTGTGGCTGCCGCTCTCGCTCGCCGGCGCGCGCAGCGATACGGCCGCGACGACGGCACCCGGGCGCGACCATGCCGCGGTGAGCGCCGCGCGGAAGGTTGCTTCGTGATCCTGCGGCTGGCCCGCGTGATGACGGGACTCGCGGCTTGCGTGTGGCTCGCGAGCTGCGCGACCCCGCCGAACGTCGTGATCATCACGCCGGAGGAGGAATGGGCGCCCGAGCAGGCAAGCGTGCCGTCGCCGCTCATCGAGTATCCGCCCATCGAGCCCGTCGAGCCGCCGTTCGAGGCGCCGGCCGAGCCCGTGGCCACCGCGCCTGTCGCTGCGCCGGCCGTCGCGTCGGGGCCGCCCGCGCCCGCGTCGACGCCCCCGCCCGCCGCGGTGCCCCCGGTCACGGCACCGCCCCCCGACACCGTGGCGCGGGCGCCGGTCTTCTCCGCGGCACCCGCGACGCCACCCGCGGCCGCGCCCGCGCCGCCCCCGCCGCGCGCGGTCGCCCCCGTACCGGCCGTGGAGGATCTCGAGCTCCTGGCCGTGCTCTCCGACCTGCAGCGCTACGGCAACCTGGGCGCCGACGACGTGCGCCGCGAGCTCAATTCCGCCACCAACCAGCTCGCGCGCCAGCGCACGGATGCCAATCGCGTGCGGCTCGCCGTGCTGTACACGCTCTCGCGCGCCAATCCCCAGGACGACCAGCGGGCGGTGATGCTGCTCGAGAACGTGGTCAAGGGCAACGGCGCCAATCCCGGCATCAAGGAGCTCGCGATCGTGCTCCAGATCCAGATCGTGGGGCGGCAGCGCGCGGTGCGCGACGAGCAGCAGAAGGCGGACATCGCCATCCAGAAGCTGGAGGCGCTCCGCCAGATGGAGCGCAGCCTGATCCGCGATCGCGCGCGCAGCGGTGGTGGCGGCGGCAGCGGCGGGGGAAGCGGTGGCGGCAGTGGTGGCGGAGGCGGCGGCAGCGGCGGGGGCGGCTAGCGGGCCGCGACATTCTCGATCAATGAAACGGCACCTACATGTCCAGTGACCTCCTCCTCGTCGACGACGATCCCGATCTTCTGCGGCTCATCAGCCTGCGCCTCACCTCGGCCGGCTACCGGGTACGCACCGCCGAGAGCGCGGAGACGGCGCTGGCCGCCATCGCGGTGCGCCGGCCGGCAGTGGTGGTGACCGACCTGCGCATGCCCGGCATCGACGGCCTCCAGCTCTTCGACGCGATCAATCGCCAGCACGCCGGCCTCCCGGTGCTGATCCTCACCGCGCACGGCACGATTCCCGACGCCGTGGCGGCCACCCAGCGCGGCGTGTTCGGATTCCTCACCAAGCCGTTCGACAGCCAGGAGCTCCTGCAGAAGGTCGCCGACGCCCTGAAGCTCGCCGGCGACGACGCCGGCCGCGGCGAAGGCGCGCCCGGGGAATGGCGCGAAGGCATCATCACCCGCAGCGCCGCGATGGAAGACCTGCTGCGGCAGGCCAAGCTCGTGGCCGACTCCGACGCCAGCATCCTCATCCAGGGCGAGTCGGGCACCGGCAAGGAGCTGGTCGCGCGGGCGATCCATCGCGCGAGCCCGCGGCGCGACAAGCCCTTCATCGCCGTGAACTGCGGCGCGATCCCCGCCGAGCTCCTCGAATCGGAATTGTTCGGTCACGCGCGCGGCGCCTTCACGGGGGCCGTGCAGGCGCACAAGGGCCTCTTCCAGGCCGCCGACGGCGGCACGCTGCTGCTCGACGAGATCGGCGACATGCCACTCCCGTTGCAGGTCAAGCTCCTACGCGTACTGCAGGAAGGAGAAGTGCGGCCGGTAGGGGCTACACAATCGATCCCCGTCGACGTGCGCCTCATCTCCGCGACGCACCGCGACCTCGATGTGCAACGGTCGTCCGGCCAGCTGCGCGAGGACCTGTATTACCGGCTCAACGTGGTGGCGCTCAAGCTGCCGTCGCTCGCCGAGCGGCGTGAGGACATCCCGGTGCTGGCGGCGCACTTCCTGCGCAAGCTGGCCGAGCGTTACCGCAAACCCCCCGTCACGCTCGCCCCCGACGCGATGGGATTGCTCGTCGCGGCGCCGTGGCCGGGCAACGTGCGCCAGCTCCTCAACCTGCTCGAGCAGGCGCTGGCGCTCACCACCACCTCGGTGATTCCCGCCGTGCTCGTGCAGAGCGCGCTCAAGGAGGACGCCGCGGCGCTCATTCCCTTCGAGGAGGCGCGCAAGTCGTTCGAGCGCGACTACCTCGTGCGCCTGCTCAAGATCACGGGCGGCAACGTGACGCAGGCCGCGCAGCTCGCCAAGCGCAATCGCACCGAGTTCTACAAGCTCCTGCAGCGCCACCGGCTCGAGCCGTCGATGTTCAAGGAACCCAAGGCGTAGGCTGCGCGCACCCGCGGCGCATGGCGATATCCGCTGTCGTGCCGCGACGACAGCGATTTCATCGAATAATCAGCGGGTTAATGCTGATGTCATAAAGAGTGTCGGCCGCTTGCGACACTTCCTGCGCTGCCGCGCGCGCTGCGGCACGCGTGCGGCGCGAGCTCCAGGCCGCTTTCTCCCTCTGCGATCGGCATGCGCGACATTTGCCGCGTTGCGGTGGCACGTCGTTTGCTCCTGAAAATGCAGAAGCATTCCCATGCGCACGCCGCGCACGACGTCGAGGACACGATGGATACCTTCGCTCCCGAGCTCACGCAATTCTGGCTGGTCGAAGATGCGCGCGACGACGGCGTCGCGCTCGCCGGCGCGGACGAAGGGAGCGAGGCCGCCGCGCTCGAGGCGCTGGCCGACCGTGTGAATGCCGCGAGGTCGATCGTCTGAACTGAAGACCGCCCGGCGCCGGTGCCGGCCCCTTTACGCCTCCGGACGGCGCTTCCAGTCCGGGCCCCGCGGAGTGGGTCAATGCTCCGGTCATCGGAATCCCCCCTTGCCCGCTACACTTCCTCCCGGCGGGCTTTTTTTTGGGCTCATCACAGGAGTCGCGAGCGGGTCACCTGCCCGCGAGGGTGCCTTGCCATCGCGACCCCACCGCGCGGCGATGCGACAATGGGCGAATCGTCTTCGAGGAGATCGCCATGGGCCACCTGATCACGCTTGAACCCGCGCCGTCGGTGCGCATCGCCGCCTATCGCGCCGAACCGTCCGGCACGCCCCGTGGCGGTCTCGTGGTGGTGCAGGAGATCTTCGGCGTGAACAGCCACATCCGCGCGGTGTGCGATGGCTATGCCGCCGACGGCTACCTCGCGGTGGCGCCCGCGCTCTTCGATCGCTACGAGCCCGGCGTGGATCTGGGCTACACGGCGGACGACATCGCGCGGGGGCGCGTGCTGCGGGGTGCCGCCGGCAACGATGCCGCGCTGGACGACATCGCGGCGGCGCGCGACGTGGCGGCCGCGGCGGGCAAGGTGGGCATCGTCGGCTATTGCTGGGGCGGCTACCTCGCCTGGCTCGCCGCCGCGCGGCTACCGGGCTTCGCCTGCGCCATCGCCTACTACGGCGGCGGCATGCACCAGGCGGCCGGCGAGGCGCCGCGCGTGCCCGTGCTCGGCCACTTCGGCCGGAAGGACGGCATGATCCCCGTGGACGGCATCGAGGCGCTCGCCGTCGCGCATCCCGCGCTGGCAGTCCACTTCTACGACGCCGACCACGGCTTCAACTGCGACCACCGCGGGAGCTACCACGCGCCTTCGGCAGCGGTGGCGCGCGAGCGCTCGCTCGCGTTCCTGCGCCAGCACGTGGGCTGAAGCCGTTCGCTACACGGCGACGGGCGCTTTCAGCGCCGGATGGCTCTCGTAGCCGGCGAACTCGATGTCGTCGTAGGTGTAGTCGAAGAGCGTGGGCGGCCGACGCTTCAGCACGAGCCGCGGCAACGGCAGCGGCGGGCGCGCGAGCTGCGTTTCGACCTGCTCGAGATGGTTGAGATAGAGGTGGCAGTCACCTCCGGTCCACACGAAATCGCCCACCTGGAGATCGGTCTGCTGCGCGACCATGTGCGTGAGCAGCGCATAGGACGCGATGTTGAAGGGCACCCCCAGGAAGATGTCCGCGCTGCGCTGGTAGAGCTGGCAGGACAGGCGCCCTTGCGCCACGTAGAACTGGAAGAAGGCGTGGCAGGGCGGGAGCTTCATCCGCGGGATCTCGCCCACGTTCCACGCCGACACGATGAGTCGCCGCGAGTCCGGATTGCGGCGGATGTCCGCCACGAGCTGCGCGAGCTGGTCGACGTGCCCGCCGTCGGGCGTGGGCCACGAGCGCCACTGGTAGCCGTAGATGGGGCCGAGATCGCCGTTGGCATCGGCCCACTCGTCCCAGATCGTGACGCCGTTCGCCTTGAGATACGCGACGTTGGTCTCGCCGCGCAGGAACCACAGGAGCTCGTGCACGATCGACTTCGTGTGTACCTTCTTGGTGGTGAGCAGGGGAAAGCCCGCACGCAGGTCGAAGCGCATCTGGTGGCCGAACACCGACAGCGTGCCGGTGCCGGTGCGGTCGTCCTTGCGCACGCCGTGGCGACGCACGTGGAGCATGAAATCGAGGTAGGCCTGCATGCATCGATTGTAGCGCGGGGCCGCGCGGTGCGGGTCACGCGGCAGCCGTTCGTCGGCGTGTGCGGCGGCGTCGCTTGACATGGCGGTCGCCCGCGGCGAACATGACTATTCTATTAGTCATATGGAAATCCGCCGCGCGCGCTGCGAAGACGACGCAGCGTGCACGAGACCTGCGCCATGCGAGCCAGCTACGACCGCGCCCTGCCCCGCGCCTGGAGCAGGACCGCCACCATGTTCACCGCGCTGGGCGACCCGCATCGCCAGCGCATCCTGCTGATGTTCGAGCGTGGCGAGGCGCTCACCGCCACCGACATCGTGGCGGCCGCCCCCCTGTCGCGCACGGCGGTGGTCCATCACCTGCGCGTGCTGCGTGATGCCGGCGTGTTGCGCGCGCGCCGCGAGGGCCGCGAGGTCCGCTATACGCCCGATCCGCACGCCGTGCGCAGGAGCCTCGCGGCCGTGCTCGACTACGTCGCGGGGCACCTCGAGGCGCCATCGTGAATAATGCCGGCACACCCGGTGGCGCCGCCGCCGCCGATTCCCCCTCGAGCGCCCACGCCATGGCCCATCCCAGCCAGTTCGATCTGTTGAAGCAGCGCCGTTTCGCCCCGTTCTTCTGGACGCAGTTCCTGGGCGCCGGGAACGACAACATCTACAAGAACGCGCTCGTGATCTTCGTGGCCTACCACGCGGCGGCGCAGGCGGGCCTCGATGCGAACACGCTGGTGAACCTCGCGGCGGGACTGTTCATCCTTCCCTTCATGCTGCTGTCCGCCACCGCGGGACAGCTGGCCGACAAGTACGAGAAGTCGCGCCTCATCCGCTTGGTCAAGCTCCTCGAGATCG
The DNA here is from genome assembly GCA_964620265.1 of uncultured Alcaligenaceae bacterium. Classification (GTDB taxonomy): domain Bacteria; phylum Pseudomonadota; class Gammaproteobacteria; order Burkholderiales; family Casimicrobiaceae; genus VBCG01. Next base: position 6,859 of record CAZUGY010000031.1, read on the forward strand.
CGATCATGGTCGTGGGCGCCATCGGCTTCTTCCTGCCCAACCTCGCGCTGCTCTTCGTCGCGCTCTTCCTCATGGGCGTGCATTCCACGCTCTTCGGTCCGGTGAAATACGCGATCCTGCCGCAGCACCTCACGAGCGAGGAGCTCGTGGGCGGCAACGGGCTCGTGGAGATGGGCACGTTCGTGGCGATCCTGCTCGGCACCATCGTCGGCGGGCTCCTGGTGGCGGTGCCCGGCGTGGGACCGGTGCTCGCCGGCGTTGCCGCGATCGTCGTGGCCATCGCCGGCTGGCTCGTGAGCCGCGCGATCCCGCATACGCCCGCGGTGGCGCCCGACCTGGTGCTCAACTGGAATCCGTTCACGGAGACGTGGCACAACCTGCGCTTCGCCTACCGCAACCGCATCGTGTGGCTGTCGATGCTCGGCATCTCGTGGTTCTGGTTCTACGGTGCGACGTTCCTCACGCAGTTCCCGAACTTCGCCAAGAACGTGCTGGGCGGGGACGAGCACGTGGTGACGTTCCTGCTGGCGCTGTTCTCGGTGGGCATCGGTACCGGCTCGCTGCTGTGCGAGCGCATGTCGGGGCGCAAGGTCGAGATCGGGCTCGTGCCGTTCGGCTCGATCGGTCTCACGGTGTTTGCGATCGACCTGTGGTTCGCGAGCCGCGACATGCAGGCGACGGCGCTCGTGGGGGTGGCGCAGTTCCTCGCCGGACCGGGCCACCTGCGCGTCGTGGTCGACCTCGTGCTCATCGGGCTCTTCGGCGGCTTCTTCATCGTGCCGTTGTATGCGCTGATCCAGGAGCGCTCCGACCCCGCGTACCGCTCGCGCATCATCGCGGCCAACAACATCCTCAATGCGATCTTCATGGTCGCCTCCGCCGGGCTCGCGATCCTGCTCCTGGGCCAGGGGCTGTCGATTCCGTATCTCTTCCTGGTCACGGGCATTCTCAATGCCGCGGTGGCGCTCTTCATCTACAAGCTCGTCCCCGAGTTCCTCATGCGCTTCCTGGCGTGGATGCTGATCCACACGATGTATCGCGTGGACAAGGAGGGCCTGGCGAACGTGCCTGCGGAAGGGCCGTGCATCGTGGTGTGCAACCACGTGAGCTACGTCGATGCGCTCGTGATCAGCGCGTGCGTGCCGCGGCCGATCCGCTTCGTGATGGACCACCAGATCTTCAAGGTTCCGTTCCTCAACTGGCTCTTCCGCACGATGCGCACGATCCCGGTGGCGCCGGGCCGCGTGGACCCGGTGCTCAAGGAGAAGGCCTTCGTGGATGCCGCCGCCGCGCTGCGCGACGGCGAGATCGTGGGCATCTTTCCGGAAGGCTCGCTCACCCGCGACGGTGAGATGCACGCGTTCCGCGGCGGCATCGAGCGCATGGTCAAGGACACGCCGGTGCCCGTGGTGCCGATGGCCCTGCGCGGCCTGTGGGGCAGCTTCTTCAGCCGCGCGGCCGACGGCAGGGCCATGCGCCGCTTCCGCGGCATCTTCACGCGCATCGCGGTGGTGGCCGCGTCGCCGGTGCCGCCGGCCGACGTCACGCCCGAGCGCCTGCATGCGCTGGTGCTGGCGCTGCGCGGCGACGAGCGCTAGCGCGCGAGAAGCGAGCCCGGGTGAATCTCGACGACGGGGTGACGTCATGATGGTGATGCTCGGCATCGTGGTCGGCGGCATCCTCGGCGCCGTGGCGCTCGGCTTCGCGGGCGCGTTCGTCGGGGCGTTCGCGGGCTTCATCGTGATGATGGTGTGGCGGTCGCGCACGCAGGCCCGCGAGCGCGCGGCCGGACACCCCGGCGCGGGCGTGCCGGTGTTTCCCGAGCGGGCGCGCCAGGGTACTGCGCCGGCCCGGCCGCGGGATGCCACGGCGCTGCCGCAGGATGCGATCGTGTCGCGCCTCGATGCCCTCGAGGCACGTCTGGCGGCGCTCGAGCGGCGCATGGCGCCAGGCGCCGTCGCGGCTGTGGCGGCGGAAGTGGACGCGGTACGGGCGGCGGCGCTCGCGTCGGCGCCGGACCGGACCAGCGTCTTGCCGGATCCGGAGCGGACGGGCATTGCGCCAGCGCCGGATGGGATCGGCGCGATGCCGGACGGGGACGTGTCCCCGCGCACCACGCCGGATACGCCGCCGGGATTCAGGCGCACGCCCGAGGGCACGCTGGAGCCTGTCGCGTCTGCGGTCGCGCCGATGCCTTCCGCGGGTGCAGCCGCCGGGACGACGGGCGAGCATGTGGAGGAGCTGATGGGGCAGGCGAGCGGGGCACTGCCATCGCCGCCCGAGCCGTCCATCCCGCCCGCCCCCCATCCAGTGTGGGCATGGTTCACCGGCGGCAACCTGCTCACGCGCGTGGGTGTGATCGCGCTCTTCGTGGGTGTGGGCTTCCTGCTGAAGGAGCTCGTCCAGGTCGTGACCGTTCCCATCGGCGTGCGGCTCGCCGGCGTGGCGCTCGCGGGCGCGCTCCTCATGGGCCTCGGCGCACGGCTCGTCCGCACGCGTCCGGGCTACGGCGTGTCGCTCGAAGGCGCCGGCGCGGGCATCCTCTATCTCACGACATTCGCCGCGCTGCGGCTTTACGACGTGCTGCCTCCGGGGCCGGCCTTCGGCGTGCTTCTCGCGGTCTCGGCGCTCACGGTGTGGCTCGCCGCGCGGGCCGACTCGCAGCCGCTCGCGGGCCTCGCCATCGCCGGCGGCTTCCTGGCGCCGTTCCTCGTGTCCACGTCGGCGGGCTCGCCGGCATTGCTGCTGGGCTACTTCCTCGTGCTCAACGTGGCGATCCTCGCGCTCGCGCTCGTCAAGTCCTGGCGTGCGCTCAACGTGCTGGGCTTCGTGTTCACGTTCGTGCTCGGCGCCTTCTGGGGGCACCGCTTCTACCGGCCGGAGCACTTCGCCACGGTCGAGCCGTTCCTCGTGACGTTCTTCGTCTTCTACCTCGCCATCGCGATCCTGCATGCGCGCCGCGCGCCGTTCGAGGCCAGGCGTCCCGTCGACGGCATCCTCGTGTTCGGCGTGCCGCTCGTGGGCTTCGCCTTGCAGGCGGCGTTGCTGCGCGACACGCGCTACGGCGTGGCCATCAGCGGCTTCGTGCTCGCCGCGCTGTACGGCGCGCTCGCCGCATTCCTGCGCGCACGTCCCGAGCCCGGCTTCCCGTTGCTGGCACGCGCGTTCGTGGCGCTCGCCGTGATCTTCCTCACGGTGGCGATTCCCTTCGCGGTCGATCCGGAATGGACGGCGGCGTGGTGGGCGCTGGAGGCCGCGGGCGTGTACTGGATCGGTTGCGCGCAACGGCAGCCGCTCGCGCGCGGTTTCTCCTTGCTGCTGCAGGTCGGCGCCGCGCTCGCCTTCGCGCTTGCCGGGTGGGACGCCAGCGGCACGATCTTCGCGAATGCGGTGTTCCTGGGCGCGATCCTGATCGCCATCGCGGCGATCGCCACGGTCGGCGTGGGGGACGCTCATGCGGACGTCCTGCATCCGTTCGAGCGCTCGCTCGCACCCGTGCTCTTCGCGTGGGGCGCGGCGTGGTGGTTGGCCGCGGGTGCCATCGAGATCGAGCGCGTGGTGGCGGAGGCGGTCGAGGCGCACGCGATGCTCGCCTATGCGCTGGGCGGCGTCGTGCTGGCGCTCGCCGTGTCGCGCGTGCTCGCCTGGCCGCGCCTCGCGTGGCTGGGCGCGGTGCTGCTGCCGGTGATGATGGCGGTGGCGTTCGTGGACTGGCAACGCGCGCATTCCACGCTGGGCGAGCACGGATGGGTCCTGTGGCCCGCGGTGTGGGTGCTGCAATGGGTGGTCCTGCGCGCGATCGAGCGTCCTGTCCACGCCGGCTCCGAGGCGTCGTTCGTGGCGCACGGTCGCTACCTGGGCGCCGCCCATGCCGCCTCGGCGATCGCGCTCGTCGCATGGATCGCCTGGGAGGCGAGCGAGTGGGTGGGGCGCAGCGCGGCGCCCGGCAGCGTGTGGCTGCCGTGCGCGGCAGTGTGGCCCGCGGTGTTCTACCTCGTGGCGATGGCGTACCTGCCGCCGGCGGCGCGCTGGCCGTTCGGGCGCTTTCGCGATGCCTACGTGCGCACCGCCGCCACCGTGATCGCCACGCTCGCGTGCGTGTGGTTCCTGCTCGTGAACGTCTTCTCGCCGGGCGGCGCGCCGCCGCTGCCCTACATCCCGCTCGCCAATCCGCTCGACCTCACCCTGCTCGCGGTGCTCGCGGCCGTGTTCGCGTGGTGCTCGCGCGCGACCGATGTCGACGAGCGCACGCTCTTCACGTGGCAGGGCGTCGCGCTCTTCATCCTCGTCAATGCCATCGTGTTCCGCACCGTGCACCAGTGGGGCGGCGTGCCGTGGCGGTTCAATGCGCTGTCGGCGTCGAAGGTCCTGCAGGCCGCGCTCACGCTCACCTGGACCGTCACGGCGCTGCCGCTCATGGTGGTGGCGCACCGGCACGCGATCCGTCCGTTGTGGATGGTGGGCGCGGCGCTGCTCGCGCTCGTCGTGGGCAAGCTCTTCCTGCTCGACCTTGCCTCGCTCTCCGGGCTGCCGCGCATCGTGGCTTTCATCGGCGTGGGCGCGCTGCTGCTCGTGATCGGCTATCTCGCGCCGTTGCCACCGGCGAAGAAGGCGGCGCAGGAGGGCTGACGCACACGCCGGCCGCCGAGGCGGGCGCGCCCGTATGGCATCATCCCTCCATGTCCGGCAATACCTTCGGCACGCTCTTCGCGTTCACCTCGTTCGGCGAATCGCACGGTCCCGCGATCGGCTGCGTGGTCGACGGCTGTCCGCCCGGCATGGCGCTCGCGGAAGCCGACATCCAGCACGAGCTCGACCGTCGCCGTCCCGGCACGTCGCGGCACGTCACGCAGCGGCGCGAGCCCGATACCGTGGAGATCCTCTCGGGCGTGTTCGAGGGTCGTACCACCGGCACGCCCATCGCGCTCTTGATCCGCAACCAGGACCAGCGCAGCAAGGACTACGCGAACATCGCGGAGACGTTCCGTCCCGGCCACGCCGACTACACCTACTGGCAGAAGTACGGCATCCGCGACTATCGTGGCGGCGGCCGGCAGTCGGCGCGCGAGACCGCGGTGCGCGTGGCGGCGGGTGCCATCGCGAAGAAGTGGCTGCGTGAGCGCTACGGCGTGGCGATCCGCGGCCACATGACACAGCTCGGACCCAATGCGATTCCGTTCGAGTCCTTCGAGCATGTCGACGGCAATCCGTTCTTCGCCGCCAATGCGTCGATCGTGGCGGAGCTCGAGGCCTTCATGGATCGCCTGCGCAAGTCGGGTGACTCGGTGGGTGCCCGCATCGAGGTCGTGGCCACCGGAGTTCCGGTGGGCTGGGGCGAGCCGGTGTACGGCAAGCTCGATGCCGACCTCGCGTCCGCGCTGATGAGCATCAATGCGGTGAAGGGCGTGGAGATCGGCGCCGGCTTCGCGGCGGTCGCGCAGCGCGGCACCGAGCATTCCGACGAGATGACGGCGCAGGGCTTCCTCTCCAATCACGCCGGCGGCATCCTCGGCGGCATCTCCACCGGGCAGGACGTGCGCGTGGCCATCGCGGTCAAGCCCACGTCGTCGATCCGCCTCGACCGGCAATCGATCGACCGCGCCGGCCATCCCACGATCGTCAATACGCATGGGCGCCACGATCCGTGCGTGGGCATCCGCGCGACACCCATCGCCGAGGCGATGACGGCGGTGGTGCTCATGGATCACGCGTTGCGCCACCGTGCGCAGAACGCCGACGTGACGACGGCCACGCCGCGCATCGCGGCGCAGGCGCCGGCGGAGGTCGTGGCGCAGCACGCGCGCAAGAGCGCCGTCGACGATCCGGATCCGGACGAGGCGTAGCAGCGCGCACCGCGGTCGTTGCAACGCCAGGCGTCTTCGACGCGCGCTCTGCGAGTCGAGCCGGCCGTCTTCAGCCGTCGTCGCGCGTGGCTTCCACCCGCGCCACCGCACTCCCCCGCGCGAACGTGAGCGCGACGGCGTCCCCCGCCGCCACCTGCCGCGCGTCGACCACGAGCTGCCCGTCCGCCATCGCCACATAGGCATAGCCGCGCGTGAGCACGGCCTGCGGATCGAGGTGCGCGAGGTTCTGGGCGAGGGCATCGAGGCGTCGCGTGCGCGTGGTGAGGTTGTCGCGCGCGCCGCGCTCGAAGGCCTGCGCGAGGCGACGCACTTCCAGCGCGGCGGGCAGCGGCGCCCGCAGCTCGCGCACGAGCCGCATCTGCGCCGCGTCGGCGCGGCGCGCGCGCGCCTCCTGGCCCGCCTGCGCGCACCGCGAAAGGCGGCGCGCGAGATCGCCCACACGCTCGGCCTGCGTCGCGATGCGGGCGGCCGGATGCACGAGGCGGCGCAGGGCATGGTCGAGGCGCTGCTCGCGCGTCTCGATGCGCCGCGCGACCGACTGCCGCAGCGCGCGTGCCACCCCGGCCAGCCGTTGCAACAGCGCCACCCGGTCGGGGATGACGAGTGCCGCGGCACCGGTGGGCGTGGGCGCGCGGACATCGGCGATGAAGTCGCAGATCGTGAAGTCGGTCTCGTGGCCCACGCCGGACACGATGGGCAGCGCGGAGGCATGCACCGCGCGCGCCACCGGCTCCTCGTTGAAGGCCCAGAGGTCCTCGATGGACCCGCCGCCTCGCGCCACGATCAGGACGTCGACCTCGGCGCGCTCGTTGGCGATCGCGATCGCCTGCGCGATCTCGCCGGCCGCGCTGCTGCCCTGGACCGTGGCCGGATAGAGCACGATGCGCAACGACGGCCAGCGCCGCGCGAGGGTGGTGAGCACGTCGCGCAGGGCCGCGGCGCGGGGGGAGGTGACCAGCCCCACGGCGCGTGGATACGCCGGCAGGGGACGCTTGCGCGCGGACGCGAACCAGCCTGCGGCTTCGAGCCGTGCCTTCAACCGCGCGAAGCGCTCGTATAGCGCGCCCACGCCGGCCAGGCGCATCGCATCCACGGCAAGCTGGAACTCGCCGCGCGCCTCGTAGATCGTGGGCGTGGCGCGCACCTCCACATGCAGGCCGTCGCGCAAGGCGAATTCCACGTGCTGGGCGCGCAGCCGGTACATCACGCAGCGCACCTGTGCCTGCGCGTCCTTGAGGCTGAAATAGCAGTGGCCCGACGCCGCGCGCGAGAAGCCGCTGATCTCGCCGCTGACCCAGGCGAGCCCCAGCGATCGCTCCACGAGAAGCCGGGCGCGGGCGACCAGTGCCGAGACGGGAATGACCGCCGGGTTGGCCGTGCGCATCGCCGGCCGGTCATCCGCCGGGACGCTCGTGCGTTCAGGAAAGAGGTCGTCGTTCATTCCGGCAGCCGCAACGTCGAAGTTGGACAAACGCGGTGCAACACGCCGTTTGTCCAGGACGAAAGTGAAGACGGGCGCGTCATGCAGACGTCATCGAATCGCTGTCCCGGCGGCCGGCGGGCGCTTTGGAGTACCTAGGAAGGGCAGTGTAAGTCATTGTCAGGATTACTGTTTTTCCCGAACAAGAAATGGCCATCGCAACCTTTTTCCGTACCCGGGCACCACTTAGCGAATGAATTTACAAGATATCCACACCACTATCCACAGGATTTGTGGACAAGACGCGGCGAGGCATTCCGGACACCCGGCCGGATGCCTTGCTGGGCGCGGGTTTGCGGGGGGCGCGCCGATTTCCCTCGGCGCGGCCCATGACGGGGGTGTGACCGTTTGGTTAGAATGATCGCTTCCCCCGAGTTGTTCATGACCTTATCCAGGATGGATGCTGCGGTGCCACAAGTCGTCGAACGGAAAGCCGGGGCGTCGTCCCCGGTCGCGCGCGATGCACCTGCGCCCAATTTCCTGCGCACCATCGTCGCCGACGACAACCGCACCGGCAAGTACGGCGGCCGCGTGGTGACGCGCTTTCCTCCCGAGCCCAACGGCTATCTCCATTACGGGCACGCGAAGTCGATCATCCTGAATTTCGGCCTCGCGCAGGAGAACGGCGGCACCTGCCACCTGCGCTACGACGACACCAATCCGCTCAAGGAAGAGGTCGAGTTCGAGGACGCGATCGCGGCGTCCGTGCGCTGGCTCGGCTACGACTGGGGTGGCCATCGCTACCACGCCTCGGACTACTACGCGGATCTGTACCGGTTCGCCGAGTGGTTCATCGAGCAGGGCCTGGCCTACGTCGACAGCCAGTCGGCGGCGGAAATGCGTGCCACGCGCGGCACGCTGACCGAGCCCGGCCTCGACAGCCCGTACCGCAACCGTAGCGTGGCGGAGAACCTCGACCTCTTCCGGCGCATGAAGGCGGGCGAGTTCCCCGACGGCGCCCACGTGCTGCGCCTGAAGATCGACATGGGCAGCCCCAACGTGAACATGCGGGACCCGGCGATCTATCGCATCCGGCACGCCTCGCACCACCGCACCGGCGATACGTGGTGCATCTACCCGCTCTACGACTACACGCACTGCATCTCGGATGCGCTCGAGCGCATCACGCACTCGATCTGCACGCTCGAGTTCCAGGATCACCGGCCGCTGTACGACTGGGTGATCGGCAAGCTCGCCGACGGCGGCATGCTGCAGCGGCCGTTGCCCCAGCAGTACGAGTTCGCACGGCTCAACCTCACCTATGTCGTGCTGTCCAAGCGGCGCCTGATCGAGCTGGTGGAAAAGGGCCACGTGGACGGCTGGGACGATCCGCGCATGCCCACGCTCGTGGGGGCGCGCCGGCGCGGCTTCACGCCGGAAGGCTTTCGCCTGCTCGCCGAGCGCATCGGCGTGTCCAGGGGCGACTCGTGGATCGACATGAGCATCCTCGAGGAGTGCATGCGCGACGATCTGAACGCGCGCGCGCAGCGGCGCATCGCGGTGCTCGATCCGGTCAAGCTCGTGATCGACAACTATCCGGAAGGGCAAAGCGAGGACTGCGCAGCCCCCAATCATCCGCAACGGCCCGAGCTCGGCAAGCGGGCGGTACCGCTGTCGCGGGAGCTGTGGATCGAGCGCGACGACTACGCTGAAGTTCCCCCCAAGGGCTACTTCCGCCTCACCCCCGGCGCCGAGGTGCGCCTGCGCTACGGCTACATCGTGAAGTGCACCGGTGCCACCAGGGATGCCGCCGGCAACGTGGTGGCGGTCCACTGCACCTATGACCCGTCCACCAGGAGCGGCACGCCGGGGGCGGATGCGCGCAAGGTCAAGGGCAACATCCACTGGCTGTCCGCGTCGCATGCGGTCGCCGCGGAGGTCCGCCTCTACGATCGCCTCTTCGCCGTGCCGTTTCCCGGTGCGCGCCATCCGTGGGGCAACCTGCGCGGCGAGAGCGCCGGCATCGAGCCGGCGCCGGAGCAGCATCATGTCGTGGCGGGCGACGAGGACGACGTCGCGGAAGTGGTCGAGCGCAATTACCTCGACGACCTCAATCCCGAGTCCAAGCGGGTGATCCGCGCCTACGTGGAGCCGGCGCTGGCGGCGGCCCCGCCCGAGGAACGCGTGCAGTTCGAGCGTCATGGCTACTTCGTGGCCGACCTGCGCGACCACGCGGCGGCAACGCCGGTGTTCAATCGCGCCGTATCGCTCCGGGATTCCTGGAGCAAGGGCTAGCGCGACCGCTTGCAACGCCCTGGGGTTATCCCCATTTTCACGATCGTGCGACCGGCTCCGACGCGCTAAGATGCGCGCCGGCACCGTCGATTGCGCACGTCCACCCTGTCGAGGCACCCATGAAACGCATCGCCCTCTTCCTCCTCACCAACCTCGCGGTCATCGCGGTGCTGTCGGTCGTCCTGAAGCTCTTCGGGCTCGATCGTGCGGGTGGCGTGAATGCCGGCTACGGCGAGCTCCTCGCGTTCTCGGCGGTGGTGGGCTTCACGGGCTCGATCATCTCGCTTCTCATGTCGAAGTCGATGGCCAAGATGTCGACCGGCGCGCACGTGATCACGCAGCCGTCCAACGAGATCGAGGCGTGGCTCGTGTCGACCGTGCAGCGGCTCGCACAGAAGGCCGGCATCGGCATGCCCGAGGTCGCCATCTACGAGGGCGAGCCCAATGCCTTTGCCACCGGCGCCTTCAAGAACTCCGCGCTGGTGGCGGTCTCCACGGGCCTCCTGCAGTCGATGAACAAGGAGGAGGTCGAGGCCGTGCTGGGCCACGAGGTCGCGCACGTGGCCAACGGCGACATGGTCACGCTCACGCTGATCCAGGGCGTGGTGAACACCTTCGTGATCTTCGCCTCGCGCGTGATCGGCTCGATCGTGGACCGCGCGGTGTTCCGCAACGAGCGCGGTACCGGCCCGGGCTACTTCATCACGGTGATGGTGCTGCAGATCGTGCTGGGTTTCCTCGCCTCGATGATCGTGGCGTGGTTCTCGCGCCGCCGCGAGTTCCGCGCGGATGCGGGCTCGGCGCAATACCTGGGCTCGCCGAGCCCCATGGTCAATGCGCTGCGCCGCCTGGGGGGCGTCGAGCCGGGCACCTTGCCGGAGGCGATGAAGGCGTTCGGCATCACCGACCGCGCCGGCATCATGGCGCTCTTCTCCACGCACCCGCCGATCGCCGATCGCATCGCGGCGCTGCAGGGGGGAAGCCGCTAGGAGGGTGGGGCTGTCGCCGCGCGCGCCGCGCCTGCCACGGCGGGGGTCGCGGCGCGTTAAGATTCGCGTTCCCCACGACGCGCGGGAAGGCAGCCATGTTCAAGATCGAATACGAGGACGACCGGGGCATCTGGCACGACGTGTTCGGCCCCGACGGCAAGCTTCTCCTCTTCTCCGACGAGCCCGGCGCGCGCGCCGCGCTCGCCGAGCGCTTTCCGGTACTCGTGCAGATGGAGCAGTACGGCGACGGCAAGCGCACGCGCGTGATCCGCATCCTCGAGGACGAGGACGAGTGGCCGAAGCGCAAGAAGTAGCATCGGTCACGAGCGCGTCCCGTGGCTTCCGCCATCGCCTTCGTCCTCGGCAACTTCACGCTCACGTTCCTCGTGATCGGTTTCGCGGTCTCCGCGATCGCCATCGCGCGGATGCCGGCGCCGCGCCCGCGGGCGGCGATCCACGAGGCGCTGCTGCGCTGGTTCATCTTCTTCTCGATCGGCGTGGCGAACGTCTACAACTTCGTGTGCCACGTGTTCTTCCACGAGCTGGCCGCGCGCATGATCGGATGGGCCGACAGCCCGTTCCAGATCGAGGTGGGGCTGGCGAGCCTCGGCTTCGCGGCCGTGGGCTTCCTGGCGTTCCGCGGCGACTGGCAGGTGCGGCTCGCGTCGATCCTCGGGCCGTCGATCTTCCTCGTGGGTGCCGGCATCGGTCACGTCTATCAGATCGCGACCACGCACAACATGGCGCCGGGCAACGCCGGCGTGATCCTCTATACGGACTTCATCGTGCCGGCGCTGGGCTTCCTGCTCCTGTGGCTGGCGTGGCGCTCCGCACATGCCGCTGCGCCCATGAACGCACGGTAGCGGGGGTGCCGTGCGTGCGCTTCGCGTCGAGGCAGGCGCAAGCCCAATAGAAAACGGCCGGCACGCCCCATGGGGGCGCACCGGCCGTTCGCTCTCCCGAGCGGCGTGGTTCTTACTTCAGATGATTCGAGACGAGCTTCGTCATCTCGAACATCGAAACCTTCCCCTTGCCTCCAAAGACCGCCTTCAGCTTCTCATCGGCATTGATGAGACGCCGGTTGACGGCATCCTGCAGCTTGTTCTTCTTGATGTAGTCCCAGATCTTCTTGGTGACTTCGGTGCGCGGCATCGGCGTGCTGCCGACGACGGCAGCCAGCGTGGCCGAAGGCGACATGGCCTTCATGAATGCCGCATTGGGCTTGCGCTTGGCGGCGGGCTTCTTCGCCGCGGCCTTCTTCGCCGCAGGCTTCTTCACCGTCTTGACGGCTTTCTTCGCAGCAGGCTTCTTCGCCGCGGGCTTCTTGGCGGCCGCTTTCTTGGCAGCGGGCTTCTTGGCGGCGGTCTTCTTCGCAGCTTTCTTGGCAGTAGCCATGGGTCTCCTTCCTGTCTGTGTGGTGCGAGCGGATTTTGAAAAACCGTTCGGCCTGAAGCAGTTCCCTTCCTGTCATGGGTACCGCTTCATCGCGGCCGACTATACCGCATTTTCCCAGCGAGGGAATGCGTTCACAGAGGGAAAAAGGGCGATTTCAGCGGAGTGTTGCGAACGCGTTCGTGCATGGTCCGCATGCGTTCGCCCGCCCTGGCCACCGGATGAACCCGGGCAGGACGCCGCGGCAGGATCACGACGGTGCCGTCGTCCGGGGCACCCGCGCCATCACCGGGCGAGCCCGCGAGGACGCCTCGACCCGGGAGGCGGCACCGGGGCGTGGCGTAGAATACGGCTCGTCTCGCCCGCATGAACACTTCCTCCCCGCTTTCCGCCCTGCGCACCGACTACAAGCGCGCCGCCCTCGACGTCCGCGACGTCGATCGCGATCCGCACGTGCAGTTCGCCCGCTGGTTCGCCGACGCCGTCGCCGCCGGGGTTCCCGAGCCCAATGCCATGACGCTCGCCACGGCCGCGGCCGACGGCCGTCCGTCGGCGCGCATCGTGCTGCTGAAGGAAGCCGACGAGCGGGGGTTCGCCTTCTACACCAACCAGCAGAGCCGCAAGGGCACCGAGCTCGCCGCACGGCCGCAGGCGGCGCTCCTCTTCTTCTGGCCGGAGCTCGAGCGCCAGGTGCGCATCGAGGGAGACGTCGAGGTGTTGCCGGAGGCGGATGCCGATGCCTACTGGAGCACGCGTCCGCGGCTGTCGCGGCTCGGTGCCTGGGCCTCGCCGCAGAGCGCGGCGCTGCCCGACCGGGCGGCGCTCGAGTCGCGTTTCGCGGAGGCCGAGGCGTGCTTTCCCGGTGCCGATGTCGCCCGTCCCGCCCACTGGGGGGGCTATCGCGTGGTGGCGGCGCGCCTCGAGTTCTGGCAGGGACGCCCCTCGCGCCTGCACGATCGCATCGCCTACACGCGCGAGGCCGGTGCCTGGCGCATCGGCAGGCTCGCGCCATGAAGCGGCTCTTCGCCCACAACCCGGCGCTCGTCACGATCGTCGTCCTGGGCGTCGTCAATCACGTGGTGCTGGCGGGGAGCCGCGTCACGGTCACCCTCGACGCATTGCGCCAGGGCACGTCCACCGCGCTGGTGGGGATGCTGCTGGCGCTCTTCGCGCTCCTTCCGGCCCTCTTCGCCGTGGCGGCGGGACGCCTGTCGGACCGCATCGGCGTGCGCCAGCCGATGATCGTCGGCTCGGCGATCCTCGCGGTGGGCGCGGTGCTGCCGCTCGTGTTCGGCGGCCTGCCCGGCCTTTTCCTCAGCGCTGCGCTGATGGGCGTGGGCTTCATGCTCTTCCAGGTCCCCGCGCAGAACGCGACCGGCGAGCTCGGGCCCGCCACCCAGCGCGCGCACAACTTCAGCACGCTGGCGCTGGGGTACGCGATCTCCGGGTTGCTCGGTCCACTGGTGGCGGGATTGTCGATCGACCACGCCGGCTTCACCGCCACGTTCGCGATCTTCGCGCTGCTGCCGATCCTTCCCGCGGTCGTGCTCGCGCGCGGCCGTCCCGTGTTGCCTGCGCCGCAGCACGTGGCGCGCGCGGCGAGCAAGGGCGGCGCGTTCGCGCTCCTCACGCACCGCAAGCTGCGGCGCGTGTTCATGGTGAACGTGCTGCTCGCGATGGCGTGGGACCTCAACACGATCGTGATCCCGGTCTACGGCAACAGCATCGGGCTGTCCGCATCGCAGATCGGCGTGATCCTCGCGTGCTTCGGCGCCGCCACCTTCGTGGTGCGGCTCGCGATGCCGCGCATCGTGCGCCACGCCAACGAGCACCAGGTGCTGACCGTGGCGCTCCTCATCGCCGGCACGGTGTACATGCTGTTCCCGTTCTCGCACTCGGCGTCCACGCTGATGGTCCTGTGCTTCTGCCTGGGCTTGGGGCTCGGGATGTCGCAGCCGATGGTGATGTCGCTGTTGCACACGCACGCGCCCGCGGGACGCATGGGCGAGGCCGCGGGCGTGCGCATGTCGCTCGTGCAGGCGATGGCGGTGGGCGTGCCGCTCACCTTCGGCACGCTCGGGGCCACGGTGGGCCTCACCCCCGTCTTCTGGTCGGTGGGATTGCTGCTCACCGGCAGCGGCCTCTTCTCGAAGCCGCCGCGCTAGCCAGGGCGCGCGAGCCTCGCGCCGGGATTGCTCACCGCGCCGCCCGTCGCGAGCCTTACGCCGGCTGCTTCAGCCGGTCGGCGAAGTGCTTGCGGAACTTGGCGACCTTGGGCGCCACCACGAACATGCAGTAGGGCTGGTTCCCGTTGCGCTCGAAATAGTCCTGGTGGTACGTCTCGGCGGGATGGAAGGGCGCGGCATCGGCCAGCTCGGTCACGACCGGCTTGTCCCATATCTTCCCGCGCGTGATCTCGTCGATGACCTGGGCCGCGATGCGCCGCTGCTCGGGCGTCTGCGCGAAGATCACCGAGCGATACTGCGTGCCCACGTCGTTGCCCTGGCGGTCCTTCGTGGTGGGATCGTGGATCGTGAAGAACACGCGCAGGAGATCGGCGAACGATACCTGCGCGGGGTCGAACGTGATGCGCACCACTTCCGCGTGCCCGGTGCGCCCGCTGCACACGGCCTCGTAGGTCGGATCCGCCGACGGGCCGCCGGCATACCCCGATTCGACGGCCACCACGCCGCGCAACCCGCGGTAGACCGCGTCGAGGCACCAGAAGCAGCCGCCGCCCAGCACGGCGGTCCCGGTGGCGGCGGCAGAGGGGTTCGGATCGTTCGGCATGGGGGCTCCTTGCATGGAAGGTTCGCTGGCGAAGGTGGTGGTCGTCGCGGGCGATACAAGCTTACGCCGGGCGCCGGGCCTGTCTGCGATAATCCTCTCCCGGGGTGCGCCGGCCTGGTGCGCACCTCGTGACACGCTTTGCGCTCCTTCGCTTCCCACTCCATCCCGTGGCCTTCGTCGGTCCTTTCACGCTCGTCTCCCGGGTGATCCGGCGCCTCGATGGCGTGGGTTGGACCCGCGCCGCGGGAAGCCTCGCCTTCACGTCGCTGCTGGGCCTCGTGCCCATGATCACGGTGGCCTTCGCCTTCGTCGCGCAGTTTCCCGTGTTCCAGGAGTTCCTGCGCGCGCTCGAGGGCTATCTCCTGCGCTACATGCTGCCGGACACCGCGTCGACGCTCGTGCGCACCTACATCGTGGGGATGGCCTCGGAAGCGTCGAGCATGAAGGGCATCGGCATCCTCTTCCTGATGGTCACCGCGGTGCTCGTGGTGGACCTCGTCGAAGCCGAGATCAATGCGATCTGGCGCATCGAGCGCAAGCGTCCGCTGTTGCGGCGGATCACGATGTACGTGATCGGCATCACCGCGGGTCCCGTGCTCGTGGGGGCGGGGATCGTGTTCATCCGCTGGCTCATCGGCACGGTGGTATCCGGGCTGGCGTTGGCTCGCGCCGACCTGCCGACGATCGTGCACCTCGTCACGTTCAGCCTCTCGGTGATTGCATTCACACTGCTCTACGTGATCGCGCCGGCGCGCCAGGTCCGCTGGCTGCACGGCCTCATCGGCGGCTTGCTGGCGGCCGTGGCCTTCGAGATCACGCGCGTGGGGTTCGCGTTCTACGTGGCCCACTCGCCGAGCTACGAGCTCCTCTACGGCGCGCTCGCCGCCGTCCCGATCTTCATGCTGTGGGTGTACGTGTTCTGGCTGATCGTGCTGGCCGGCGCCGCGGTGACCGCGGCGATCGCCGAATGAGGATGCGCGCGACGCGCGGAACGCTTGCGACAGGTGGAACGCGGCGCCATGCCCGCGGTCTGTTTCCTTGCGAACACAGGCGCTTACACGCTACATTTCAATCGTTTCCGACCTAGGAGTTCCCCAACGTGTGGTCCATCATCCAGGCCGCGGGCTGGCCCATCTGGCCGCTCATCGCCGCGTCCGTCGTTGCACTCGCGCTCATCTTCGAGCGGCTGTGGTCCCTGCGCTCCTCGGTCGTGGCCCCACCCGGCCTCGTCGATCGTGTGCTCGCCGAATACCGCACCACGGGGACCACGCCGGAGCTGCTGGCCAAGACGGCCGGGCAGGGCCCCCTGGGGCGCCTCCTGGCCGCGGGCCTGGCCAACGTGAAGGCGTCGCGTCCGGTGATGAAGGAAGCGATCGAGGAAGTGGGCCGCGTGGTCACGCACGACCTCGAGCGCTTCCTCACCACCTTGGGCACCATCGCCGCGATGGCGCCGCTCATGGGACTGCTCGGCACCGTGATCGGCATGATCGAGATCTTCGGCTCGCAGACGTCGGCCGGGTCGAATCCGATCCAGCTCGCGCACGGCATCTCGATCGCGCTCTACAACACGGCCATGGGCATCATCGTGGCGATCCCCGCGCTCATCTTCTATCGCCACTTCCGCGCCAAGGTCGACGAGCTCGTGATGGAGATGGAGCAGCAGGCGATCAAGCTCGTGGACTACGCGCACGGCGAGCGCGCGTGACGGAGGCCTCGCCATGAACCTGCGCGGCACGCGGCACCGGGAGGACCCGGAGATCAACTTCATTCCGCTGATCGACGTCCTCCTCGTCATCCTCATCTTCCTCATGGTCACCACCACCTACCAGCGGGTGGCGGAGCTGCAGATCACGCTGCCCGAGGCCGATGCCGATGCCGCCAGGCAGCGGCCGCGGGAAGTCAACGTGGGCATCGACGCCCAGGGCCGCTACGTGATCGACCGGAACGTGTTCACGTTCACGACCGTGGGAGCGCTGGCCGACATGCTGAAGCGCAGCGCGGGCGACGCGAAGGACCCGGTGATCATCATCAACGCCGATGCCAACGCCACGCACCAGTCGGTGATCCACGTGATGGAGGCGGCGCGCCAGGCGGGGCTCGTGTCGATCACCTTCGCCACGCAGTCGCCGGCGAAGTAGCGCAGCGGCGGCTCGCGCTTCCGGCGATCCCGCGCGCGACGACGACCACGATGGCGTCCGCCGGCGGCAGCAGCTTCGCGCAGCGCCTCGTGCGCGACTGGTATCACCCGCAACTCACGGCACTCACCGCGTCGCTGTGGCCGCTGTCGCTCGTCTTCGGCGCGCTCGCGGCATTGCGCCGCGCCACCTACCGGCGCGGCTGGCGCCGCGTGGAGCGCCTGGCCGTCCCGGTGATCGTGGTCGGCAACATCACGGTGGGCGGCGCCGGCAAGACGCCCTTCGTCGCCGCGCTGGCGGACGAGCTGCGCGGGCGCGGATGGCAGCCGGGCATCGTCAGCCGCGGCTATGGCCGTCGCGCCGACGGCGTGCGCGAGGTGGTCCCCGGCGCCGATGCCGCGGAGGTGGGGGACGAGCCGCTGATCCTCGCCGCAACGGGCGTCCCGGTGGTCGTGGGGCGCGACCGTGCCGCGGCGGGCCGCGCGCTGCTGGCGGCGCATCCGTCGTGCGACGTGATCCTCTGCGACGACGGCCTGCAGCACTATCGCCTGGCGCGCGATGTCGAGATCGCGATCGTCGACGCCTCGCGCGGCGCGGGCAATGGCTTGCTGCTGCCGGCGGGTCCGTTGCGCGAGCCCGAGTCGCGCCTCGACGCGGTGGACGCGGTGGTGCGCCTCGTCTCGGGCGACGTGTCGCGCGCCAGCACCGGGGACGGTGCGGCCACCTTCACCACGCACGTCCCGCAGCCGTGGCGCAACCTCGCCGATCCGGTGCGCGTGGCGGATACCACCGCGTGGTCCGGCCCCACCGTGCACGCGATCGCGGGCATCGCGCATCCGCAGCGCTTCTTCGCGTTGCTGCGCGCGCAGGGGATCGCGGCGGTGGAGCATCCCTTCGCGGACCACCACGACTACGTGGCGGGCGACCTCGATTTCGAAGGCGCCACCGCGATCCTGATGACGCAGAAGGACGCGGTAAAATGCGGGCGTTTCGCCGATGGGCGTTTCTGGTTCCTTCCGGTGCGTGCCACGGTGGATGCCGCGCTCGTCGACCTCGTCCTGGAGAAGATCGGTGGATGCCAAGCTGCTCGAGTTGCTCGTGTGCCCGGTGACCAAGGGTCCGCTCGTCTACGACCGTGAGCGGCAGGAGCTCGTGTCGAAGTCGGCGCGCCTCGCGTATCCCATTCGCGACGGCATTCCGGTGATGCTCGAGGAGGAGGCGCGGCGCCTGGCTCCCGACGAACTCGCGACGTAGGACTGCGGCCATTCCCTTCACGGTTCTCGTCCCCGCACGCTACGCCTCCACGCGGCTGCCCGGCAAGCCGCTCGCGGACCTCGCAGGCAAGCCCATGGTCGTGCGCGTGGCCGAGCGCGCACGCGCAAGCGGTGCGCAGCGCGTGGTAGTGGCCACCGACGATCCGCGCGTACGCGACGCCGTGGCCGCGCATGGCATCGAGGTGCTCATGACGCGCGCCGATCACGCCACGGGCACCGATCGCCTGGCCGAAGCCGCGGTGGCGCTGGGCCTGCCCGACGACGCCATCGTGGTGAATGTGCAGGGCGACGAGCCGCTGCTCGATCCCGCGCTCATGCGCCGCATGGCGGAGCTCCTGGCGGAAAAACCGGAGGCGGCCATCGCCACCGCGTGCCATCCCATCGACAGCGTCGAGGAAGCGTTCAGCCACAACGTGGTGAAGGTGGTGCTCGATGCGCGCGGCTTCGCGCTCTATTTCAGTCGCGCCACGATTCCCTGGGCGCGTGATGCGTTCGCGACGACGCGCACCGTGCTGCCTGCAGGACTGCCGCTCCATCGCCACTATGGCCTGTATGCCTATCGCGTGGCCTTCCTGCGTGCCTACCCCACGCTGGCTGCGTCACCGATCGAGGGCTTCGAGGCGCTCGAGCAGTTGCGCGCGCTGTGGCATGGCTACCGCATCGCCGTGGAGGTGACGCACGGCACGCCCGCGCCGGGTATCGACACGCCCGAGGACCTGGCGCGCGTGCGGGCGATCTATGCGGCGGGCGGCGCCGGCTGACGGGAGCGGTTCCAAGGGTTTGCCATAATGGCGGTCGCCCGGCCGTGCCTCGGATCCACGCAGCACGCGGCCCCCAACACGTCACGAGGAATCCAAAAGCCATGCGACTCATCCTCCTGGGCCCGCCCGGTGCCGGCAAGGGAACGCAAGCCACGTTCATCAAGGACGCCTTCGGCATCCCGCAGATCTCCACCGGCGACATGCTGCGCGCGGCGGTCAAGGCGGGCACGCCGCTGGGCCTGGCGGCGAAGAAGATCATGGACAGCGGCGCGCTCGTGTCCGACGACATCATCATCGGCCTCGTCAAGGACCGCCTGATGCAGCCCGACTGCGCCCAGGGCTACCTCTTCGACGGCTTTCCGCGCACGATCCCGCAGGCGGAGGCGATGAAGGAGGCCAGCGTGCGCATCGACTACGTGCTCGAGATCGACGTGCCCGACTCCGCGATCATCGAGCGCATGAGCGGCCGCCGCGTGCACGTGGCCTCGGGCCGCACGTATCACGTCAAGTTCAACCCGCCCAAGGTCGTGGGCAAGGACGACGCCACCGGCGAGGATCTGATCCAGCGCGAGGACGACAAGGAGGAGACGGTGCGCAACCGCCTGGCCGTGTATCACGCGCAGACCGAGCCGCTCGTGGCGTACTACAACGACTGGAGCGCGACCGGCGATGCCGTCGCGCCCAGGTATCGCAAGATCAACGGGCTCGCGGCCGTCGACGCCGTGCGCGACGCGGCGCTGGCGGCGCTGCGCTCGTAGCGACGCGGTGACCGGCGCCTGCCGCCGCGCGCGAGGCAGGGCCATGAGCGAAAAGAGTTAGCCGACCTCGTCTACAATCTGGCACTGCTGTGCCGCGATGCCGGCGACCTCGCGGCCGCGACGGCGCATGCGCCTCATGCCGCGAGGCTCGCGCCGCAGGATCCCAGGTACCGGCGACTCATCGCCGAGCTCGAATCGCTTCCTTTCCGGACGGCCTGACCATGCCCAAGCCCAAGCCCCGCAATGCCTTCTACGCCCAATCGGGTGGCGTGACCGCCGTGATCAATGCGAGCGCCGCCGGCGTCATCCAGACGGCGCGCAGGCACCGCTCCCGCATCGGCAAGGTCTACGCCGGACGCAACGGCATCATCGGCGCCCTCACCGAGGACCTGATCGATACCAGCAAGGAGTCGGCGCGCGCGATCACGCAGCTCCGCTACACGCCTGCCGGCGCCTTCGGCTCGTGCCGCTACAAGCTGAAGGGCCTCGAGGAGAACCGCGCGCAATACGAGCGCCTGATCGAGGTGTTCCGCGCGCACGACATCGGCTACTTCTTCTACAACGGCGGCAACGATTCCGCCGACACCTGCCTCAAGGTGTCGCAGATCGCGGAGAAGCTCGACTATCCCTTGCAGGCGATCCACGTGCCCAAGACGGTCGACAACGATCTGCCGATCACCGACACCTGTCCCGGCTTCGGATCGGTGGCGAAGTACGTCGCCACCTCCATGCGCGAGGCCGCATTCGACGTGGCATCGATGGCCAAGA
This sequence comes from uncultured Alcaligenaceae bacterium, assembly GCA_964620265.1. Taxonomy (GTDB): domain Bacteria; phylum Pseudomonadota; class Gammaproteobacteria; order Burkholderiales; family Casimicrobiaceae; genus VBCG01. Next base: position 27,305 of record CAZUGY010000031.1, read on the forward strand.
CGTCCACCAAGGTGTTCGTGCTGGAAGTGATGGGCCGCAATGCCGGCTGGATCACCGCCGCGGTGGGCATGGCCGACAGCGCCGACACGCCGATCCCGCTGGTGCTGCTCTTTCCGGAGATCCCGTTCGACGAGGCGAAGTTCATCGCGCTCGTGGATGCGAAGGTGAAGGAGTCCGGCTACTGCTGCATCGGCGTCTCCGAAGGCCTGCGCACCGCCGACGGCAAGCTCATGGCGGAAGCGGGCACGCGCGATGCCTTCGGTCATGCGCAACTGGGCGGCATCGGCCCGCAGATCGCCTCGCTCGTGAAGGACAAGCTGAAGTACAAGTACCACTGGGCGGTGGCGGATTACCTCCAGCGCGCCGCCCGCCATCTCGCGTCGAAGACCGACGTGCTCCAGGCGTATGCGGTGGGCAAGGCCGCGGTGGACATGGCGCTCGCCGGACGCAATGCGGTGATGCCCGCCATCACGCGCGTGTCCGACCGGCCGTACAGGTGGAAGATCACCGAAGCGCCGCTCGCCGAGGTCGCGAACGTCGAGAAGATGCTGCCGCGCGACTTCATCACCAAGGATGGCTACGGCATCACCGCCAGGGCGCGCGCGTATCTCGGCCCGCTCATGAGCGGCGAGGATCCGCCGCCGTTCAAGGACGGCCTGCCGCGCTATGAGCGTTTGAAGAACATCGCGGTGCCGAAGAGGCTCGACACGAGCTTCGACATCTAGGCGCGCCACGGAGAATCGCATGGCCCACCCCCACACGATCGACTACTACTTCGCCACGATCTCGCCGTGGACCTACCTCGGTCACGCGCGCCTCGCCTCCCTCGTCGCGGAGCATCACGCCACCGTGCACGTGAAGCCCATGAACCTCGGTGACGTGTTCCCGGTGTCCGGCGGGCTGCCGCTCGCCAAGCGCGCGCCGCAGCGGCAGGCGTATCGCCTCGTGGAGCTCGAGCGCTACTCGAAGTTCCTGGACGTGCCGCTCAACCTGCATCCCAAATTCTTTCCCGCCAACGGCGACCTCGCGGCGAAGTGGATCATCGCCGCCAACGAGGTGAGCGGCGCGCAGGCGATGGCGCTCACCGGCGCCGTGGGACGCGCGCTGTGGCACGAGGAGCGCGATATCGCCGACCCCGAGACGCTTGCGGTCGTGGCGCACGGCATCGGCCTCGATGCGCAGAGCCTGTCCGACCGCGCCTCCACCGACACGATCGCCGAGCGCTACGCCGCCAACACGAAGGAGGCGATCGACCGCGGCGTGTTCGGTGCCCCCTCCTACGTCGTGGACGGGGAAATCTTCTGGGGACAGGACCGATTGGACTTCGTGGCCCGGAAACTGGCAAAATAGCGTGTTTTCCGCGGGTGACGCCCCTTGGGGCGGCGCGGAAGCCACGTAAAACAGGTAGCAAGCGGGGGAGCGTTTCGCCGGGTCGCAAGGGGTGCGCGGACAGCACGCGAGCATCTCCACGCCGGCAGCGCCCGAGGACATCCGCACGAAGGTGTCCCGAAGCGATCACTTTCAAGCCACTTTCAGGGAGTAACGTCAGCCATGTCCACAGGACTCATCTTCGCGCTCGTGTGCGCCCTAGCCGGGATCGTCATGGGCGCGGTCTGGACCAGTTCGGTCCTGGCCAAGCCCGCGGGCAATCCGCGCATGCAGGAGATCGCCGCGGCGATCCAGGCGGGCGCCAAGGCCTACCTCAATCGGCAATACCTCACGATCGGCATCGTCGGCGTGATCCTGTTCGTCATCATCTGGTGGGCACTGGGCGGACGCACGGCCATGGGCTTCGCGGTGGGTGCCATCCTCTCGGGCCTCGCGGGCTACATCGGCATGAACGTGTCGGTGCGCGCGAACGTGCGCACGGCCGAGGCCGCGCGCACGGGGCTCAATGAAGCGCTCGCGGTGGCATTCCGCGGCGGTGCCATCACCGGCATGCTGGTGGTGGGTCTCGGCCTCCTCGGCGTCGCCGGCTTCTACTGGTACTTGACGGGTGGCAGCCACCTGTCGGGCAGCGACCTCCATCACACGATCCAGCCGCTCGTGGGCCTGGCCTTCGGCGGCTCGCTCATCTCGATTTTCGCGCGCCTGGGCGGTGGCATCTTCACCAAGGGCGCGGATGTGGGCGCCGATCTCGTGGGCAAGGTCGAAGCCGGCATTCCCGAAGACGATCCGCGCAACCCGGCCGTGATCGCCGACAACGTGGGCGACAACGTGGGCGACTGCGCCGGCATGGCGGCCGACCTGTTCGAGACCTACGTCGTCACCGTCGGCGCCACCATGGTGCTGACCGCGCTGCTGCTGACCGGCGCCGGCGACCTGTTGGTGCTCTATCCGCTGGTGCTGGGTGGCGCGTCGATCATCGCCTCGATCATCGGCTGCTACTTCGTCAGGGCGACGCCGGGCGGCAAGATCATGAATGCCCTGTACAAGGGCCTCGCGGTCGCGGGCGTGCTCTCGGCCATCGCATTCTGGTTCATCACCGACCGCATGACCGCGGGCTTCACCGCCGCCGATCCGCAGCTCACCACCACGCGCATCTTCGGCGCGGCAGTCGTCGGTCTCGTGCTCACGGCGCTCATGGTGATCATCACCGAGTACTACACCGGCACCGACTTCAAGCCCGTCAAGCACGTGGCGCAAGCCTCCACCACCGGCCATGCCACGAACATCATCGCCGGCATCGGCGTGTCGATGAAGTCGACCGCCTGGCCCGTGCTCGCGGTGTGCGCGGCGATCCTCGTGTCGTTCTGGCTCGCGGGCCTGTACGGCATCGCGATCGCTGCCACGTCGATGCTGTCGATGGCGGGCATCGTGGTGGCGCTCGACGCCT